>DXAC01000030.1 GCA_019117205.1 Candidatus Allofournierella merdigallinarum | reverse complement strand
CTGTGGCACTGGACAAACGGCAAGCCCATCGTCGAGTACGGCCCGGCCACCTCGCCCCTGTCAGACGAAATTTCCGCCGACCTGAAGCGCCGGGGCATGTCCTTTGCGGGCAGCACGGTGGTGTACGCTTTCCTCCAGGCGGCGGGGGTGATCAACGGCCACGAGCCGGGGTGTTTTCTGGCCCCGCCCGCCGGGGCGGGCCGGTGAAAGCCGCCCCTGCCGCGAAAAGCATCGGGAACGCCATCCGGCGGGCGGCTTTTTGTTGACGGGGCCTGCCTTTCTGTGATATAATACGCATACCCCCTTTTGGGGACGAAACATGGATATATTTTGAATGGCACAATGATCCCGCGGGATCGTTGTGCCATTTTTGTTTCGTTCAACGAAAGGAGACGCTCATGACCCGAATGATCGAATACGACGGTATTTCCTGCGCGGTGTACACCACCGCAAAGACCGAGGTGGACCCCGGCGGCCCAGACCTGCCCCCCGACACGGTGCTTTACGCCGCCTGGCGGTGGCTCTACCGCTGCCGGGCCCTTTACCGCCCGCTCACCGCCCTGTGCCTTGCTTTCCGGCGGGAGCTGGTGCGGGACAGCTCCTGCCGGCTGGCGGTGAGCCTGCCCGCCCGGGCCGCCGGCCTGCCCGACGCCCGCCGGCTGCACCTGCTGCTGGTGCTCTCCCGCGAGGGCGTCTGGCTGCGCCGGGTGGTCTTTTCCCCCCGCCTGACGCTGCCCGGCCCCGCCCGCCGGGTGGTCTTCCGCTGAGCCTCATGGAAACGCCCCCGGCCCCGGGCCAACGCCCGGAGCCGGGGGCTCTTGTTTCGCCCATATTTGCAACAAAAAGGCGTCGGGCCCTGCCGCAGCGGCCCGGCCCGACGCCTTTCTCTCTATCCCAACATGACGCTGCCGCAGCCGGCTCAGAACGCGCAGTGGCGCAAAGGAAAGCCGGCAGACGAAATTCGTCTGCCGGCTTTCTGGTGAAGCGCCAGCCCGCGAATCCGAACCGAAGGCTGCAAAAACTTCATCCAAGCTCACGGTTTGCGAACCTTTTTTGTAATTATAGGTGAATACCAGCTTGTCGTCAAATACATAGATTGAGTTGAGGAAGATGTCGATGATCTGCCGCTGGTAGGCCTTGTCGTTGGGGTCGCCGCCCTTGAAGCGGGAGATCCACTGGATGATGTCCTCCCGGCTGTATTGGGGCCGTTCCAACTCCGCTTGCAGGATGCTGGATTTCAGTTCGGCCCGCAGGTTTTCCAGTTCCTCCAGCCGCTGCCGGGTGCTGCTGGTGAAGATGCCCTGCTGGATGGCGTTGAGCATATTCTCAATGCCCCGCTCGGTGTCGGCCAGCTGACGGCGGAGCAGAGGCAGGGCGCTGTCCTCGGCTCCTTGCAGCGCCACCAGTTCGTCTGCAATCTGGGCAATCAGGTCATCCTGGAATACCCGCTGGATGGTGTACTGCACTGCCACCCGCTCGATCCAGTCCTTCTTCACGGCCTTTTTGTGGCAGCCCAGCCGCCGCTTGGCCCCGGCGCATTTGTAGTAGCGGTGGATGGTGCCGTTGCGGCCCTTGCCGCTCTCGCCGATCATCAGCCGTCCGCAGTGGCCGCAGAACAGCTTGGTAGTCAACAGATATTCTTCCTCTGCTTTCGCCCTGGCCGGGGCGTGCTGATTCTTCTTCATCCGCTCCTGCACCCTTTCAAACAATTCTTTGGAAATGATGGGCGGCACCGCGTCCGGGATGACCACGTCCTTGTAGTGGTACTCGCCGATGTACTTCCGGTTTTTCAGCATGGTGTTGAAGCTGCTGTGCCGGAAGGGATAGTTCCGGCTGGTGCGAATGCCCCGCTCGTTCAGCGAGCGGATAATGGTCCGCAGATTCTCTCCGTCCGCATACCGCTGGAATACTTCCCGCACCACCGGCGCGGTCAGCGGGTCTATCTTCAGCCGGTGTTCCTCATCGAGCCGATACCCCAGAGGGATGGTTCCGCCGTTGCTGCGGGCCTTGAGGGCGTTTTCCCGCATCCCACGGTTCACCTTCTGGGCCAGTTCCGCCGAGTAGTACTCCGCCATTCCTTCCAGCATGGATTCCAGAATGATGCCTTCGGGGCCGTCGGCAATGCTCTCGGTGGCTGAAACCACCTTCACCCCGTTTTTTCGCAGTTGTGATTTGTAGTGGGCGCTGTCGTACCGGTTGCGGGCGAAACGATCAAGCTTCCAGACCAGTACCGTATCGAACAGCCCTTTGGCGCTGTCCCGAATCATACGCTGGAACTCCGGGCGGTTGTCCGTCTTGGCGGACAGAGCCCGGTCGATGTAGCTTTGCAATACCAGGATACCGTTTCGCTCAGCATATTCCTTGCATTCCCGCAGCTGTCCCTCGATGCTTTCCTCTCGCTGGTTGTCGCTGCTGTATCGGGCGTAGATGACTGCTTTCATTGGCATTCCTCCTTCTGGTCACTTGCGGGGTTTGGGGCGTCGCCCCAAGATTTGCGTTTGGTGGATATCCAAACGCTATGCTAGCAAAATCAGTCGCGGCAGATGGGACGGCTTTTCAGCTCAACACAGTACCACAGGAGCCCGCTGAAAGCTATCACCAATCTGCACAACCTTTTCTGCCGAATCTATGCAAAAGAGTACCGGCTGGGAAGGAATACCCTTCCCAGCACGGCGGAAGTTCTCAACCCTGCTGCTCCCGTTCTGCACGCCACTGCTTCAGGGCGGCTTGTCCTTCGACGCTGGCAAAGTAGGCTCGCATCTGCGGCAGCAATGCGCGGGCCAGACTTTCCACCGCCGTTTTTGGCAATCGCTCTGTCTGGTTTGTCTTGATGACCTCGGTGGCAGGCACCCCTCCTTTCCGGTAAGCATATTCTTCTTTCCCAGTCGGTACAGGTGGGTGGTAAGCGATAGCTTGCCACCCCCTATAGTCCCCCTCCACGGAACTGTTTGACCAGAAAATTCGTGTTCCCAGCATAGCATCCGGGAATTGCAATTTCAAGGCTTTTGGGGTATACTGTAAGTAATCATATTTTTGATAAATTATAATTCCCATAAAATCACAGCATACAGGAGAAGATACACAGGAGGATACATGGAAGGATACGCCTTTGTAACCAAGGAACCGCTGCTGGGGCCTGTTGTTCTGGCCCTTCGGGTGGATGTACCGGGCCGGAAAGAACAGCTTTGGATGGGAGAAGAACAGGATGTGGAGGCTGCCCTGCGAGGCAAAGAGCGTCCGCTGCTTCTGGCCCAAACCCGCCCGCTGGGGGCCTTTTGGTGTGAGTTCGGGCAGACAGCCGCCGAGGGCTGGACGGAGGCCATTTGGGCCCTTTCCGACGCCCTGACGGCAAAGAAACGCTCCCAGCGGGAAGAACGGGAGCAGGCCGCCGCCCAGCTTCTTTCCCGGCAGGCAGAGGGCAACGGCACCAATGCTGCCGCCTGGTATGCGGCCATTCAGATCTGGGAGATGTATCTGCGCTGCCGCCGGGGCCGGGACAGCCAGCAGGCGGCCCAGGCCTTGCGGGACTATGCCCAGCTGCTGACCCTGCCTTTTGGCCAATACACCCCGGAGATGGTCCACTGGATCCGGGACAAGCCGGTGATCCCCGTCTGGAATGACCGGCGGGACGGAAAGCTGGAGGTGTGGTATCCCCAGGGGCAAACATCCTTCGAGTGTGCTGTTGTAAGGGAATCCCTGCGGCCCGCCCTCATCTACTACCGCCAGCGCATTCTGGACGCTGGGCTGCTCATGCGCCGGTGCAGCCAGTGCGGACGCATATTCTTTGGCCCGGACGCCCGCAGCACTCTGTGCAGCGACCGCTGCCGTAAAGCCAGCCGAAAAGCCGCCAAGCGCCAGTTCGACGGCCGGGCCAAGGGCAAGGACTACGAGCAGGCCTACGACCGAGAGTACATGTTCTGGTACAACCGCATCACCAAACTAAAAAAGGCCGGCGCACCACCCGAACAGATCGGGCGGGCGCAGGCCGCATTGAAGGAGTTCCGTAAAGAAGCGCTGCTCCGTAAACAGCAGGTCAAGGAGAAAAAACTGCCTGCCAGCCAGTTCATCAGCTGGATGATCGGGCAGGAGGCGGTGATTGAGGGGATTTGCGGAGAATGAAAAGGAGCTGGCAATCCATGTGGATTGCCAGCTCCTTTTCAACGCGCTAAGTTTGTTTATCTGGATTGCCAGTGGGCACTCCTTTTAAGAAGCCGTTCGTATTGTGCCTGACACGAGTACAAACAATTAGCCAAGTAACTGCCGAATCTTATCCATTAGTAGGGCCTTACGCTTTTCATAAAATTCTCCAAAATGTTCCAGTTCAAGCGAAACGCCGTCAGGAATAAGCGCCTCTTTGCGGAACACAGCCTTTTGCTCATCATTCATATCGTTGTAGTAATCCACAAGCCGCATGTCATTTTTGCTGGCATTTTGCCTGCCTTCAAGAAGATGCAGATTGGGCAGACGGTTGCGATTGCTTCTCCATTTGTTCCACTCTTCCATCGGGACAGAAACCGGATTTGTTCTGTTGAATCTTTCATCGGGATGTAAATGATCCTGTTCGTATTTGTAATTTTTATTGATCCAATCTAATCCCAGGAAATACAATACCTCTCCTGCCACACGGCTTCCTTTTTCGGCATTGAGGATATCGTCTATTTTCCCATCGGTCACACGGAGGTCGCTTATTTGATTCTCCATCATATCAACAGTTATTTCGTAGTTGTAGCTGTTGATACTACTCTTCATCTGCTGCAATTTGCTGGTGGTGCCGGATTGGAAATAGGTGAACAAAACCGCCCGGACTAAATAGGCCCGGATGCCTTCCAGATTCTTTTCATATTCCGGGTTGTAGTATATGAAATAAATGATAGGCAACAACACGTTCCAGCTGTTGGCAAAGCGGCTGACCTCGATTTTCATGCTCTTTAACACAGTTTCCAGGTTTCGGAGCGCCTTTTTAAATTCCTGCCAGTGATTCTTTAAATCTTCCGCTATCTGTTTGTTGATGTTGGATTTCACAACGTCACCGTACAGCATGAGGGCGGCCCGTACAATAAAATCCGTTCCAAACCCGGCATAAGGACCTTCCAGAACCTTTCCGAATTCAGTCTTTGCACTTGGCCAGTAGGCTTCCAAAATCGACATGGTGATCTCGTGCTTTTTCAATGCTTTACCGCCGCTGTTAAAGCGGACAAACATCTCCAACGCATCGTCTTGTTTCATATCTTTAATCTTTGTATAGCGAATCAGTTTTTCTACAAAAATTTTACGGTATAACTGGTTCAGTATGCCGCGTGCATACTCTTTGCTTTCCGGCGGCACATTGACGATTGCTTTTTCGATGGCCTGTTCCCTTGTGCTGTCCTCTCGGAATTGCGGGTCTAAAATGTTTTTGACTTCAAATTGGGTCGGGCTCAATTTTCCAATTCTTTCGGCAAACCGGATATCAAATTTCTTGCTGTTGTACTCTTCTTCATCCACAGCCAGTCTGTTTTTATTCAGCTCGATGAGAAGTTTGACTACGGTGCCTCCGGCTATCTTCTTTCTTGCGTGTTTCTGCCGGATATACGCCTGACCGTAAAGCGATAAAAACAGCGATGTCAGCCGCTGCTGGCCATCCAGAACAGCTGTGTCGGTCAAATTTACATTGATACTGCTCAATTCGTAGTTCACGCTATCGGCCTGTTTTCTGCTGTCGAAAGTGACTTCCGACAAAAAATTGCAGAAATATGTATCCCAACTCACATTGTCGTCATCCACATGCCAAAACAAAAAGGTCGCAATCGGATAATCAAGCAGGATAGAATCCCAGAGTTTTTCTATCTGCTCCATGCTCCAAACATACTGCCTTTGAAATGCAGGCATAACATATTTTCCGTTTTTGATATTCTCAAGCGCCTCATAGATTGTGATACTGTCGTCGATCAAAACACTCATGGCTTACCTCTCCGCTCTGTATACCTGTTATTTTCAAGATATCTGGCCATTTTCTTTTATTGTACAGTCGTTCCATAGTTTTGTCTATGGACAGCTTAATCTACAGCAAAAAGACGCCTTTTTATCAAAAGCGTCTTTTTTTGTTTATTCCGTATAAACAACAAATCCGAACCCATCGCCAATCGGCACAAGGTTCGGATTTGTTTGTTGTGGTGGAGATGAGGGGGATCGAACCCCTTACCTCTTGAATGCCATTCAAGCGCTCTCCCAAGTGAGCTACACCCCCACGGGCTTGCCGTCTTGCGACTGCTTTGCTATTATAGCAGACCCCGCGGGGAATGTCAACCCCGTTTTGGAGAAAAACGGAGGTTTTTTCGGTTTACTCGGCGCAGTCGTTGAACGCCTTGAACGCCTTGTAGGCCATGTACACGTCGATCTTGGCCACCAGCTCGTAGGGCGAGTGCATACTGAGCACCGGCACGCCCACATCCATGGTGTCGATGTCGTGGGAGGCCACATACTTGGCCACGGTGCCGCCGCCGCCCTGGTCTACCCTGCCCAGCTCGCCGATCTGCCAGGCGGCGCCGGCGGCGTCGAAAATGCGGGTAAAGTAGCTCACCAGCTCGGCGGGGGCGTCGTTGGCGCCGCCCTTGCCCCGGGAGCCGGTGTATTTGGAGATGGCCACGCCCTTGCCCACATAGGTGCTGTTCTGGGCCTCAAAGGCCGAGGGGAACGTGGGGTCGAAAGCGGCGGTCACGTCCGCCGACAGGCACTTGGAGTGCTGGAAGCAGAGGATGGCGTCCTGGCCGGCGGCGGCGCACAGCTGTTGCAGGAAGTGGAACACATACATGCTGTTCAGGCCGGTGACGCCCTCGGAGCCGATCTCCTCCTTGTCGGTGAGCACGCAGACGGTGGTATAGGCGGGCAGTTTGGTCTCCATCTCGGCCACCAGGGCGGGATAGGCGTCCACCCGGTCGTCGTGGCCGTAGGCGCCGATGAGCGCCCGGTCGAAGCCCACGTCCCGGGCCTTGAACGCGGGCACCGCCTCCAGTTCGGCGGTGATGAAGTCCCGCTCGGTGACGCCGTACTTCTCGTTGAGCAGTTTCAGCGCCAGCAGCTTGACCCGGTCCTTGACCTCCTTGTCGGCGTAGGGCAGGCTGCCCACCACGATGTTCAGCTCCTCGCCCTTGATGCCCTCGCTGAGCTTGCGCTCGTTCTGCTCCGCGCCCAGGTGGGGCAGCAGGTCGGTGATGCAGAAGACAGGGTCGCCCTCCTCCTCGCCGATGCAGACGTTCACCTGGGTGCCGTCCGCCTTGTACATAACGCCGTGCAGCGCCAGCGGGGTGGCCACCCACTGGTACTTGCGCACGCCGCCGTAGTAGTGGGTCTTGAGCAGGGCCAGCTCGCTGCTCTCATACAGGGGGTTGGGCTTCACGTCCAGCCGGGGGGCGTCGGTGTGGGCAATGTTCATATGCACGCCCTCGGCCAGGGGCTTTTTGCCGATGGTGGCGGCGATGACGCTTTTGCCCCGGTTGTTCAGATACACCTTGGCGCCGGCGGCGTAGGCGGTGCCGGGCACAAAGGGAACGTAGCCGGCCTGCTCCAGCAGCTTCACGGTGTAGCTGGTCACGTCCCGCTCGGTCTTGCCGTTGTCCAGAAAGGCCTTGTAGCCCACACAGAAGTCATCCGCCGCCCGGTTCAGCGCCGCATCGGCCTCGCCCGCATGGGGGCGGGTGTACAGCAGTTCCTCGGCCAGCTTCTGGCCCTCGGTCTTTTCTTTGCTCATGTTGCTATATCCTCTCTTTCTTCAGGCCCCGTACAGGGCCTGATAACGTTCGTAAGCGCGGTTGATCTTGGTGACATACAGGCCCATCTGCTCGTAAGGAAAGGTGTGCAGCGTCTCGCCGCTTGCGGAATATTCCGCCTTTTCCAGCAGGCCGTCCACCGTGCCCCAGCCGCTGTGGTAGGCCGCCGCCGCGGTGGACACGTCCCCGTGGTAGCGGGCCAGGCAGGCGGCGAAATAGTACGCGCCAAAGCGGATGTTCACCGCCGGGTCGTACAGGTCGTCAA
This sequence comes from Candidatus Allofournierella merdigallinarum, assembly GCA_019117205.1. GTDB lineage: Bacteria > Bacillota > Clostridia > Oscillospirales > Ruminococcaceae > Allofournierella_A > Allofournierella_A merdigallinarum. The sequence goes on along the minus strand of DXAC01000030.1, from coordinate 31,450 downwards.
AGGTCACCGGCTCGTTTTTGGCGATCTTCGATTTGATCCAGTCGAAAGTGACCTCGGTGATCTGCATCAGGCCCCGGGCCCCCACGCTGGATTCGGCGTTGGGGTCAAAGCCGCTCTCGGTGCGGATGATCGAGTAGAGCAGCAACGGGTCCACGCCGTTCGCCACGGCCTCGTTTTCCACGTATTCCGTATATTTCAAAGGGTAGCGGGCAACGTCCAGCCGATACAGCCCCTCCCGCAGGCCCCGTACAGCCAGCACGGCCACCGCCGCGAGCACGACGAGCCACAGGATCCTTTTCGCAAGTTTTTTGGTCACTCATGCACCACCTTTCCATTGTTCCAGCGCGTCCAGCGCCCGGCAGCGCAGCTGGGCCTCGTCGCTGTCGTTGCGTATCTCCCGGCAGGCGGCGGCCCGCAGAGCGCGCACCGGCAGCTGGGCCGCCAGCCGCGCCCGGGCCTGCCGCCGGGTGAGGCCGTCCCGCCGGCAGATGCGCGCAAGGCTTTGGGCATAGGGGGCGCTCACCAGCCAGATCTCGTCGCAGTATTTCTCAAAGGGCGCGCCCACGATCACCGCGCCGTCCACAAAGAACACCGCCTCGCCCCGCTGCCGCGCCTCCTTTGCGGCGGCCAGCAGCCGGCGGACGATCTCCGGGTGGGTGATGTCCACCAGCCGCCGGGTGCTTTCCTCATCCCGGAAAGCCCGGGCGGCCAGCAGCCGCCGGTCCACCGCGCCCCGGGGGCCGAGCAGGTCGGGGCCGAAAGCGGCCGCGATCTTTTCCAGACAGGGGGAGCCGGGCTCCAGCACCTGCCGGGCGACCAGGTCGGCGTCCGCCACGGTGTAGCCCAGCTGGCGGTAGAGGGCGGCCACGGCGCTTTTTCCGCTGCCGGAGCGGCCGGTGATGCCGATGATCTTCATAGCTCCACCACCTCAAAGGCCGCCGCCCGCACCAGCCGGTTGTACACCGCCAGGCCCACCCCGCCGATGTGGGGGCAGCGGGCGTAGACCCTCTCGGCGCCCTGCTCGTCCAGCCGGCGCAGGGCGCTGAACAGCTCCCGGGCCTGGGAGGCGTCGTCCTCCCGCGCGCCGTAGCTCACCGAGGGCACCGGCAGGCCCTCGCCCTCGCCGTCAAAGCACAGGGCCCACACGCCGGGGCCGGCGTGGCCGCTCACATAGGCCCGGTAGGCGTCCAGGTCGCCCCGCAGGATGGTCACATGGGCCTTGGGGGCGTAATGTTTATACTTCATGCCGGGGCTGCGGGCGGTCTCCCCCTCCTTGAGCTGGTGGAGCACCGCGCCGGCCAGCTCCACCGGGCAGCCCAGCACCTGCTCCAGCTGCTCTTTGGTGACAAAGCCCGGCCGCAGCAGCACCGGCGTCTGTCCCGCCAGGGTGATGACGGTGGACTCCACCCCCACCCCGCAGGAACCGCCGTCCAGGATCAGGGGCAGCCGGCCCTCCATGTCCGCCAGCACGTCGGCGGCGGTGGTGGGGCTGGGCCCGCCGGACCGGTTGGCGGAGGGCGCCGCCAGGGGCAGGCCGCTGGCGGCGATGACCGCCCGGGCCACCGGATGGCTGGGCATACGGATGGCCACCGTGTCCAGCCCGGCGCAGACTTCGTCCGCCACTTTGGGGCCCCGGGGCAGGATGATGGTGAGCGGGCCGGGCCAGAACGCCGCGGCCAGCGCCAGCGCCTTTTCGGGCACCGTGGCCACCAGCCCCTTCAGCATCTCCAGCCGGTCGATGTGGACGATCAGCGGGTTGTCCTGGGGGCGGCCCTTGGCTTCAAAGATCTTTTTCACCGCCGCCCCGTTGAGGGCGCTGGCGGCGATGCCGTAGACAGTTTCGGTGGGGATGGCCACGATCTGGCCCGCTGCCAGCAGGGCGGCGGCCTTTTCCACCGCGGCCTTGTCGGCCTTTGCAAGGATGGTATTCATCATCAGGTCCACTTTCCCCCGGCGGCCTGCAGCCGCCGGGTCTGGTCGGCGGTGATGAGGGCGTCCAGCACCTCGTCCAGCGCGCCGTTCATCACGTTGTCCAGCTTGTACAGGGTCAGCCCGATGCGGTGATCGGTGACGCGGCCCTGGGGAAAATTGTAGGTGCGGATGCGCTCGGACCGGTCCCCCGTGCCCACCTGGCTGCGCCGGTCGGCATCCTGGGCGTCTTTCTGCGCCTGCTGCTTTTGGGCCAGCAGCCGGCTGCGGAGCACTTTCAGCGCCTTGTCCTTGTTCTTGTACTGGCTGCGCTCGTCCTGGCACTCCACCACCATGCCGGTGGGCAGGTGGGTGATCCGGATGGCGCTGGAGGTCTTGTTCACGTGCTGGCCCCCCGCCCCGGAGGAGCGGAACGTGTCGATCCGGAGCTCCGACGGGTCCAGCTGCAGGTCCACCTCCTCCGCCTCGGGCAGCACCGCCACCGTTACGGTGGAGGTGTGGATGCGGCCCTGGGTCTCGGTGGCGGGCACCCGCTGTACCCGGTGGACGCCACTCTCGTACTTGAGCCGGCTGTACACGCTCTCCCCCTGGATGGAGACCGACGCCTCCCGCACGCCCCCCAGCTCGGTGGCGCTCAGGTTCAGCACCTCGTACTTCCAGCTGCGGGCGGCGGCGTACAGGCTGTACATCCGCAAAAGGGTGCCCGCGAAGAGGGCGGCCTCCTCGCCGCCCGCCCCGCCGCGGATCTCCAGGATGATGTTTCGCTCGTCGTTTTCGTCCCGGGGCAGCAAAAGCAGCCGGAGCTGGTGCTCCAGCGGCTCCAGTTTGTCCCGGCTTTCGGCGTACTGGGCCTGGACCATCTCCCGGAATTCCGGCTCCAGGCCGCCCTCCTCCAGCAGGGCGCGGGCCTCGGCGCAGTCGGCGCAGGCGGCCTCATACCGGCCAAAGGCCTCCATCAGCGGCGTCAGCCGCCGGTATTCCCGCATCAGCGACGCACAGCGGGCGTTGTCCGCCAGCACCGCCGGGTCCCGCAGGGACAACTCCACCTCCTGGTATCGGCGGCGCACCTGCCGCAGCTGCTCCAGCATTTCAGCGCTCCTCTCCGTTTGCCGTTTTCATGGGTGCCAAACAAGCGCCCTACGGCTCGTCGGGGCGCAGGATCTTCTTGATGTTCCGCTCGATCTTTGCCCGGGGCAGCATGATCTCCCGCCCGCAGCCGGTGCAGCGGATCTTGAAATCCATGCCCACCCGGAGCACGTCGAAGCAGGCCGCGCCGCAGGGGTGTGGCTTTTTGGTAAGGATCTGGTCGCCCACGCGCACGTCCATGGCCGCGTCCTCCTTTGTGCTGTTTTTGCCGCCGGCGCCTGCCGGTGCAATTTTATATTATATACCTTTGCGCCTTTTTTGCAAATATCCCCCGCCCCGTCCGCATATATTTTTTAAAAACGCGGGGCCGGGCCGGGCGTTCGGGCCGGCGGCCGAAAAAGAAGCGAGGATGGTTCAGCATGGCAGACTACACCCCCGAGGGAAGCGGCGCGAGCGCCCGGGAACTGGACGAGGAACAACTGCGGCAGGCCTTTGAGGAGGGGCGCATCCTGGAGAGCGTGGCCCTGGCTTTCGACTGCCGCAAGCAGCTGGTGTTCCAGCTGGCGGGCCGCCCCGCCCTGATGCCTTATGAGGAATGTGCCGACGGCGTGGCCGAGGGCGCGGTGCGGGAGGTGGCCCTGCTCACCCGGGTGGGGCGGCCCACCTGCTTTTACATCACGGCCCTGCCCCGGCCGGGGCAGGGATATCAGCTCTCCCGCCGGCTGGCCCAGCAAAAATGTAAAGCGGAATATCTTGACGCCCTTTGCCCCGGGGACCTGCTGCCCTGCCGGGTGACCCATCTGGAGGGCTTCGGGGCCTTTTGCGACGTGGGCTGCGGCGTGAGCGCCCTTTTGCCCATCGACTGCATGTCGGTGTCCCGCATCCGGAGCCCGGCGGACCGGGTGCGGGTGGGCCAGACCCTGACCTGCGCGGTGAAAAGCCGGGACGCCCAGGGCCGGCTTGTGCTGACCCTGCGGGAGCTGATGGGCACCTGGCAGCAGAACGCCGGGCTGTTCCAGGCGGGGGAAACGGTGGTGGGGCTGGTGCGGAGCATCGAGAGCTACGGGGTGTTCATCGAGCTGGCCCCCAACCTGGCGGGGCTGGCCGAGCGCACCGAGGGGCTGCGGGTGGGCCAGCCGGTGAGCGTGTTCATCAAGAGCATTTTGCCGGACAAGATGAAGATCAAGCTGGTGATCGTGAACCGGCAGCTCACCGAGCCGGTGTACTTCGCCCCCCGCTATTTCATCACCGAGGGCCGGCTGGACCGGTGGGTCTACTCCACCCCCGGCAGCAAAAAACAGGTGGAGACGGATTTCACCGCCGCGGCCTTGTAAAAAGGAAGCATTTTCACTATAATGGAAGACGAACCAACACGCAAAGGGAGTGGGATCGTGTCAGGAAACGCCTTTACATTCGGTGTAAAGCCAGGTGGCTTGACAGATAACATCGAGGTCCGCATCCTGCTGTGCTATCTCATCAAGACGGTGGCTCCCATGGCGCCCCTGACCCGCGGCGAGATCGAGCAGGCGCTGCTGGGTGAACAGCTGGTGAACTACTTCGAGCTGTCCTCCGCCCTGGCGGACCTGGAGCAGAACGGCCTTGCCGCGGTGGACGACAAGGGCGGCTACACCATCACCCCCAAGGGGGTGGCGGTGGCGGATGAGCTCAGCGTGGACCGGCTGCCCCGCACGGTGCGAGAGGCGGCGGTGCGGGCGGCGGTGCGGGCCCAGCAGTGGGCGCGCAAGGCGGCCCAGCACAAGGCAGAGATCGTCCGCACCCCCGAGGGCTACGCGGTGCGCTGCTCCATCTCGGAGATGGGCAGCCGGCTGTTCTCGCTGGAGGTGCTGCTGCCCGACGCCCTGACCGCCGAGATGGCCAAAAACGCCTTTGTGGAGCACGGCAGCGACATCTACGCCCAGGTGCTGGGCGCGCTGGCCACCCCGGACGAACCGGAAAAGTGACCCCTTGCAGATAAAAGCGCCGGCTCCCCGCCTTTGCGGCGGGGAGCCGGCGCTTTGTCATTTTTTCAATCGCTGGGGCCCTGCGGCTGCTTGCCCTCCACCACGCCCTCGTGATGGAGCACACTGCCGATGGTTCGGAAAAAGATCTTCACGTCCAGCGCAAAGCTCAGGTTCTGGGCGTAGTAGCCGTCCAGCCGGGCCTTTTCCGGGATGGGCAGCTCGTCCCGCCCGTGGACCTGGGCGTAGCCGGTGAGGCCGGGCACACAGTCGTTGGCGCCGTATTTGTCCCGCTCGGCGATCAGGTCGAACTGGTTCCACAGGGCCGGGCGCGGGCCCACCACGCTCATCTGCCCCAGGAAGATGTTGAAGATCTGGGGCAGCTCGTCCAGGCTGGTGCGCCGCAGAAAGCGCCCGGCGCTGGTGATGAAAGCGTCCGGGTCCTCCAGCAGGTGGGTGGGCATGTCGTGGGGGGTGTCGGTGCGCATGGTGCGGAACTTGTAGATGCGGAAATGGGTCTTGCCCCGGCCCACCCGCTTCTGGGTGAAGAGCACCGGCCCGGGGGAAGAGCATTTCACCCACACCGCGATGACCGCCAGCATCGGCGAGAGGCATACGATGGCTCCCGCGCTGCACACAAGGTCCAGCAGCCGCTTGAAAAAGGCCTTGTACAACCCTTATCCCTCCCCTCGTCTGGACTCGTCCCGCCGGTGGTGAAAGGTGGGCACCATGTCGGTGAGCGCCTGCACCAGGTTGTCGCTGTTGTTGCTGTAAGCGATCTGCTTGAGGGTCATCAGATGGTCGAAGAAAGTCTGGTTGTTGAGCTTCAGCGGCGCGCCGATGTAAATCTTTCGGTTGTCGGTCTTGCGCAGGCCCTCCTCGTCCATGAGCAGCTCCTCGTAGAGCTTCTCGCCTGGACGCAGGCCGGTGAAGACGATCTGGATGTCCTTGTAGGGGATGAAGCCGGAGAGCTTGATCAGGTTCTCCGCCAGGTCCAGGATGCGCATGGGCTTGCCCATGTCCAGCACGAAGATCTCGCCGCCGGTGGCCATGGCGCCTGCTTCCAGGACCAGGCTCACCGCCTCGGAGATGGTCATGAAGTAGCGCACGATGTCCGGGTGGGTCACGGTGACCGGCCCGCCGCAGGCGATCTGGTCCTTGAACAAAGGGATCACCGACCCGTTGGAGCCCAGCACGTTGCCGAAGCGCACGGCGGCGAAGCTGGTCTTGCTGCGCTGGGCCATGGCCTGCACCACCATCTCGCACAGCCGCTTGGTGGCGCCCATCACGTTGGTGGGGTTCACCGCCTTGTCGGTGGAGATCAGCACGAACCGCTCGGCCCCGTACTTGTCGGCGGCCACCGCCGCGTTGTAGGTGCCGAACACGTTGTTCTTCACCGCCTCCTCCGGGCTGTCCTCCATCAGGGGCACGTGCTTGTGGGCCGCCGCGTGGAAGACCACCTGGGGCCGCAGGCGGCTGAACAGGGCATCCATCTTTTTGGAGTCCCGCACCGAGGCGATGAGCACCTCCATCTTCAGCTGGTCGCCGTATTTGCGGCGCAGCTCCTGCTGGATGGCGTAGGCGCTGTTTTCATAGATGTCCACGATGATGAGCATGGCGGGCTTGCAGCTGGCGATCTGCCGGCACAGCTCCGAGCCGATGGATCCGCCGCCGCCGGTGACCATCACCCGCTTGCCTCCCAAAAACTGGGTGATCAGGCTGGAGAGCTGGATCTCGTCCCGGCCGAGCAGGTCCTCCACTTTCACGTCGCGGATGCGGCTGGCAAGGTCCTTGCCGTCGGTGATCATCTTGACGATGTCCGGCAATATCTTCACGTTGCACTTGGTGCGGTTGCAGATGGAGAGCACCCGGCGGCGGCTCTCCTCGTCCATGGTGGGGATAGCCAGCAGGATGGTCTCGATCTCGCAGCGCTCCACCAGCTCGGGGATGTCCTCGGTGGTGCCCATGATCTGCACGCCCATGATGTAGCGGCCCTGCTTTTCCGGCGCGTCGTCCACACAGCAGATGATGTTCATCTCGGGGTTGGCCGCCTTGTACTGTTCGTGGAGCAGGGTGCTGGCCGCGTCGCCCGCGCCGATGAGCAGGGTGCGCCGGGCCTGGCGCTTGCCCTGGCGGCCCAGGATCACATTGCGGTACATCCGGTAGGTCAGGCGGGAATAGAGCGTGAAAGACACGGCGAACAGCGAGCTGAGAAAGTACACCGACAGGGGCACCGGCGTCTCGCTGAAGATGAAAAAGGAGGTCACGGCGAACAGGGCCACCGCGATGATGGAGGCCACGCACAGCCGGAAAAACTCCACGATCTCGGCATAGCGCCACAGGCTGTCGTACATGCCCATCAGGGCATAGACGATCTCAAAGCAGCAGACAAACAAAAACCAACTGGCAACAAGCAAGCTGGCGTATCGTTCGTAGGCGGCCCGGCTGTTGATGAGCACCCAGGGCGCGATGTAAGCCAGGGAGATCACCAGGATGTCGAACACGATCAATATCTGTTTTCGGAACCGGCTGAGCAGCCGGGAAATGGTCTTTGCCAAACTCATCACCAATTCTTTGCTCCGCGCCCCGGCCCCGGTGCGCCGGGGCCGCCCTTTGCGCGGCTCGAAGTCTTCGATCTTTTTACTCTTTTGTTATATTTTACAACATCCTGGCGGGATAATCAATCTGCTTTTTATAGTTTGCCCGCACAGCACGGCAAAAACCGCCGCGGCGGGCCGCGGCGGTTTTGGGAGGAAAGCGCTCACAGGATGATGCAGATCAGGCCGGAGCAGCCTTCGTTGATGACCCGCTCCAGCGTCTCCTGGAGCCGGGCGCGGGCCTCCTGGGGCATGTGGAGCAGCTTGTTCTGCAGACCCTCGTTGACCAGCTCGTGGAGGCTCTTGCCGAAGATGTTGGACTCCCAGATCTTGATAGGGTCCTGCTCGAAGTCCTGGAGCAGGCTCATCACCAGCTCCTCGCTCTGCCGCTCGGAGCCCACGATGGGGGATATCTCGGTGTTGATGGTGGCCTTGAGCAGGTGGATGGAGGGGGCGCTGGCCCGCAGGCGCACCCCGTAGCGCCCGCCCTGGCGCACGATCTCCGGCTCCTCCAGGTGCAGCTCGTTCAGGGTGGGCATCACGATGCCGTAGCCGGTGGCCTCCACCTGCTCGATGGCGCTGCGGATCTTCTCGTATTCTCGCTTGGCCTTGGCCAGGCCGATGATGCAGGGCATCAGGCTTGCCTCGTCGCAGATCTCCAGGCCCGTGGTCTCCCCCAGCACCCGGTAGAAGATGTCCGGCTCCAGCTCCAGCTCCAGGGTGACCTTGCCGGTGGCCAGCTGCATACTGCGCACCCGGGCGCTTTTCAGATGCTCGCACTCCAGCCGGCAGCCGCCCCGGGCCACGTCTTTCATCTGGGCCACCGAGGCGGCAAAGCCCTGGGCAGCGGCGTACACCGCGCTTTGCAGCCAGTGGTCCGGCTCCAGCAGGGTGATCCACCGGGGCATTGCAAAGGCGATCTCCTTTACGTCGAACTCATAGAGGACGCTTTGCAGGATGCGGTCGATGGCCTCGGCGTCCAGGTCCACGCAGCTCACCGGCAGCACGGTGCGGCCGTAGTCCTGCTCCATCTTTTCCGCCAGGGCCTTTGCGGCGGGGCTGGCGGGGTCCACGCAGTTGAGCAGGATCACAAAGGGCTTTTTGATCTGCTCCAGCTCGGCGATGACCCGGGCCTCGGCGGCCTGGTACTTTTCCCGGGGAATGTCACTGATGGAGCCGTCGGTGGTGATGACCAGGCCGATGGTGGAGTGGTCCCGGATGACCTTGCGGGTGCCGGTCTCGGCGGCCACGTCAAAGGGCACCTCCTCTTCGTACCAGGGGCTCTTCACCATGCGGGGCTTTTCGTTTTCCTCGTGGCCCATGGCGCCCTCCACCATGTAGCCCACGCAGTCGATGAGGCGGGCGTTGAAGCTGCCGCCCCCCTCCAGCTCCACCGTCACCGCCGTTTCCGGGATGAACTTGGGCTCGGTGGTCATGATGGTGCGCCCCGCGGCGGACTGGGGCAGTTCGTCCCGGGCCCGGGCGCGCAGGGGCTCGGCGGCAAGGCGGGGCAGGATGAGCTCCTCCATGAACCGCTTGATAAAGGTGCTTTTCCCGGTACGCACCGGGCCCACCACGCCGATGTAGATGTCGCCGCCGGTGCGGGCGGCGATGTCCTTGTAGATGTTCGCGCTTTCCATACGCCGGCCTCCTTTCAAAGGGTCATGGGCACCAGCAGCCGGGCCGGTGCGGCAAGCTGCAGGTCCTCCAGATGATTCAGCTTCATCATGGCCGCCGGCGGCACATGGTAGTGCTTTGCGATGTCGAACACGTTCTCCCCCGCCGCGGCGTAGCAGATACGCAGGGCCACGTCCGGCTCGGGGTTTTCCAGCGCCGCCTGGCAGAGGATGGAGTCCACCACCGTCTCCCGGGCCCGCCGAAAGACCAGCCCCCGCACCCGCAAGGTGATGCGCGCGGTGAGCTCGCCGCCTGTTTTCACCGTCTGCACGGCGGTGACCTGGGGCCAGCACTCGGCCCGGTAGTCGGACGCCTGGCCGGGCCAGGCGTCCGGCAGGGCGTAATCAAAGGCCTTGTCGCAGCACTCGATCTCCCCCAGGCTGTTCAGGCACAGCAGATGGGCCACCCCCCGGCCCGCCAGGCCGGCGGCGCCCTCGTTTTGGGTCCACTCGGGCGGGTGCAGGGTGACCAGGCAGCCGATGAGCTGGGCGTTCTCATCCGGCAGCGCGCCGGAGGCGGCCACCTCCACCGTTTTGTTCAGCGTTTCCGCCAGCTGCTCGCAGGCCACGGCCTTGTAGGTCACGTCGGTGGTGTAGCGGGTGGAAAAGGCGTCGGCCACCACATAGCACTCCACCGGGCGCACCATGCGCAGGTGGAGCATGGCGGTGAGGGTGAGGGTGCTCGCCCCCTCCTGCCCCGCCGCCGCGGTGAGGGTGCTGCCGATGAGCTCCACCTCGGCAAAGGCCACGCTGTCCTCCGGGGCGTTGTCCAAGTCGATGATCTGGTTAAAGGGCACCGCCTGCTCCACCGTTTCCAGCTGCCAGCCGGGCTGGCTGCGGTAGGTCACGGCCGCCAGGATACGGCCTTTCACCACCGCCTTGCCGGTGATGAGCTTGACCTCCTCCACCTGGCCCACCCCGCTGATGTCGATGACCGCCTGCACCTGGCCGGGCAGGGTAAGCTCCTCCTCGGCGGTGAGGAGCTTATCCAGATTTGCCACCTGCCGCAGGCTGTTCACCGGCACCAGCTTCTGCTCGGCGCCGCAGTCCGCCAGGGCGGTGATGACCTCCTGTTCGCTCTGGGCGCAGACCTGGGCGGACAGGGCGTAGGCGCCCCGCACGTCCACCCGGCGCTGGTTCACCGCCCGGCAATTGAGATACTCCACCTGGCCGCTCACCGCCACCCCATAGCCCTGGAACTCCCCCTCCGGCAGGTCCATGGCCCGGGTGAACGGGATCTTCTGTTCGGTCTGGCACAGACTCTGGTCCTCCTCCGCCTGGTAATAGACCACGCAGCGCAGATAGCCCTCCACCGTGAGCCGCCCGGGCGCCGCCTGCTTTTGCAGCACCACCGGGTAGATAAAGCACTTGACGATCTTGAACACCTGCGGCAGATAGTCCGGGATGAGGATCTCGGTCTCAATGGGCAGCTCCGCCTTGGTCTCCCACAGGCTGCCCATGCCCGTCAGGGTATCTCTAAACACCTTGAGTTCCATTCTTTCGCCCCTTTCGCACGTTCTGACACATGTATATTCGCCTGTCCGGGGGCATATGCCGCGAAAGGGGGACAAACAAGCAGCGCCCGCGCGCCGGCCTTGCGGCCGGTGCGCGGGCGCTTGCTGTCGGGGCGTTTTACCCCTCTTTTTTGATCTTGAACAATGCCCGCAGCAGACCCACCAGGCATTTCGGGCTCTTGACCACCACGACCTGCACCGCCCACTCCCCCTTTTTCTGTGGTTTTGTGTGGATACCCCATTGTATCCACGGCGGGGGAAAAGTGTGCGCGGGCGGGCGCTGTTTTTCGCTTAAAGCGCTATTTGGGCGCTTTTACCACCAGCAGGCTGCCCTGTTCCACCCGCACCAGCGCCCCGCCGGCCAGCGTCTCGTTGCTGGCGCCCAGGGTGGCGTCCGGCACCAGGCGGGCGTTTTCCAGGGGATATTTTGCCCCGGTGATGAAGACGCCCGAGGCCGCCCCCTCCAGCGGGAACAGGGAGAAGTAGGCCGCCGGGTCGTGGGCAAGGCGCACCGGCCGGCCGGGCAGCGCGTAGCGCATCTCGGTGTTCTCCCCCGCCAGGGTGGTGTCCACCCCCTGCTTTGCCAGCCAGAGGCCGGCGGCGACGGCGGCCAGGGTGTGGTCCATCCGCGCGCCGCCCAGCACACCCAGCAGCAGCGCCCGGTCGAAGCCCTTTTGCACCGCCAGGCGGGCGGCGTAGTGGGTGTCGGTGTCGTCCTTTTCGGCGGGCAGCACCACCAGCTCGCCCCTTTCGGGGCGGGGGGCCGAGTCGAAATCCCCCACGATCAGGTCCGGGACCACCCCCAGGGCCCGGGCGTTGCGGTAGCCCCCGTCGCAGGCGATGACATAGTCGCCGGGCGCGACCAGGGCCCGCTGCTGTGGGCGCACCGGCCCGGCGCCGATGATGACACAGCGCGGCATGGCTTCATCCTCCCTCTCACTGAAAAGGCCGGGGCGCGGCGGCCCCGGCTGTGTGGCGCAGCCGGCTTTCAGCGCAGCTGCCAGTCTTTGATATCCTTGACCTCGTCGTACATGGCGGCGTAGCTCTCGTAGCGGGTGGGGCTGATCCGGCCCGCCTCCACCGCCGCACGCACGGCACAGCCCGCCTCGCCCCGGTGGGCGCAGCCGGTGAACCGGCACCGGGGGATGTAGGGGGCAAACTCCGGAAAGGCGTATTGCAGGTCCTCCTTGGGGATGTAGCAGGCCCTTTCAGTGTCCAGGCTGGCAAAGCCCGGCGTGTCGGCCACCAGCCCCCCGAACGCCTCGAAGAGCTCCACCTCCCGGGTGGTGTGCCGGCCCCGGCCCAGTTTTTGGCTGATCTCGCCGGTCTGCTGGGCCAGTTGGGGCAGCAGGGCGTTGAGCAGGGTGCTCTTGCCCACGCCGGAGTTGCCGCAGAACGCGCAGAGCCGGCCGGCGATCCAGCCCTTGATCTGCTCCAGCCCCTCGCCGGAGGCGTGGTCCGTCACGATCACCGGCAGGCCGCTTTTGTCGTAGGCCGCCAGCAGCGGCCCGGTGTCCGCCAGGTCCGCCTTGGTGAATACAAGCACCGGCTGGGCCCCCTTGTCCACCGCGATGGCACTGAGCTTATCCAGCACCAGGGTGCTGGGGGTGGGCTGGGTGGTGCTGGCCACGATGAACAGCACGTCCAGGTTGGCGATGGGCGGGCGGATAAATACGTTTTTCCGGGGCAGGATCTCGGCGATCACCGCGCCGCCGCCCTCCTGCTCCACCACCACCTTATCCCCCGCCACCGGGGTGATGCGCTTTTTGCGGAAGATGCCCTTTGCCTTGCACTCCAGCAGGCCCTCCTCCGTTTTTACATAGTAAAAGCCGCCGATGCCCTTTGTGATATATCCCTGTGGCATAAAACTCCTCTTGCTGCGCGGCGCTCAGGTGTCTGCGTTTTGATCCGTCTGGCCGCTGTCGTTCGTGTCTTCACCGGCCTGGTCATCGCCCGCGTCCGGCGAGGGGATCGGGGTCGCCACCGGCGTGGGCGTGGCGGTTGGGGCGGGGGTCGGCGTCGCCGTTGGGACCGGCGTGGGCTCCGGCGTGGGTTCGGGGGTGGGCTCCGGGGTGGGCTCCGGCCCGATGGACACCACCAGGCCCACCTGCGAATACACCTTGACAGTGGAGCCCTCCACCGGGGTGGAGTCGATGACCACGCCGGCGGCGTACTCGCTGCTGTAAGCCTCGGTGACCACGCCGGCGATGAGGCTGTTGTTGGTGAGGGCTTTCTGGGCGTCCTCCAGCGAGATGCCTTTCACCGGCGGCACGGTGGTCTCGGTGTCGATCTTCTTCTGGCTCACATACACCGACACCGTCTCGCCGCTGGCGATGCGCTCGCCCGCCGCCGGCTCGGTGCGGATGACGGTGCCCTCGGCCAGGGACTCGTCCTCCACGATCATCCGGCGCACCTGCAGGCCCAGATCCTTGAGCTCCTCCTCGGCGTCGGCGATCTTCCACTGGCTCACGTCCGGCACGTTCACATACAGGGTGCCCAGGCTCACCTTGACGGTGACCTTTTGCCCCTCTTTCACCGTGCGGGGGCCCCGGGGCGACTGGTAGTAGATGACGCCCTCTTCATACCGGTCGTTGTACTCCTGCTCCGCCACCAGCGACAGCTGACCGGAGTACTCCTCTTTCACCGTCTCCCACTGCATACCGGTGAAGTCCGGCAGGGTGACGTCCTCCCGGTTGCTGAACAGCAGATTGGTGGAGTTGGTGATGATGAAATAGCAAAGGATGGCGCTGCCCAGCGCGAACGCGGTAGCCATGCCCGCCAGGATGGGCAGCACGCCGATGCGCTTTTTGCGGGCGGGCTTTTTGCGGCCCTGGCCGTTTTCGGGGGCGGGTCTCTGCCCGCTTCGGCCGCTTTGGGCCGGACGCTTGCGGGCCGGGTGGCCCTGTTCGGGTCGTTTGATCACCTTGTCGATGTACCTCGCTGGCGAATCCTCGGTCATATATTCGTACTCAAAGCGGATACTGGGGTTCTTTTTGAACTCCTCCAGGTCCCGCAGCATATCCCGGGCGCTGGGATACCGCCGCGCCGGGTCCTTCGCCATGGCCCGCGCGGTGATGTCCTGCAGCGCCTGGGGCACGTCCGGCGCCACCTCGCCCAGCGGCACGGCGGTGTCGGCGATCTGCTTGATGGCCACCGACACGGCGCTGTCCGACTCGAAAGGCAGCTTGCCGGAGAGCATCTCGTACATCATCACGCCCACGGAGTAGATGTCCGCCTTGGCGTCGGTGACGTCCCCCTTGGCCTGCTCGGGGCTGATGTAGTGCACCGAGCCGATGGCCTTTTCACTGGTGTCCTGATACTCCGCCCGGGAGAAGCGGGCGATGCCGAAGTCCATGATCTTGACCCGGCCGTCCGCCAGCAGCATGATGTTCTGGGGCTTGATGTCCCGGTGGACCACCCCTTTGCTGTGGGCGTGGTCCAGCGCGTCCAGCACCTGCTGACAGAAGTGGACCACCTCTTTCCAGGTGAGAGGCCCGCCCCGGCGGTTCATGTACTCTTTCAGGGTGATGCCGTCGATGTACTCCATCACGATGTACTGGAGCTTGTCGGTGACCGACACGTCGAACACCTTGACGATGCCCGGATGCTCCAGGATGGAGATGGCCTTGGACTCGTTTTTGAAGCGCCGTACCAGCTCGGTGTTCTGGGCGAACTCCTCCCGGAGGATCTTCACCGCCACCACGGCGTCGGTCTTCAGGTCTTTCGCCTTGTACACGTTGGCCATGCCGCCCATGCCCACCAGGCTCTCCAGCAGGTAGCGGCCGTCCAGTTTCTTGCCGATGAGTTGATCCATTTCAGTCCTCCGTGGGTTCCACCCCTACCAGCACAGCGGTGACATTGTCCTGGCTGCCTGCGGCCAGGGCCCGCTCCACCAGTTTGCGGGGGGTGATAAAGAAAGGGGTGTGCTCCAAAAGGTCCTGGAGCTGGTCGGCGCTCACCGCGCCGGAAAGCCCGTCGGTGCAAAGCAGGATCACATCGCCCTTTTTCACCGGCGCGCTGGTGTAATCGCCCTGGATGGAGGGCTCCACCCCCAGCGCCTTGGTGATCAGGTTCTTGTTGGGGTGGCAGGCCGCCTGCTGGCGGGTGATCTGGCCGCTTTCCACCAGCTGCTGCACCATGGTGTGGTCCACGGTGAGCTGCACCAGCTCCCCCGGCCGGCACAGGTAGGCCCGGGAGTCGCCCACGTGGGCCACATGCACCCGGCCCTGCCGCACCAGCGCGCAGACGGCGGTGGTGCCCATGCCCCGGTGGGTGGGGTCTTTCAGCGACTCGGCGTACACCGCCCGGTTGGCCTGGGTGATGCACCGGGCCAGCAGCGCCTCCTCCCCGCCCGGCTCCAGGCCGGGCAGGCCGGCGTTGAAGCAGTCTTCCAGGGCGTCGGTGGCCACCTGACTGGCCAGCCGGCCCGCGGCGGCACCGCCCATGCCGTCGCACACAACGGCCCAGACGGTGTCGTCCGGCAGCCGGGCGGCCCGGTAGTTGTCCTGGTTCTCGGCGCGGTAACCGCCCTTGTCGGTTTTGCCTGCCAGTTTCATAGGCTTCCCTCCTTTGCCGCTTCTTCCCGGCGCAGCTGGCCGCAGGCGGCGCTGATGTCGCTGCCCAGGCGGCGGCGCACGGTGGCGTTCACCCCAAGCTGTGTGAGCAGCGCTTGAAATCGCTTGACGTTTTCGGCGTCGGTGGCGGAATAGGGGCTGCCGTCCACCGGGTTGATGGGGATCAGGTTCACATGGGCGCCCATGCCCCGGATGAGCGCCGCCAGCTCCTTTGCGGCGGCGGGGCTGTCGTTGACGCCCCGCACCATGGAATATTCAAAGCTCACCCGCCGGCCGGTGGTCTGCTGGTAGCGTCGGCAGGCGGCGATGAGCTGGGCCACCGGGTAGGCGTCGTTCACCGGCATCATCCCGCTTCGCAGGCTGTCGTTGGGCGCGTGGAGCGAGATGGACAGGGTGAGCTGCAATTTTCTCTCCGCCAGCTTGTCGATCATGGGCACGATGCCGCAGGTGGACAGGCTGATGTTCCGCATACCGATGTTCACCCCGTCGGGGCTGGAGATGATGGTGAGGAAATCCATCACGTTGTCGAAG
The DNA here is from genome assembly GCA_019117205.1 of Candidatus Allofournierella merdigallinarum. GTDB lineage: Bacteria > Bacillota > Clostridia > Oscillospirales > Ruminococcaceae > Allofournierella_A > Allofournierella_A merdigallinarum. The sequence goes on along the minus strand of DXAC01000030.1, from coordinate 15,585 downwards.
TTGTCCAGGGGTTCGCCGATGCCCATGAGCACGATGTGGCTCACCCGCTCGCCGATGTCCTTTTGGGCGGCGTAGATCTGGCCGGCGATCTCCCCCGCTTCCAGATCCCGCACCCGGCCCGCCTGGGTGGAGGCGCAAAAGCGGCAGCCCATCCGGCAGCCCACCTGGGTGGACACGCAGGCGGTGACGCCATAGTGGTAGCGCATGATCACCGTCTCGATGCAGTTGCCGTCGGCCAGGGCGAAAAGGTACTTCACCGTGCCGTCTTTGGACTGCTGGCGCCGCGCGATGGCGGGGGCGGCGATGGTATATTCCTCCTCCAGCCTTGCCAGCAGGGTCTTGGGCTGGTCGGTCATGGCGGAGAACTCCGTGACCAGCTTCTGATGCAGCCAGCGGAAGATCTGCTTTGCCCGGAACGCCGGCTGGCCCCATTCTTTCATCAGGGCGGCCAGCGCCTCGGGCGTATAGGAGGATATACACTTCCTGTTCATTGTACCATAAACCCCCGACAGTTGCTATACCGGTGTGCCGGCGCGGACGCCCCGCCGCCGGAGCACCGCCGTGAAAAAGCCGTCCGGGCCGGCAAAGCCCGGCAGCATGGTCTGCATCTTGTCCTCCAAAAGGGCCCCCGGCAGCACCACCGGCGGCTGCTCCGGCACGAACTCGCCGTGCCCGGCGAGAAAGGCCCGCACCACCTCGCCGTTCTCCCGCTTGTCCACCGTGCAGGTGGAGTAGACCAGCCGCCCGCCCTCTTTTACATAACGGGCAGCGTTGGCGAGAATTTTCAACTGGAGCGCGCGAAGTTTTTCCCCGCCCTCCAGGGACTTGTAGCGGATATCCGGCTTTTTGGCGATGATGCCAAGGCCGGAGCAGGGCACGTCGCAGAGCACCCGGTCCGCCCCGGCCAGCGCCGGGTCGTACACCGAGGCGTCCCCTTTTGCCACCGTGACGCAGGACAGGCCGCACCGGGCCGCCGCTGCTTCGATGAGGGGCAGGCGGTTCTCCGCCGCGTCAAAGCTCAAAAGGCGCCCCTTGTCCCCCATCTGCTGGGCCAGCAGCAGGGTCTTGCCGCCGGGCGCGGCGCAGAGGTCCAGCACCGTCTCGCCGGGCTGCGCCTCCAGGCAGAGGGCCGCCGCCTGGCTGGCCAGGCCCTGTACATGGTAAAGGCCCTGGCGGAAAGCCTCTGTGGCGGCGGGGCTGCCGGAAAATTCCGCTTCCACCGCCCCGGGCACATCCAGCGGCCGGGCGTTTATCCCCTCCCGGGCCAGCGCCTCACACAGCCGGGCGGGGGTACAGCGCAGGGTGTTGCAGCGCAGGGTCACCGGCGGCTTTTCAAAAAAGGAGGCCAGCATCCCCTCGGCCCTGTCCGGATACTGCTCCAGCAGCAGCTCCACGATGGGCCGGCCCACCGAATACCGCACCGAGAGCTCTTCCGCCCGGTCTTTGAAGCGGGCGGCGGAAACGTCCAGCGCGACGGCCCGGCGCAGCACCGCGTTCACAAGGCCCGCCGCGCTGGCCTTTTTAAGCTGGCGGCAGAGGCTCACCGCCTCGCTCACCGCCGCCGGCACCGGGGTGTTCATGTATTTCGCCTCGTACAGCCCGCAGCGCAGCACCGCCCGCACCGGGGCGTCCAGCTTTGCCAGCGGCTTTGCAAGGCATTGGCCCAGGGCCCAGTCCAGGGGGAGCAGCCGCTCGGTGACGCCGTAGAACAGGGCGCTGACAAAGGCCTTGTCCCGGGGCGAAAGGGCCTCCCGCTCCAGCGCGGCGGCCAGCACCAGGTTGGAATAGCCATTCTGCTCCTGCTTTGCAAGGGCAAGGGCCGCCGTGCGGCGGGCGTTCGTCATGGTGGATGCTCCTTTTCTTACAGGGTGTCGCCGGCTTTCAGCCGCCGGCCCGCCGCCCAGGCGGTGCCCGCCATGGGTTTTTTGCCCTCCGGCACCACCTCGGCCAGCTCCAGCGCGCCCTCGCCGCAGGCGACGGTGAGGGGCGACAGAGCCAGCACCCGGCCCGGCGCGCCGCCGCCGGCGGCCACGCGGCTTTTCAGCACCTTGATCTTTTTGCCCCCCTCTTCAAAATAGGCCACCGGCCAGGGGTTCATCCCCCGCACCAGGTCGTGGAGCTCCCTGGCCGGCCGGGTAAAATCAAAGCGGGCCATCTCCTTGGTGAGAGGCGGCGCCAGGGTGGCTTTTGCGTGGTCCTGGGGGGTGCGGGTCACCTCGCCCCGGCCGATGGCGGCGATGGTCTCCACCAGCGTTTTCGCCCCCAGGGCGGTGATGCGCCCGAAGAGCTCGCCGCTGGTCTCCTCGGGGCCGATGTCCACCGGGGCCACCTGCAAAATGTCGCCGGTGTCCAGGCCCTCGTCCAGGTACATGATGGAAACGCCGGTCTTTTCGTCGCCGTTGATCACCGCCCACTGCACCGGGGCCGCGCCCCGGTATTTCGGCAGCAGCGACACGTGCAGGTTGATGCACCCGAAAGGCGGCACCTCCAGTACCTCGGGAGGCAGGATGCGCCCGTAGGCCACCACCACGATCAGCTCGGGGGCCAGCGCGCGGATGTCCGCCTGCACCGTCTCCTCCCGCAGGGTGCGGGGCTGAAAGACGGGGATGCCCCGGCTTTCGGCCAGCTGTTTCACCGGGGGCGCGGTGAGCACCTGCTTGCGGCCCACCGGCTTGTCCTGCCTCGTGAACACGCCGCAGACCTCGTGCCCCGCCTGGAGGATGGCCGCAAGGCTGGCCGCCGCGATGTCCGGCGTGCCCATGAAGAGAATACGCATCAGTCTTCCTCCGCCTCGTCGGGGTAGTCGTCCTCGTAGAAGTGGTCGGCCAGGTCCATGATGGTGATGCCGTCCAGGTGGTTGGTCTCGTGGCAGAAGCACCGGGCCAGCATCTCTTCGGCCTCCATCTCAAAGGTGTTGCCGCTGCGGTCCTGGGCGCGGAGCTTCACCTTGCGGGGGCGCTCGATGGCCCCGTTGTGGCCGGGGAAAGAAAGGCAGCCCTCATACAGGGTCACCGTGTCCTCCGACTGCTCGATGATCTCCGGGTTGACGCACTCGATGAACTTGGGCTCGTACCCCTCGGGGATGGTGCCGTCCTCCGGCAGGTCCCGCTCGTCCAGGGCGACGAACAGCCGGCGCATGACCCCCACCTGGGGCCCGGCAAGGCCCAGGCCGCCCGCGTCCAGCAGGGTCTCTTTCATGTCGTCCAGCAAAATTGCCAGGCGCTGGTCAAAATTGGTCACCGGGCGGCAGACCTTTTTCAGAATGGGGTCGCCGTCCTGTACGATGGTGCGAAGTGCCATAGTTTGTTGCTCCTTTATCAGCATTGGTCCGGGGAATGGGGTTCAATCCCCGTCGGAATTGAAGTCCAGCGTTACCGACGCCTTGGCGGGCAGGCCCTCGGCGGAGTAGTCCTCCATCACCTGGGTGAGCAGGGCCCGGAACGCCCGGTCGTTGCGGCATTTGATGGTGAGCTTGTAGCGGTAGCGGTCTTTGATGAGCACCACGCTCATGGGCGCGGGGCCCAGCAGGCGCAGGGGCAGCTCCGGCCGCTCCTTGGCCCGGGCGGTGAGCAGCGCACCGAAGCGGGCGGCTGCGGCCAGGGTCTCGCCGTCCTTTTCGCCGCTGAACGCGGCGATGCACACCGCGCAGAACGGCGGGTAGAGGCAGAGCTTTCGGAACGCGATCTCCTGGGCGAAGAACGCCTCGTAGTTTTGGGCGGCGGCCAGGTTGAGCACCGGGTTTTTGGGGTCCACCGTCTGGAGCACTGCGTGCCCCGGCTCGCTGGCCCGGCCGCCCCGGCCGATCACCTGGGTCACCAGGCTGAAGACGTTCTCATAGGCCCGGAAGCCCTGGGAGAACAGCAGGCTGTCCACCCCCAGCACCCCCACCAGGGTGACCTTTTCAAAATCCAGCCCCTTGGCCACCATCTGGGTGCCCAGCATGATGTCGTACTCGCCGGCGGCAAAGCGGGCGAGCATCCGGTCGTGGGCGTTTTTCCGGCCGGTGGAGTCCTGGTCCATCCGCAGCACCCGGGCGTCCGGGAACAGCTCGGCCAGCTCCTCCTCCACCCGCTGGGTGCCAAAGCCGGTGTAGCGCAGCTTGCCGCCGCACTCCGGGCAGGTGTCCGGCACCGGAGCGATGGCCCGGCCGCAGTAGTGGCACAGCAGCTTGTGCTCCGCCTTGTGATAGACCATGGGCACGCTGCAGCTGCCGCACTTCACCGCCTTGCCGCAGCTTGTACACATGCCCACCGTGCGATAGCCCCGCCGGTTGAGCAGCAGGATGGTCTGCCGCTTTGCCGCAAGGGTCTGGCGGATGTGCTCCGCCAGCGGGGCGCTGATGCTGGCCGGGTTGCCGGCGGCCAGCTCGGCCCGCATATCCACCAGCTCCACGGTGGGCAGCGGCTGGCTGGCGTAGCGGCGGGTGAGCTTGAACAGCTCATACCGCCCGGTGAGGGCGGCCTGGTAGCTCTCCACGCTGGGGGTGGCGCTGGCGAAGAGCACCAGCGCCCCGTGATCCGCCGCCCGGCGCTTGGCGATCTGCCGCGCGTCGAAGCGGGGGGCGTTTTCCGAGCGGTAGGTGTGCTCCTGCTCCTCGTCCACCACGATGAGGCCGATGTTGGGCAGCGGGGCGAACACCGCGCTGCGGGTGCCCACCACGATGTCGGCCCCGCCGGTTTGGATCATCCGCCACTGCAAAAGGCGCTCGGTGTGGCTGAGGGCGGAGTGCTGCACCGCCACCCGCTCGCCGAAGCTGGCTTTCAGCCGGCGGATCATCTGGGGGGTGAGGCTGATCTCCGGCACCAGCACCAGGGCGGTGCGCCCCAGCTCCAGGCACCGCTGGATCAGCTTTAAAAACACCAGCGTCTTGCCGCTGGCGGTGACACCGTAAAGCAGCGCCGCGGCGGCCTTTCCCTGCTCCAGGCGGGCGGCAAGCCCCTGGTAGACCTGCTGCTGGTCGCTTGTGAGGGTCACCGGCTCCTCCGCGCGGGGGATGCCGGCGTACAGGTCCACCGCCTTGTCCACCTGCCCCTTGCGGAGCACGCCCTTTTCGCAGAGATTGTCCAGCACCGCCCGGGAGAGGCCCATTTCCGCCAGGGCGGAGGCGGGCAGAGGGCCCGCCTCCAGCGCCGCCGCCGCCGCCCGCTGCTTTTCGGTGGGCTTTGGCTTTTGGGGCAGCGGGCCGGCCAGCTGGTACAGGGGCTCGGTGTGCCGGCGGAGCTGCTTTTGCAGCCGGGGGCCGGCCTCGGTGGACACCGGCCGGTACTGGGCCCCATAGGGGATGATGGCCCGCACCGCCTCGTACCAGGTGCAAAAGGTGTGTTCTTTCAGAAAATGTACGAGGCCCAGCAGCTCCTCGTTGAGGCGGGCCTCCTCGGGGGCGGCGTCGAACAGCTCCTTGCAGCGGCCCGCCTCCTCCGCCTCGCCCAGGGCCAGCGCCACCCCCATCCGGGGCTGGTTGCCCCGGCCGAACGGCGCCAGCACCATGCTGCCCACAAAGACCCGCCCGGCCAGGCGGGGGGGCAGCAGGTAGGTGTACAGCTTGTCAAAGTGGAAGGTGGCCCCGCTGACTGCCACTTGAACGGTGTGCAACAAAGCCACATTCCCCCTTTCGGCTTATGTAGCCTGCTGCCGGCGGCGGATCAGCTGGTAGATCTCCTCAGCGCAGCGGTCCGCGTCGTCGTTGACCACCGTTTCGTCGTAGTCGGAGGCGTAGCCCATCTCCTCCACCGCCCGGGCAAGCCGCTTCTGGATGGCCTGCTCGGTCTCGGTGCCGCGGCCCCGCAGCCGGGCTTCCAGCTCGGCGTAGCTGGGGGGCTGCACGAAGATGGTGGTGGCCCCGGGATACAGCCGCTTGATGTTGCCCGCGCCCACCACCTCGATGACCAGCACCACGGTGATGCCCGCGTCGATGCGCCTGTCCACCTCCGAGCGGGGGGTGCCGTAGTAGTTGCCGCAGTAGCGGGTGTACTCCAGTATCTCCCCGTCGGCGATCTTCTTTTCAAAGGCGGGCACGGTGAGGTAGTAGTAGTTGACCCCCTCCTCCTCGCCGGGCCGCTTTTCCCGGGTGGTGGCGGACACCGAGGTCTCGATCTCCGGGTGACGCTGCATCAGCCGGGAGACCACCGTGTCCTTGCCGGAGCCGGAGGGCCCGGACACCACCACCAGATACTGTTCGTTATTCATTGTCCATCTCCTCGTCATCCTCCACGTCGTCCACCGCCAGCCGGTTGGCCACCGTTTCCGGCTGCACCGCCGACAGGATGACATGGTCGGAGTCCATGATGATCACCGCGCGGGTGCGCCGGCCGTAGGTGGCGTCGATCAAAGCGCCCTTGTCCCGGGCCTCCTGCACGATGCGCTTGATGGGCGCGCTCTCCGGGCTGACGATGGCGATCAGCCGGCTGGCGCTGACCATGTTGCCAAAGCCGATGTTGATGAGCTTCATACCTTGCCCTCCCCTTACTCGATGTTCTGGATCTGCTCGCGGATCTTCTCGATCTCCGCCTTGGTGTCCACCACCAGCCGGGTGATGGCCAAGTCCTGGCACTTGGAGCCGATGGTGTTGGTCTCCCGGTTGAGCTCCTGGGTCAAAAAGTCCAGCTTGCGGCCCACCGGGCCCTCGCCGTTCAGGATCTCCCGGTACTGGGCGATGTGGCTGCGCAGCCGCACCGTCTCCTCGTCCACGGCGGTCTTGTCGGCGAAGATGGCCGCCTCGGTGAGGATGCGCGCCTGGTCGATGGCCTGGTCCTGCAAAAGGGTCTGGAGCCGGGCGTAGAGCTTTTGGGTGTAGCTTTCCACCCGCTGGGCGCTGCCCGCCTCGATGCGGCCCACCGTTTCCTCGATGGTGGCCAGCCGGCCCAGCACGTCCGCCTTGAGCTTTTCGCCCTCCACCGCCCGCATGGCGATGAAGTTCTGCAAAGCGGCCTGGCAGACGCTGGCCACGTCCTGCCAAAGGGCGTCCTCGTCCACCTCGGTGTGGCGCACGGCCAGCACGTCCGCAAAGCGGGCCAGCAGCCCGGCGGTGACGTCCCGGGTCGCGCCGGTCTCGGCGCAGATGGCTTCCAGCGCCGCGGCGTAGCTTTTCGCCAGGGGCATGTTCACCTGCACGGTGACGTCCGGGGCGCTCACCGTCTGCATCTGCAGGCTCAGCTCCACCTTGCCCCGGCTCACCGCCTCGCCCAGCAGCTTTTTCAGCTTGTCGTCCATATAGGCGCAGCTGCGGGGGATGCGGGAGGAATACTCGAAATAGCGGGAGTTGACGCTTTTGATCTCCACCGTGATGTCACGGCCGTTCAACAGCGCCTCGGCCCGGCCGTAGCCGGTCATGCTTAGGGCCATGCGAACCAACCTCGTTTCACCTTTTTTGGGTTTTCCCTGTATATTTTTCTCTTCCGGGCCCAATACCCCATTAAAATATACATATAGACATCTTACTCTTTTCGGGCGTTTTTTTCAAGGTATTTGCCGTCATTTTCTGCCCGCGCCGCCGGGGCCCGCCGCCCCGTTTTCAGCTTTGGCGCTCCGGCGCAAAAATATCCCCCCGCCGGGCGGCGGGGGGATATTTTTACTGTTTTACATCACACCGGATGGCTCTTGGCGGCGTAGTCCACATGGTCGCCGTCCACGCCGGCGGCCTTTTCGGCCCGCTTTTCGAAGAACCCCGGGGCCACCTGGGGGAACATGGCGTAGGTGAGCACGTCCTCCTCCTGGATGGCGTATTTGGCGGCCTCCGCCTTCATCTTTTCCACCTCCGGCTCCAGCAGGTCCGCCGGGCGGCAGGTGATGGGCGCTTCGTCGCCCAGGATCTTTTTGGTGAACTCGGGGCTGATGGGCGCGGGGGTGCGGCCGTAGTCGCCGTGGACCAGGCCCTTGAACTCTTTGGTGACCATCTTGTACCGCTCGCCCATGATGACGTTGAACACCGCCTGGGTGCCCACGATCTGGCTGGTGGGGGTGACCAGCGGCGGATAGCCGGAGTCCTCCCGCACACGGGGGATCTCCTGGAGCACCGCTTCCAGCTGGTCCTCCTTGCCGGCGTCCTTGAGCTGCTTGAGCAGGTTCGAGAGCATACCGCCCGGCACCTGGTAGAGCAGGGTGTTGGCGTCCACCCCCAGCATCTTGGGGCTGATCTGGCCGCTGGCGATGTACTTCTCCCGCAGCTTGGCGAAGTGATCCCGCACCACGTTGAGCTTTTTCAGGTCCAGGCCGGTGTCGTACTCGGTGCCCTTGAGGGCGGCCACCAGGCTCTCGGTGGGCATGTGGCTGGTGCCCAGGGCCAGGGGGCTCATGGCGGTGTCGATGATGTCCGCGCCGGCCTCGATGCCCTTGAGGATGGACATGGAGGCAAGGCCGGAGGTGTAGTGGCTGTGGATGTCCACCGGGATGGAGACGCTCTCTTTCAGCGCTTTCACCAGTTCATAGGTGGCATAGGGGGTCAACAGGCCCGCCATGTCCTTGATGCAGATGCTGTGGGCGCCCATCTCCTCCAGGGTCTTGGCGTAGTTCGCAAAGTACTCGTTGTTGTGCACCGGGCTCAGGGTATAGCTGATGCAGCCCTGCACATGGGCTTTTTCCTTGATGGCGGCCTTGATGGCGGTCTCCAGGTTGCGGGGATCGTTCAGGGCGTCGAAGATGCGCAGGATGTCGATGCCGTTGGCCACCGACTTCTGCACGAAGTACTCCACCGCGTCGTCGGCGTAGTGGCGGTAGCCCAGCATGTTCTGGCCGCGGAAGAGCATCTGCAATTTGGTGTGGGGCATCTCCTTGCGCAGGATGCGCAGCCGGTCCCAGGGGTCCTCGTCCAGGAAACGGATGCAGGCGTCAAAGGTGGCGCCGCCCCAGCACTCCACCGAGTAGTAGCCCACCTCGTCCATGGCGGGCAGGATGGGACGCATCTCGTCCATGGTCATGCGGGTGGCCAGCAGCGACTGATGGGCGTCGCGCAGCACCACCTCGGTAATTTTAACGGGTTTGGCCATTTCGCTCACCTCGCTTTGCTCAGTTCAGGGAAGCCAGCACGTCGCCGGAGTTCACGCTGTCGCCCTTTTTCACATTCACGGAGGCCACGGTGCCGTCCTGGGGGGCGACGATCTCGTTCTCCATCTTCATGGCCTCCAGGATGATGAGCACGTCGCCCGCCTTGACCTTGGCGCCGGCGGCCACTTTCACATCCAGAATGGTGCCCGGCATGGGGGCGTTCACCGGCACGGCGCCGGCAGCGGCGGCCTTGGGAGCCGCAGCGGGGGCGGCGGCGGGCGCGGCGGGGGCGGCCACAGGGGCGGCCGCGGGAGCCGCGCCGGCGGCGGTCTCCTCCACGGTGACGTTGTAGGCGATGCCGTTGACGGTGATGTTGTAATGTTTCATAGTCCGTGTTCCTCCTGTATCAGTCGATAACGTGTCGTTCTTCCATCACAGAGCCATGTTGCCGTGCTTTTTGGGCAGGCGCTGGGCCCGCTTGCCGGCCAGCATATCCAGCGCGGCCACCAGGGCGGCGCGGGCGCCGGCGGCGTCCACGGCGAGATCCGCAGCGCCGGCGGCCACGGCGGCATCGGCGCCGCACTGCTCCGCAGCGTACTTCGCCGCCTTGGCGGCGGTGGCGGCGGCCAGGTTGTCACTGGCTTCCAGCTCGTCCTTGTACAGCACCCGGGCGGCGGCCAGCGGGTCCAGGGCGGCCACGGTGCAGCCGGTCACGGCCAGCCGCACGTCGGCGTTTGCCAGGGCGGTGTACACCGGGCCCACCGCCTTGCCCGCCAGCAGCGCCACCTTGGCGGTGGTGGCGTCGCCGTAAGTACCCGCCAGCCGGGCGGCGGCGCGGATGCCGCCGGCCTCGTCCTCGCTGGCGCTGGGCACAAAGCCCTCGCTGTTGACCACCGTGACCACCGGGATGCTGAAAGCGTCGCACAGGCGCACCAGCCGGGAGGCCTTTTCCACGCAGACCCGGCACAGGCCCTCGGGGCGAGTGGCCACCACGCCCACCGCGTTGCCGTTCACGGTGGCCAAGGCGGTGTAGACGTTTTTGCCAAAGGCGCCGAACAGCTCGACGGCGCTGTCCCCGTCCACCAGGGCGGCCACCACCTTTTCGGCGTCGTATTTCACAAAGTCCGGCAGGGCCGCGGGGGCCTCGAACTCAAACACAGAGGGACCGGCCAGGTTGTTGCCGGGCAGCAGGGTGACCAGCCGGGCGGCCAGGGCGGCGGCCCCGGCGGCGTTTTTGGCGGTGAGGGCCGCCACGCCCGCCTTGGCGGCAAAGGCGGCGCTGCCCGCGCCCGCCAGCTTGTCGCCCCGGGCGGCGCTGGTAAAGGGGGCGGTGAAGAAGAGCTCGGCGTCCTCGGCCATGATGCACACATCGGCGCTGGCAGCGGCCAGGGCGGCGGAGGCGCCGCAGACGCCGGTGACCACCGCGATCTGGGGCACCACGCCGGAGGCCCGGGCAATGGCTCCGTTCAGGGCGGAGAAGGCGTTGAGCACCTCCAGGCCCTCCTCCAGCAGCGCGCCCGGCGCGTCGTAGAACGTGACCACCGGGCAGCCGGTGGACACCGCCAGCTCCAGGGCCTTGATCTGCTTTTCCACGTCCTTGACGGTGAGCGCCTGGCCGTTCTGGCATACCGCGTACACCGGCTGGCCGCCGGCGTAGCCGTGGGCCACCTGCACCGCGCCGGGAGCCATCAGCGGGGTGTAGACGCCCTCGTCAAAAAACGCCGACAGGACTTCGCCCGCGCCCAGCTTTTCTTTCGCCATAGTAAACCCTCCTGTTTCATTGCCACGAAAGGGCACGCGCCCACTTCGCTTTTTCGTTCATAATTGCTTTTATTATACTATTTTGACAAAAGGATAACAATATGTTTTTCAGATTGATTTTTATCGTGTAACAAATGTGCCCAAATGTGAAAGGGCCTCAGCCCTGCCGGCGGGCGCCGGGGCGGCGGGGCGCTTCTTTGCGCTGCCGGGCCGCCTGCTGGGCGGCCTCGGTGCGGGCCTTTGCCTTGCCCTTTTGGGCGGCGGCACGCAGGGCGGCCACCTCGCTTTTGGTCAGCGCCCGGTACTTGCCGGGGGCCAGCATCCCCAGCTTCACCGCGCCCATGGCGCTGCGGCGCAGCCGCACCACCTCCAGGCCCACCGCCTCGCACATGCGGCGGATCTGGCGGTTCTTGCCCTCCTTGATGGTCATCTCCAGCACGGTGCGCCCCGGCTCGTCCACCACCACGTTCACCACCGCCGGCAGGGTGGTGGTGCCGTCGTCCAGGGTGACGCCCTTGCTCAGGGCCACCACCTGGCTCTCGTCGGCGCGGGGATGCACCGTGACCCGGTAGAGCTTGCTCACCCCGTGGGAGGGGTGCATCATCAGATTGGCAAAGGCCCCGTCGTTGGTGAGCAGCAAAAGGCCCTCGCTGTCCTTGTCCAGCCGGCCCACCGGGAACAGCCGCACGGGATAGTCCGCCAGCAGGTCCATCACCGTCTTGCGGCCCCGGTCGTCGCTGGTGGTGGTCACATAGCCCCGGGGCTTATGGAGCATGATGTAGTGGTACTCCTGTTTTTTCTCCAGCCGCACCCGCTCGCCGTCGATCATCAGGCTGTCCCGGTTCACGTCCATCTTGTCCCCCAGCTGCACCGGGTGGCCGTTGAGCTTGACCCGCCCCTCCAAAATGATCTGTTCCGCCGCACGGCGGCTGCAAAGGCCCTGTTCGGCCATGACTTTCTGTATCCGTTCCAACGCCATGTCTGTTCTGTTCCTTCCGTTTTTATCCCAACGCGCAGGGGGGCGGCCCGGGCGAAACGCCCCGGCTGCCCCCCTGAAAGTTCAAGGTTCCTGTTCGGACGGCGCGGCGTCCTCTTTTTTGGCCAGCATCCCGCCCAGCTTGTCCACCAGCTCGGGGAGCATATTCAGCGCCCGGTCCACCGTGCTGGCGGGGTCCGCCAGCTGCACGGTGCGCACGTTGCCGTCCTTGATGATGAGGAAAGCCACCGGCGTCACCGACACCCCGGCACCGCTGCCGCCGCCGAAGAGCTCCTTAGTGGTCTTGGCGCCAAAGTCGGTGCCGCCGCCCGCGAAGCCAAAGGTGACCTTGGACACCGGCAGGATGGTGGCGCCGTCCACACGGATGGGCTCGCCAATGATGGTGTTGGAGCCTGTCATCTCCTTGATCTTTTCCAGCGTAACGTTCATCAAGCCTTCCAGCGGCCGTTCTGCCATAGGGTCCTCCTTTGGGGGCGATGCCCCTGGTGTTATTTGGTGGGCAGGAGGTGTTCCTCCTGTAAGCGGCGCAGTGCCCAAATTCCCGCTATTACCATTATAATCAACTGGCCTGTGATTTTACAAGAAAAACTTGCCTGACCCTGGTGTTCGTCCTTGTAATCCGGCTCCACCTGGATCCTGCCGGGGCGCAGCTTCACGAAATTGCCCAGCGTGGCGATGGACGCACCCAGGGCCGCCCACACCGCCCCCACCGCCACGGCGGTCTCGGCGGGGTTTTCCCCGTGTACCGGCAGGTAGGCCTGGACGCTGTGCAGGGTGAGGCCGGCCAGCACCCGGCGCACAAAGCCGCCGGCGGTGGCCGCCAGGGCGGCGTACCGGTCCAGCTTGCGCTTGAGCCGGCGGTGGAAAGGCGCTTCGCCCGTCTGCCGGGGCTTTTCACCGCCGGCGGGCTTTTGCTGCTGCCCCGCCGCCGTCCGCTCCGGCTGTGCCGTCGGAGGGCTCTGGTCCGCCGGAGGGCTCTGTGCCTCTGCGGCCCCGGCGGGTGCGTTTTCGGCCGCGGGCGCCTTTTTCGCCCCGGGCCCCCGCCGGCGCAGCAGCCGGGCCAGCTTTTCGCCCGCGCCGCCTTTTTTTTCGTCGCCCGGCTCCTGGGGAGGCCGGGGCCACAGGCGCACCCGCACAAAGAGCACCCGCAGCCAGGCGGCAAAGCTCTCCTGCCGCCAGGCAAGCTCCACCGTCACCGGCACCAGCAGCGCCAGCACCACAAGGGCCAGCAGGGCGGCCACAAGGCCCAGCAGGATCTTGAGGATCAGCCACAGGACGGCCATTTATACCTCCTTTTCCTCCGGGGGCTGGGTGTCCAGGGGCAGCTCGCCGGTGGCGGCGTACTGCTCCAGCGGCAGCTCGTCGCTGTGCAGCGGCGGCAGCTGGGAGAGGCTCTCCAGCCCAAAGGTGCGAAGAAACACGTCGGTGGTGCGAAAGCTGATGGGGCGGCCGGGCAGGTCCAGCCGGCCCGCCTCCTCGATGAGGCCCTTTTCCAGCAGCTTTGCCACGGTGGAGGAGGAGTCCACCCCCCGCACCTGCTCCACAAAGCCCCGGGACACCGGCTGGTTGTAGGCGATGATGGCCAGCACCTCCAGCGCCGCCTGGCTCAGGGGGGTGTTGCGGCGGGCGTCCAGGATCTTCTTCACCGGCTCCGACCACTCGTTTTTGGTGGCCAGCTGCCAGTCGCCCTCCAGCCGAAGCAGCCGCACGCCCCGCTCGGGGCGGTCGTACTCGTCCTGCATGGCCAGCAACACCCGCTCCAAAGTGGCCTCGTCCATCTCCAGGGTCTGGGCCAGGCGGGCGGTGCTCACCGGCTCGCCGCAGGCGAACAGCATCGCCTCCACCGCGCCTATACACTCTTTCAGTTCCATGCGCTCTCCTCCCGGTGAGTGGTGTTTTTGCCCCGGCGTACCGCCAGGGTCTCCTCATCGTCGATGGTGATGCGCCCGGCGCGCACCAGCTCCAGCACCGCCAGGAACGTGGCCACCGTTTCGCTGCGGCTGCCGGCGGGCGAAAACAGGCTGCGAAGGCGACGCACCTTGCCGGTGACCAGGCCCCGCAGCACGTGTACCACCCGGCTGGCCACCGACACAAAGGGCGCGGCCACCAGCGGCTCGAAACGCTCGGCGTCCGGGGCCTTGTGCCGCTTGCTGCGGCCCATCAGGCCGAACCAGGCCTGCTGGAGCACCTCCGGCTCGTGGCGCAGGGCGTAGGTGTTGTCCTGCTCCACCTCCATGGGCCGGCGCACCACCACAAAGGTGGCCGCCGCCATCTCCCCCATCCGGCGGGCGATGCGCTTGCAGGCGCTGTACTCGATGAGCTGGCCGGTGAGCTCCTGCTTGAGCCGCTCGGCCTCCTCGCTGCGGGGCAAAAGCAGGTAGCTCTTCATCTGCACCAGCCGGGCCGCCATCTCAATGAATTCGCTGGCCACCTCCAGCCGGTGGTCGGTGAGGGTGTTGATGATGGCGGTGTACTGGTCGATCAGGTCCAGAATGGCGATCTCGTAGAGATCCATTTTGTTTTTGCTCACCAGATGGAGCAACAGGTCCAGCGGGCCCTCGAACTCCTCCAGTTTAAAGGTGATACTCTCCATGTGCCTCTTTTCCGCGCCCCTTTACACCGATACGCCCGCCAGGGCGAACACCGCTTTGTCCACAAAGGAGGTGGCCCAAAGCAGGCCGTTCCACACGGCGTTGTTGAGAAAATACAGCGGCCCGTCCAGAAAGCCCAGAAAGAGCAGCAGGAACACGCCGATGAAAATGTAACGCTCGTACTTCATCAGCCGGAAATAGGTCTGCCGGGGCAGGAACACCGTGACGATGCGGCTGCCGTCGAAAGGCGGCACCGGCAGCAGGTTGAACACCGCCAGCATGGTGTTGATGCTGGCCATGTACTCCAGGAACAGCAGCACGAAGTTGATGGCCACGCCGCCCGGCAGCGTGTAGTACAATACTTTATATAAAAGCATGGCCAGAAAGGCCACCAGCAGGTTGGCCACGGGACCCGCCGCCGCGGTGAGAGCCATGCCCGCCTTGGGGTTTTTAAAGCGGGAGGCATAGGTGGGTACCGGCTTTGCCCAGCCGATGCCGGTGAAGATCATGCACAGCGCCCCCAGCGGGTCGAAATGGGCGATGGGATTCAGGGTGAGCCGGCCCATGTCCTTGGCGGTGGAGTCTCCCAGCCTGTCGCTGACCAGGGCGTGGGCGGCTTCGTGTACCGGAATGGCCACCAGCATGACCAATGCCCGCAGCAGCCACACCAACAATGTTCGGGTATCCAGCAGGCCCATGGCCGCGCCCTCCTTCCCCGCGCCGCCGCCCGCCGGGGCAGACATCAGCGCATTTGGATTTATTATACTTGTTTTGGCGGCTTTCCACAAGTAAAAAGCGGATTTTTCGGCTGGTCCGCCAGATATTTTTAAAAAAGGCTTGCATTTTGCCAAAGAGTTTGCTATTATATTCTGGCGACTTAAATACGAGGAGGTGCAGCAAATGGCAAAGTGTGATTGTTGTGGCAAGGGCGTTTCTTTTGGTATCCAGGTGTCCCACTCCCATCGTCGTTCCAACCGGACCTGGAAGCCCAATGTGAAGCGCGTCAAGGCGATCGTGGACGGTTCTCCCAAGTACATCTACGCCTGCACCCGTTGCCTGCGCTCGGGCAAGGTCACCCGCGCGATCTGATAAACCAGCGAAAAACGCCGGCCTCTTACGAGGCCGGTTCAGCCTGTAGAAAAACCTGCTTTGGCAATCAGGCCAGAGCAGGTTTTCTGTTTGAAAACAAGAAGACAGGAGGAAAAAGCAGTGAAATGTCAAGCGTATTTTCGCGCAATCTGGACCGTTTGCCGCCAT
>DXAC01000029.1 GCA_019117205.1 Candidatus Allofournierella merdigallinarum | reverse complement strand
GGCCCAGGTTGGCTCCGTCCAGGTCGGCGGTCCAGTCGCTTAGGGGGAACAGGCTGGCGTTTTCATCGTCCGCCGCGAACGTCCCGGCCAGCCGGGCGTAGCAGCTCTCCAGGTCCGTCCCCTCGCCCCGGATGCCCGCGGCCAGCTGCACGCAGTCGCCGCCCCAGGTGCAGATCACCTGGGGGGAGCCGGTGCTGTACCCCGCCCCCGCGCCGATGACCATGTGGACAAAGTCCACCGGCGCGCCGGGGGCGGTGACCACCCCCGCCGACCGCAGCGCGGCCAGCGCCGGGTCGGCGGCGGCCACCGCCTGGTTGAAGTCCTCGTCGTCGCCGCCCAAAATCAGGCCCCACAGGGGGTCGGTGTACCGCCCGCCGCAGACGTAGTTCACCGCCAGCAGGGTGGGGTCCTCCCCCGGCTTGTCCTGGGCCCAGGCGGCGGCCTGCTCGTCCAGCCCTGCGGCCAGGGCCACCAGCTCCTCCAGGCTCTCCCCCGCCGCCACGGCCGGGGCCGCCCACAGGCCGGCCAGCGCCAGCGCCGCCAGCGCCCCGGCGGCGCGCCGCCGGGCGGCAATACAAAAGCCTCCCACGGCTCTTCCCCCTTTCCGCCGAAAAACAGGCGGCCGGGGCCGCCCTTTTCCTCACAACAACATCATACCCCATCTCGCCCGGGCCGTCAAATGGCGGCTGTCTCCTTGCGCGGCCGCCCGCGGGGGTGTAAACTGAAAGCAGAACGGCGCGGCAGGGGAGGTCGGCGGGCATGAAAAAGGAAAAGCTGGGCGTTTTCGTGTTCTGGGCCAGTTTGCTGCTGCTCGCGGTGTGCGCCTTTTTGGTGGCGGGCCGCCCCACGCTCCTCCCCACCGGCATCCCGGGGGACGGGGTGTCCTTTGGCATGGGGGCGCAGGAGGTGACACAGGCAGCAGGCCCGCCGGACGAAACGCGCGCGGAAAGCGGCCTGCGTACTGGCTTTTTCCTGTATCATTACCGGCGGGAGGTGCTGGGCTGCCCCGCCACCGTGAGCTACAAGTTCAACGGCCGGCAGGAGAGCAAAAACGCCCGCGTCGCCGAGGCGTATGTGGACATGGAGTTTACGACCCAGGCGGAGTGCGACCGGATGCTGGAGGCGCTGTGCTCCCACTTCCGGGCGCTGATGGAGGACGAGCCCCGCTTTGACGAATACGCCAGCGAGGGCCCGGTGCGGGCCTGGGACCCGCCGGAGCTGCTGCGCTCCCGCAGCATCACCAGCGCCCGCCGCAGCGTGTTCATCTCCCAGTTCCCCTGCCGCATCTTCCTGGAGGTGCGGGGGAACGGGTGAGGGCGCGATACGAGTTGACCGGATGCCGCGCGGAAAGTCAGGCAGGAAACGGAGGACACCCATGGATAAAACCAGGCTGAGCGCCGTGGCCCTCTGCGCCGGGGCGCTGCTGGCGGGCGTGCTGCTGGCGGCGCAGGCGGCGGAAAGTCCGCCGCCCATTGCGGGGAAACGGTTCGCCCGCGCGGCGGCGCGGGCGATGGAGGAGCACCTGGCCGGGGAGAAGCTGCCGTATCGGCTGGGCCTGTTCGATGTGAACGAGGACGGCGTCCCGGAGCTTATCGCGCTGCGCTCCAGCGGCTGGGGCGCAAGCGCCCAGCTGTTTGACCTCACTGTCCCGGACCCCGCCGCAGACCCGGCGGGCGTCAACTGGCCTGTGAACGCGGTGGAGAACGTGTATGTGCAGCGGGGCGGCGACGGCGTCAGATGGCGCATCGAGGGGGACGATTCCCACGGCTTTTCCAACATCACCGGGGACAACATCCTCGAGGTTCACAGCGGGCAGATAAGTGCCATCCGCTGTGAGGCCACCCGCCTGCTGGGGCAGGATAAAGCCCCCTACGCCCTGTATGTCAGAACACGGGTCGACGGGCAAGACGTGGAAGCCTTTTCGTTTGACCTGGAGGCGGTTTCCGGGGAGGAGATCGAAAAAACGCTGGACGGCTCGCTGTATCAGTCCTTTTTGCGGGAGGACTGGGTGCGGCTGGACAGCCCGCCCTGGGCGCTGGAGGAAACAGTCAGCGGCGGGGTCAGCCTGCGGGAGCGGCTGGAAACGCTGTACGGCGCATGGGCCGCCAAAAACAAAGCGGCATGAGAAGAGCCCGGCCTGACGACCGGGCTTTTTGCAAAAAAGCCCGGCAAGCGCCTGGCGGTGCTTGCCGGTTTTTTGGTGGGCCACCAGGGGCTCGAACCCTGATAAACCCGGTTATGAGCCGGGGGCATTGACCAATTATGCGAATGGCCCGCTTGGTACCCGTTCATTATACCAGCCGCAGACGAAAAAGGCAAGGCGAAGAGCGCGGCGGGGCGCTTCAGCCTGCCTTCTCCCGCCGCCGGGGCTCGGCGTTCAGCTTTTGGGCCAGGAACGCGTCCAGCAGCTCCTGGGGGAACACCGGCTGGCGGTAGCCAAAGGCCTCCCGCAGGAAATGCACCGTGACCACCGTCTGCTTCCCCGCGTCCAGCCGCAGGGCGTAGAGGGTGTCCACCGGCTGGCCGGTGGGCCGGTGGAGGGTGAAGTGCAGCAAAAAGCTGCCGTCCGGCTGGCGGGCGCAGGTGTAGTCGAACTCGTCCTGCTCCTGCCGGCTGGCCAGGGCGTCCAGGCACTCGTCAAAGGCCAGGGGCGTGCGGTACTCCAGCCAGGCGGCCTGCCCCCCGGCGCCCTTGCGCCCGGCGGTGCGCCGGGCGAGCCGCCAGATCAGGGCCGCCGCCGCGAGGATGCAGACCAGCGAGAGCAGCGCGGGCATGGGATCGCTCCTTTCAGCTCTCCGCCGGTTCCGCCAGCAGCCGCTTGTAGTGCCAGCCGAACAGACAGAGGGTGGTGATGCTGGCGGCCACGTCCGAGATGGGCTCCGCCAGATAGATGGCAAAGGGGTCGCCCCCCAGCAGGATGGGCAGCAGGATGGCCAGGGGGATCAGCAGGATCACCTTTCGCAGCAGCGCCAGGAACAGGCTGACCTTGGCCTGGCCCAGGCCCATGAACGCCGCCTGGCAGCTCATCTGGGCCCCAAAGGCCCAGATGCCCCCGAAGAACACCGGCATGGCGGACGCGGTGAGCTCCAGCAGGGCCGTGTCGGAGGTGAACATCCGGGCCAGGGGCCGGGCCAGCAGGCTCACCAGCAAAAAGGCGGACACGGTGTAGGCCAGGCTGATGGACAGCACCCTTTTGAACGTGGCCCGCACCCGGGCGTAGTTCTTCGCCCCGTAGTTGTAGCTGATGATGGGCTGGGTGCCCTGGGTGATCCCCTGCAAAGGCAGCACCACCAGCTGCATCACGCTTTGCAGGATGGTGATGGTGCCCATGTACAGCTCGCCCCCATAGCGGCCCATGCCCCGGTTCAGGGTGATGGTGACCAAGCTCTCGGTGCTCTGCATGATGAACGGCGCCACGCCCAGCGCCGCCACCCCCGCCAGCACCTTGGGGGAAAAGCGCAGGTTCTCCCGCCGGATCCGCAGGGCGCTGCGGGAGGAGAGCAGAAAGCCCAGCACCCACACGGCGCTCACCGTCTGGCTGATGACGGTGGCGATGGCCGCGCCCCGCACCCCCATGTTAAAGACGAAGATGAAGATGGGGTCCAGCACGATGTTCAGCGCCGCGCCGATGGCCACGCTGACCATGGCGGTGCCGCTGCGGCCCTGGGCGCTGATGAACGTGTTCAGCCCCAGCGCCAGCTGCACGCTGACGGTGCCCCACAGGTAGATAGTGATGTAGTCCTGGGCGTAGGGCAGCAGGGCCGGCTTGGCCCCAAAGGCCACCAGGATGGGGGTGTGGAAAAGCTGGAAGCCGATGGTGAGCACCGCGCTGAGCACCAGCAGCAGCGACAGGCAGTTGCCAAGGATGCGCTCGGCCCCCGCCTTGTCCCCCGCCCCCAGGCGGATGCCCGCCAGCGGCGCGCCGCCCATGCCGGCAAAGGCCGCAAAGGACGAGACGATCATCAGTACCGGGAACGTGACCCCCACCCCGGTGAGGGCGGTGGCGCCGATGTCCGGGATGTTGCCGATGTACATCCGGTCCACCACGTTGTACAACACATTGATGACCTGGGCCGCCACCGCCGGCAGCGACAATTTCAGGATCAGCCCGCCGATGGGCGCCTGACCCAGCATACGCTCGCTGTCCGGGCGGGCCTGTTCCGAAGCTGACACGATTCAATCGCTCCTTTCCCTGCCGCCGCCCCAGCTTGCGGGGCAAAGCAGGGGTGTGGTATAATTGGCACGGACGCCGCCGTACAATGCAGCAGCGCCGAAAAAACGATCCAGTCCCGCCGCGGGCGGGGCTGCCTTTATTATAGCACGACGGCCGCCCGATGAAAAGGGCGGCCCAAAAGGGGGCCCCGCCTGTGAATGTCCACCTCACCGTGACCAAAAAGACCTATTACGCCCTGGGCCTGCTGGCCGCCGGCTGCACCCTGGCCGCCGGCATCGGGGCCATCACCGGCTTTTCCATGGCCCTGGCGGACAACGTGGCCATGCTGCTCACCCTGCTGATGCTGGGCTTTCTGGCCAGCGTAAAGGGCACCTCCAAAAAGGACAAGCAGGCGCTGGTGGGCTGTATCCTGCTTCAGCTGCTGGCCCTGGCGCTGCCGGTGGCCCTGCTGCAACATCTCCTGATGTCCCTGGTGTGGCCCTGCTTCGCCGGCTGGGAGAAGTCCGCCGACCCCCGCCTTGCCCCCCAGTTCCGCACCCTGGCCGCCGCCGAGGCCGTGTGGTTCGCCGCACGGGTGCTGGTGCAGCTGGGCGGCGCCGAGGTGCTGGGGCTGTTCATGAACCTGTGCGGGGTGGCCGCGGCCGCCGCCCGGGGCTGGCTTGCCCTGACCCTCTACCGCCGCCAGCGGGACGAGAGCTGACCCCCCCCCACAAAAACCTTTGCCACACCGCCCCCGCGGGGGCCGAAAAGGAGGCTTTGCCATGAAACACACCCTGCTCAAACTGGCGGCACTGGCCGCCGCCCTGACCCTTGCCGCCGGCTGCGCCGGCGCGCCCGCCTCCTCCGGCGCTTCCGGGGCCGTCTCCGGCGTTTCCGGGCCTGCCTCCGGCGACACCGGCGCCGGCGGGGAGGAGACCCCCGCCGCCCCGGCGGAGTACCGGGCCATGTGGGTGAGCTACCTGGAGTGGGAGAGCTTCGACTTTTCCAGCCAGGAGGCCTTTGCCGCCCAGGCGGACGCCATGATGGACCAGTGCGCGGCCCTGGGCCTGAACACCGTGATCGCCCAGGTGCGCCCCTTTGCCGACGCCCTGTACGACAGCGACCTGTTCCCCTGGAGCCACCTGTGCACCGGCGTGCAGGGCGAGGGGCCGGGCTTTGACCCGCTGGCGGTGCTGGTGGAGTCCGCCCACGCCCGGGGCCTTGCCCTGGAGGCTTGGG
Organism: Candidatus Allofournierella merdigallinarum; assembly: GCA_019117205.1. Taxonomy (GTDB): domain Bacteria; phylum Bacillota; class Clostridia; order Oscillospirales; family Ruminococcaceae; genus Allofournierella_A; species Allofournierella_A merdigallinarum. The sequence goes on along the minus strand of DXAC01000029.1, from coordinate 1,246 downwards.
TCAACCCCTACCGGGTGCGGCTGAACGCCTCCCGCCCGGCGGGGGAGCTGGACGCCGAAAACCCCGCCCTGCTCCACCCGGAGTGGGTGAAAGAGGTGGACGGCGGGCTCTACTTTGACCCCTCGCTGGAGGCGGTGCGCCAGCTCATCACCGAGGGGGTGCTGGAGCTGGTCCGCAAGTACGAGGTGGACGGCATCCACTTCGACGACTACTTCTACCCCACCACCGACCCCGCCTTTGACGCGGCGGAGTATGAGGCGGCCGCCAGCGGCCTCTCCCTGGAGGAGTGGCGGCGGGAGAACGTGAACGCCCTGGTGCGCCAGGTCTACGCCGCCATCAAGGAAGAGGACCCGACGGTGCGCTTCGGCATCAGTCCCCAGGGGAATATGGATAATAATTATAACTCGCAGTATAGCGACGTGTCCCTGTGGATGGCCGAGGGGGGCTATGTGGACTATGTGCTGCCCCAGCTGTACTGGGGCTACGGCTACACCACCGCCTCGGGCAGCACCCGGTACGCCTTTGAGAACATCAGCGCCGAGTGGGCGGCGCTGGAGCGGGCGCCCAGCGTGGCGCTGTACCTTGGGCTGGGGGCCTACCGCATCGGCGACGGGGACGGCGGCGCCAACGCCGACTCCCAAAGCGGCTGGCAGACCGGCCACGTCCTGGCGGACATGGTGGAGGACGGCCGGGCCCTGGGGGCGGACGGCTACGTGCTCTACCGCTACGACTTCCTGTACAAGAACAGCGCCTGGGCGGACCTGGCCGCCCGGGAGCTGGAGGCGCTGACGGCGGCAAACGAAGAATAACTGCTGCAAAGGGGCGCCCGGCGGATAATATCCGCCGGGCGCCCCTTTTTTGCACATGGAAAGGCCCGGGGCGGGCGTCAGCCCTTGTCGAACTTGTCCCGCAGGTTTTTGAAGAAGCCCTTGCGCTGCTCGTAGTTGTCGTCCTTGAGGCTCTGCTCAAAGGCGTTCAGCGCCTCCCGCTGGGCGCGGGTGAGCTTTTTGGGGATCTCCACCATCACCTTGACGTACTGGTCGCCCCGGCCGCGGCCGCCCAGGTACTGGATGCCCTTGCCCCGCAGCCGGAACGTGGTGCCGCTCTGGGTGCCCTCCGGCACGTTGTACTCCACCTTGCCGTCCACGGTGGGCACCACGATGGAGGCGCCCAGCACCGCCTGGCTGTAGGTGATGGGCACGGTGACCCACACGTCGTAGCCGTCCCGCTCGAACATGGGGTCCGG
>DXAC01000028.1 GCA_019117205.1 Candidatus Allofournierella merdigallinarum | reverse complement strand
CGCAGATGAAGCTGTCATTCAGATGGTACGGGCGAAGCGACACGATCCCGCTGGAGTACATCCGGCAGATCCCGGGGATGCGAAGCGTGGTCACGGCGGTGTACGACGTGAAGCCCGGAGAGGTGTGGCCGCGGGAGAGCCTGGCGGCGCTGAAAGAGGACTGCGAGGCCAACGGGCTGGTGTTCGACGTGGTGGAGTCCATCCCGGTGCACGAGGACATCAAGCTGGGGCGTGGCAACGTGGACGAGCTGCTGGAGGTGTACTGCGAGAACATCCGGCGCTGCGCGGAGTACGGCGTGAAGTGCGTGACCTACAACTTCATGCCGGTGTTCGACTGGACGCGGACGCAGCTGGACAAAAAGGCGGCGGACGGCTCCACCAGCCTGGTGATGTACTGGGAGCAGATGAAAGGGCTGGACCCGCTGAAAGACGACATCCACCTGCCCGGCTGGGACTCCAGCTACACCCAGGAAGAGGTGCGTGAGCTGATCGGGGCCTACGGGGCGCTGGGGGAGGAGGGCCTGTGGGCCAACCTGGAGCGCTTCCTCAAGAAAGTCATTCCCGTGGCGGAGGAGTGCGGTGTGAAGATGGCGATCCACCCGGACGACCCGCCGTATCCCATCTTCGGGCTGCCGAGGATCATCACCTGCGAGGAGCATCTGGACCGGTTCCTGAAGCTGGTGGACAGCCCGGCGAACTGCCTGTGCCTGTGCACGGGGAGCCTGGGGTGCGCGGCGAGCAACGACGTGGTGGCGATGGTGCGCAAGTATTCGGCGATGGGCCGTATCGCGTTCATGCACATCCGGAACGTGAAGATTTTGGAAGACGGCTCCTTTGAGGAGAGAGCGCATCTGTCCAGCTGCGGGAGCCTGGACGTGTACGAGATCGTGCGTGCCCTGGTGGAGACGGGCTTTGACGGGTATGTGCGGCCGGACCACGGGCGGATGATCTGGGGCGAGACGGGCAAGCCGGGCTACGGCCTGTACGACCGCGCGCTGGGCGCGGCGTATATCAACGGACTGTTCGAGGCCTGCGAAAAGGCCCTGAGGGCATAAACGGAGGATACAACAATGGAAAAGAATGTGCTGAATACCGACCTTACCGGCAAGGTGGCTGTTGTCACCGGCGCGGGCGGCGTGCTGTGCTCGGCGTTTGCGCGGGTGCTGGCCCGCGCGGGCGCGAAAGTGGCGCTGCTGGACCTGAACGAGGAGGCGGCGGGGAAATTCGCGGCGGAGATCGAGGCGGAGGGCGGCGTGGCCCGGGCCTACAAGTGCAACGTGCTGGACAAGGAGAACTGCTACGCGGTGGCGGACGCGGTGGAGAAAGAGCTGGGCGCCTGCGACATCCTGATCAACGGCGCGGGCGGGAACAACCCCCGCGCCACCACCGACAAGGAGTACTTTGAGGTGGGGGACATCGACGGGGACACCAAGAGCTTCTTCGACCTGGAGACCAGCGGCGTGGAGTTCGTGTTCAACCTGAACTTCATCGGCACGCTGCTGCCCACCCAGGCCTTTGCGCGGCAGATGGTGGGCCGGCCGGGGTGCAACATCCTGAACATCTCTTCGATGAACGCCTACACGCCGCTGACCAAGATCCCGGCCTACTCCGGAGCCAAGGCGGCGGTGACCAACTTCACCCAGTGGCTGGCGGTGCATTTCAGCAAGGTGGGCATCCGCGTGAACGCCATCGCGCCGGGGTTCTTCTCCACCAAGCAGAACGAAAAGCTGCTGTACAACGAGGACGGCACCCCCACGGCGCGCACCGGCAAGATCCTGGCGGCGACGCCCATGGGCCGGTTCGGCGACACCGAAAAGGAGCTGGCGGGGGCTGTGCTGTTCCTTTTGAACAACGAGGCGGCCAGCTTCATCACCGGCGTGTGCATCCCCATCGACGGCGGCTTCTCCGCCTATTCCGGGGTGTGAGCCAATGGCCCTGCACGTGATGGATGAGGCGGAGCGCTGTCTCGGCTGCAAGAACCCCCGCTGCCGCCAGGGCTGCCCCATCGGCACCGACATCCCCACCGCCATCCGGCTGCTCAAGGAGGGCAGGCTGGACGAGGCGGGCCGGATGCTCTTTGAAAACAACCCCCTCACCACCGTCTGCTCCCTGGTGTGCAACCACGAGCAGCAGTGCGAGGGCCACTGCATCCGCAGCGTCAAGGACGCGCCGGTACACTTTTCGGTGATCGAGAACTACATCTCCACCACCTATGCCAACAAAATGGTCAAGGGCCCGGCGAAAAGCAACGGCCGGCGGGCCGCCGTCATCGGGGCGGGGCCGGCGGGGCTGACCATCGCCATCCTGCTGGCCCGCAAGGGCTACGAGATGACCATCTTCGACGCCCGTGACAAGATCGGCGGCGTGATGCGCTACGGTATCCCGGCTTTCCGGCTGCCGGAGACGGTGCTGGACGACATCGCCTACCGGCATCTGGAGCTCAAGGGCATCCGCTTTCGGCCCAACACCGTCATTGGCAGCACCCTGACCATCGACGACCTCTTCCGCGACGGCTACCAGAGCGTCTTTGTAGGGGCGGGGCTGTGGCGGCCCAACCGGCTGAACATCCCCGGCGAGAGCCTGGGCCATGTGAGCTATGCCATCAACTACCTGGCCAACCCGGACGCGTTCCGGCTGGGGGAGCGGGTGATGGTCATCGGCGTGGGCAACTCCGCCATGGACTGCGCCCGCACCGCCATCCGCAAGGGGGCGCGGCAGGTCACCTGCGTGGCCCGCAGCACCGCCATCAGCGCCAGCGACCACGAAACCAGCTACGCCCGCCTGGAGGGGGTGGACCTGCTGCTGAACAAGGCCACCCTGGCCATCCGGCCGGAGGGGGTGGTGCTGGCGGACAACGAGGAGCTGCCGGAGGGCGGCCTGCGCCAGGTGCCGGGCAGCGAGAAGCTCTACCCTTGCGACAGCGTCATCATCGCCGTGAGCCAGGGCGCCGAGAGCAACCTCATCCGCACCACCCGGGGCCTGGACGCCGGCCCCCGGGGCCTGCTGGAGGTGGACGCGGACGGCCGTACCAGCCGCCCGGGCGTGTTCGCCGCCGGCGACGCGGTGAACGGCGCCCGCACGGTGGTGGAGGCGGTGGCCAACGGCAAGCGGGTGGCCGAGGCCATGGACGAGTATATGCAAAGCCTGCCGCTGCCCGCCCCCGACCCCTGGCGGGACCTGCCGGTGGCGGACCTCCACCTGGCGGCGGAATAAGCAACATCGGGCCGCGGCCCGAAGAATAAAGCGCAAAGGAGACAACAAGCCATGAACGAGATCGAAAAGCGTATATCGGACATCGGCGTGGTGCCGGTGATCAAGCTGAACGACCCCAAGCGGGACGCCGCGCCTTTGGCGGCGGCCCTGTGCGAGGGCGGGCTGCCGGTGGCGGAGGTGACTTTCCGCGCCGCGGGCGCCGCCACTGCCATCCGGCTGATGCGCGAGGCCCGGCCGGCGATGCTGGTGGGCGCGGGCACGGTGCTCTCCACCGCCCAGGTGGATGAGGCGCTGGAGGCGGGCGCCCAGTTCATCGTCTGCCC
>DXAC01000027.1 GCA_019117205.1 Candidatus Allofournierella merdigallinarum | reverse complement strand
GGGAGTCGGCCGGCTGGTGGGGGCGGACCTGTGCGCCCGGGACCTGCGGGGCGGCGCGGCGCTGGCGGTGGCGGCCCTGGCCGCCGAGGGCGAGAGTCGGCTCTACGGCCTGGCCCACATCCGCCGGGGCTACAAGGACCTGGACGACACCCTGCGGGCGCTGGGCGCCGCGGTGCGCGCCGGGGAATAAGGGTCCGGCACAAATGGACAAAAGAGCGCTTCGATACGCCGGTATCGGGGCGCTCTTTTTCCCTGTTTCTGCCAGAGGCTTGCGCCGGGGCCCTCCAAAGGGGCCCGCCGCCCCTTTCGGCGGCGCCGCCAATCGCCAAACTGCGGGCAGAAAACCCCAAATTCATCCGCCGCCGGCACTTGAATTTCCACCGTATCTCTGTTATTCTATTAGTAGTTTTAACATTCTCACGGTGGTGGGAACCGCCGTTTGGATCCACAGGACCAAATAACAGGTAGGGGGAAGTTTTGCAATGGCTTTCATTCTCGATGAAGAGATGCTGAATATTACCAACATCAAGGTGATCGGCGTGGGCGGCGGCGGCGGCAACGCCGTGAACCGCATGGTGGTCTCCGGGCTGCAGGGCGTGGAGTTCATCGCCATGAACACCGATCAGCAGGCCCTGCTCAACAGCAAGGCCACCCAAAAGGTGCAGATCGGCTCCAAGCTCACCAAGGGCCGGGGCGCGGGCGCCGACCCGGAGATCGGCCAGCGGGCCGCCGAGGAGAGCAAGGACGAGATCGCCAACGCCCTGAAAGGGGCGCAGATGGCTTTCATCACCGCCGGCATGGGCGGCGGCACCGGCACCGGCGCGGCCCCCGTAGTGGCGGAGGTGGCCCACGAGCTGGGCATCCTCACGGTGGGCATCGTCACCAAGCCCTTTGCCTTTGAGGGCCGCCGCAAGATGAACCTGGCCGAACAGGGCATCGCCGCGCTGTTGATGCACGTGGACAGCCTCATCGTCATCCCCAACGAGCGGCTCAAGCTCATCAGCCAGGAGAAGATCACCCTGATGAACGCCTTCGAGGCCGCCGACAACGTGCTTCGCCAGGGCGTGGAGAGCATCTCCAGCCTGATCAACATCCCCGCGTTCATCAACCTGGACTTCGCCGATGTGCGCAGCATCATGAAAGACGCCGGCTACGCTCACATGGGCGTGGGCAGCGCCAAGGGCGCGGGCAAGGCGGAGAACGCCGCCAAGGCCGCCGTTTCCAGCCCCCTGCTGGAGACCTCCATCTCCGGGGCCCGGGGCGTCATCATCAACATCACCTCCTCGCCGGACATCGGCCTGGAGGAGGTGGAGCAGGCTTCCAGCCTGATCACCCAGTCCGCTCACCCGGACGCGAACATCATCTGGGGCACCACGTTCGACGAGAACCTGTCCGACGAGATGAAGATCACCGTGGTGGCCACCGGCTTCGAGAACGTTCCCGCCGCCGCCCCCGCCCGTGCCACCGAGGCGGCCCCGGTGCACAACATGCCCTCCGCCGTCTTCAGCGACAGCGCCGCGGCCGCGGCTCCCGCCGCTTCCGCCGCCGAGACCAAGAGCGAGGACGACGACGAGGATTACTTCAACCAGATCATGGGCCTGCTGAACAACCGCAAGTAAGCGGCCCCATCTTTGCACGAAAGGAGGCGGCACCATGGCCCAGCCCGCGACCCCCGGCGAGTTCAAAACGGCGGCATTCGGCTTTAAAAAGGCCCAGGTGCTGGCCTACATAGACGAGCTGAGCGCCCGCACCCTGGAGGAGCAAAAGCGCCACGAGGAGGCCGCCGCGGCCCTGCAAAGCCAGCTGGACGCCCTCAAGGCGGACAACGACCTGCTGGTGGAAAAGACCCGGGAGGTCTGCGAGCGGCTCACCCAGCAGGAGAAGCGGGCGGAGGAGGCCGAGTGCCGCGCCAAGGCCGCCGGCGAGCAGCTGCTCCACATGGAGGAAACGGCCAACAGCTACAAGAGCCGGCTGTTCACCAGGGAGCAGGAGACGGTGGTGCTCCGCTCGGACAACGCCCGCCTCACCCAGGAGCTGGAGGAGCAGCACCGCCAGCTGGAGGAGGCCCGCGCCCGGCTGGAGGCATTGCAGGCGGAGAGCGAGGAGCTGGCCCGCCGGGGCCGGGAGGAACTGGCCCGCCAGCAGGAGGCTTTCGAGCAGAAAAAGCAGGAGGACGCCCGCCGGCTGGAGGAGGAAAAACAGCAGGCGGAACGTCAGGTGGAGCTGGAGCGCGCCCGCATCGCCCAGGCCCAGCGGGCCCAGCAGGAGTCCGCCCGCGAGAGCGCCCGCCAGATGGCGGACACGGTGCTGCTGCTTCGCAGCCAGCTGGAACAGGTGGACCGGCAGATCGCCGACGCCGCCGAGCGGCTGCAAAGGGCCACCGGCGCCATCTATGCCGCCCTGGGCGAAACGGAGGAGAACCTCCAGACCCTGGGCGCCCAGGCGGACAGCTTCCCGAAGCCCCTGGCCGCCCCCCAAAAGCAGGAAAAAGCCCGTCCCCGGGCGGAAAAGCGGCCGCCCCGGCCCCATCCGCCCCGGCCCCGCACCCTCAGCGAGGGTCTGCTGGACCTGCTGGAGCGGGCGCTGAAAGACTGACAAGCGAATATCTTACAACACCAGCCGCAAGAGAAAAACGCTCCTGCGGCTTTTTTCAGGGGAGAGGACGCAATGGAAAGGATACAAAAAGCAAAAGAGTGGGCGCTGCGCGCCTGGGCGGGGCTCTCCGGGGTGGAGCGGGTCCTGCTCTGCGCCGGCGGGAGCTTCGCGGCGGTGTGCGCCGCCGGCCTGCTGGTGGCCTACGGCGGCACGGTGCTGATGCTGTGGCTGTCCTGCCTGTGCCTGCTGGGGTTGTACTGGCTGCTGGGCAAGACCGCCTCGGTCTGCTTTTCGTCCGACCCCTTTCGGGAAAAGGACTTCCGCCGGGCGCTGGCGCTCACGGCGGCGGCGGGGCTGGTCATCGTCTGCGTGGTGCTGTTCTGGCGGGACATGGTGTACTACTACGACTACATCAACTACTACAAAAAGCAGAACGCCATGGCGGCGAACTTCGCCACCAATGGCTTTATGGCCCTGGGGGAGATCCTCCGCAGCCTGATGCGGGACGACTACAAGGTGTTCCTGAACCTGTTCATCGCCGCCCCGTTCACCTTTACCACCCGCACGGTGGAGAGCTTTGTGATCTGCAGCTATCTTGCCTGTATGCTGCCGGTGTATGCCGCCTGGATGCTGGCGGCCAAGCGCATCGGCCTCGCGCTGGGGGTCACCCGCTGGAAGCTGTATTACGCTTTGTGCGGCGGCTTTTTGGCAAGCTGGCCGCTGCTGCTGTTCCCGCTGACCCACGGTATGCCGGACCCCTTTGGCCTGTGTTTCGCGGCGCTGATCCTGCTGCTCACCGCCGACTACCGCTTCGAGCGGCTGGAATGGGGCCGGCTGCTGTGCCTGTTCATCGCCACCCTCTGCCTGATCCTCACCCGACGGTGGTATATGTACTTCCTGTTCGCCTACTATCTGTGCTGGTGCGCGGCGGTGGTGCTCAGCCGGCCGCCGCGGCGCTGGCCCCGGGTGCTGGGCAACATGCTGCTGTTTGCCGCCGGCTCGGCGGCGCTGATCGTGCCGCCCCTGTTTCCCACGTTCCGGCAGGCGCTCACCTATGACTATGCCGACCGCTACGGCGCTTTCTACGGCGGCGGCCTTGCCTCCAACCTGACGGTGCAAGGGCGGTACCTGGGCGGCGTGTTGCTGGCGGTGCTGGCGGTGGGGGCGGCGGTGCTGCTGGCTCACCGGGGCACCCGCCTGTGGGCGCCGGTGCTGGCGGGCGTCTGGGCGGTGGCCTTTTGGATGTTCTCCCGGGTGCAGACGTTCGGCGTCCACCAAAGCCTGCTGCTGGAGCCGGTGTACCTGGTGCTGGTGTTCGCCGCGCTGGCGGCGGTGTGCGCCCTCCGGCGGCCGGCGGCCGCCCGGCTGGGCGCGGCCGCGGGCGGGGCGCTCATCGCGGCGCAGCTCCTCCTGGCGGCGCCGGGCGTCACCCTCCACGGGGCGTTCGGCAACACCCCCCTGGACCTGACCCGCCGGCAGGACATGGCCCAGATCAATGAGATGGTGGACTACATCCTGGAGGTCTACCAGCCCGGCGACAGGGTGTACATCAACGCCACCGGCGACTATTGCGCCCAGGTGTTCTCCGCCAGCCGGATGCCCGACGATCTGGAGTGGCTCATTCAGTATGAGGTGTCCATTCCCTCCACCCACGGCCTGCCTACGGTGATTTCGGATTGCAACTGGCTGTATGTGCCGAACACCGACAACTTTTTGGAGCTGAACAACCGCATCAACGCGGCCATGGGCCAGGAGAACCCCCTCTCCGCCCACTTCGAGCCCCAAAAGACCTTTGACTTTCCCAACGGGCTGGCTTTCACCGCCTACAAGCGGGTGCAGCCGGCGGACAGCGAGGAGCTGGCATTCCTGCTGAGCCTCTTCCCCGACTGGGACGAGCGCTGGCCGGATATGTTCAGCGAGGTGGCGGCCCAGTACGCCGCCCAGCAGGGCTGGAACTGGCCCGCGGCCTGACCGGAAACGACTGCCCCCGCGCGGGCTTCGCGGTCGAATGAATACAAAAGGGCGCCCCGATACCAGGTATCGGGGCGCCCTTTTCGCGTCTGTTTTGGTTTCGGCGCCCGCCGGTTTTGCGGCGGGCGCGGGGCAAAGCGCCGGGGCGCGTGCTCCCACGGCGCAGAGGCTCACTTGATGTCGATCTCCTCCAGCCGCTGGATCTTGTTCTTGTAGGTGCGCCGGAAGAAGAACGTGGCCAGGGCCAGCGAGCAGACCTCGGCGATGCAGAAGCTGAACCACACCGCGTCCAGGTTCCCGGTGAGGCTGAGCAGCCAGGCCACCGGCAGCAGCAGCACCAGCTGGCGGAAAGCGCTCATCATCAGGCTCAGCAGCCCCTCGCCCAGCGCCTGGAACAGGCTGCTGAAGACGATGTCCACGCCCGCCACGATAAAGCTCAGGCTGATGATCCGCAGGGCCGGCTGGCCGATGCGGCCCAGGTCGCCTCCCTCGCTGAACAAGGCCAGCAGCTGGCCGGGGAACAGCTGGAACAGCAGGGTGCCCAGGGCCATCACGCAGCACATGGCCACCGCGCACACCTTGATGCTGGAAAGAATACGCTCCTTGCGGCGGGCGCCGTAGTTGTAGCCCACGATGGGCACCAGGGCGTTGGTCAGGCCGAAGCCGGGCATGAAGACGAAACTCTGGAGCTTAAAATAAACGCCCAGCACCGAAACGGCCGTCTCGGAAAAGTCGATCAGGATCTTGTTCATGCCGAAGTTCATCACGCTGCCGATGCTCTGCATGATGATGCTGGGCAGGCCCACGTCGTAGATGCCCGCCACGGTGGGGCCGTCGAATTTGAGCTTTTTCCAGTGCAGCCGCACCTCGTTGTTGAACTTGAGGTTCATCACAAAGCAGACACAGCAGCCCACCCACTGGCCGATGACGGTGGCCACCGCCGCGCCCACCACGCCCATTTTGGGCGCGCCCAGCAGGCCGAAGATGAGGATGGGGTCCAGGATGATGTTGGTGATGGCGCCGGAGAGCTGGCTGATCATCTGGAACACCGTGCGCCCCGTCACCTGGATGAGCCGCTCCAGGCAGATCTGAAAGAACATGCCCAGGCTGAACACCAGGCACACCCGCAGGTAGGCGGCGCCGTCGGCGGCAATGGCGGGGTTTTCGGTGAAGAAGCTGAAGAACAGCTCCGAGCAGAACAGCCCGAACGCCGCGAACGCCAGCCAGCTGACGAACATCAGCAGCATACCGTTGTGAGCCACCCGCTCGGCGGCGTCCCGGTTGCCCTCGCCCAGGCGGCGGCTCAAAAGGGCGTTCACGCCCACGCTGGTGCCCACCGAAACGGCGATGGTGAGCATCTGCACCGGGTAGGCAAAGCTCACCGCCGCCAGCGCCGCGTCGGAGAGCCGAGCCACAAAGATGCTGTCCACGATGTTGTAAAGGGCCTGCACCAGCATACTGATCATGATGGGAAAGGCCATGCCCAAAAGCAGGGGGGTTACGGGCTTTGTGCCCATGATGTTTTCTTTCATAGTCGCGTTTTGATCCCTCTCACAGGTATTTTACATATTTTTCAGCTTGCGGATGTCCCGCCCCAAAAAGGGCACCGCCTCGCAGCTGCCCACCAGGCGGCTGGCGATCTTCTCGGTGTAGCGGGCTTCGTACACCTTGCCGTCCACGATGTTGGTGGTGTACACGGTGGGCCGCTTTTCCAGCAGCCGGGTGTTCAGAATGTTGTAAAAGCAGCTGAGCACATAAGGGCTCACGTACTCGGTGCCCAGATCGTCCAGCACCAGCAGGTCCGCCTCCAGCACCGCCTCCAGCAGGGGGCTGTCGTCGGAAAAGCGCTCCCGCTCCAGCTGGCCGAACAGCTCCTGGGCGCAGATGTACACCGCGTCAAAGCCCTTGTCCAGCACCGTGCGGGCAATGGCCAGCGCCGCGTGGGTCTTGCCCAGGCCCGCGTTGCCCCACAAAAGCAGGTTGGTGCTCTTCAGGTCGAAATGCTCGGCGTAGTTCCGCAAAAAGGCCAGCGTCTCGGCCATCTGGGCCCGGATGTTCTCCCCGGTGGCCTCGTCCGCCTCGTCTGGGTAGTAGCGCAGCTCCATCGAGTCGAAATCGCACAGGGAAAGGGGAGAGGCGGCGGCGATCTCCGCCCGGCGCAGCTTCCTTGCCCGGCGGCCCACACAGGGGCACATCCGCCCGTCAACGGTGCCGGTGTCCTTGCAGACAGGGCAGGAATAGGCCGGCTCCAGGCTGCCCGGCCCGTAGCCGTTTTGGGCCAGCAGGCCGGCCAGCCGCTCTTCGGCCCCGGCCCGCTGCCGCCGCGCCTCAGCCAGCGCCTCCTCCTCCGCCCCCTGGGCCGACAGCTGCACCAGACGCAGCCCCAGGCCGCGGATCTCGTCCTCCAGGGGCTCCAGCTCCGGGATGGCGGCCACCGCCGCCTGCCGCCGCCGCTGGGCCAGGGTCACCGCCCGCTGGCGGTCGCTGGCGGTCTGGCGCAGGGCCTCCCGATACAGTTCAGCTTTGGTGTGCATGGTCAATCCTCCCGTTTCAGCCGCAGCGGGCGGCGGTTCGCCCGAAGCAGCAGGTCGTCGCCGGCGGGGGCGGCCCGGTCCACCCGGACGTTGCTGCCCTCCAGCCCGCCGGCGCCCCGGGCGTCCGCCGGGGTGCGCCAGCCCTTGCCGTGCCAGCTTTTCAGAATACCGTTGAGATATTTCACGTCCCGGTTCGCCCCCGCGTGGAGCGCCGCCTCCGCCACCATGGCGTCGTCATAGCGATACTCCTCGTACCAGCGGCGCACGCAGTTCTTGTCCGCCTGGGTCAGGCTCTCCGCCGCCAGGCCCAGCAGCCCGGCCACGGCCTCCTCGTGCCGGCGGCGGGCCGCCAGCAGCTTGAGATGGCGCTCGGCGTCCTCGCCGGTACACACCCCCGCCTGGCTCCAACGGTCCAGCTCCCGCTCCAGCTGGGCCACCGAACAGCGGCCCCCGGCGGCGTTGTAAGCGGCGCAGAGCAGGATGACCTCGGCGGGGATGCCCTCGTTCACATACAGCGACACCACCCGCTGCACCTCTTTCTGGCCCAGCGCCCTGCCCAGGCAGGCCTGGGCCTCGGCGGCCAGCATGGACACGGTGGGGTCCCGCAGGGCCGCCAGCCGAAGCTGGTCGGCGGTCAGCGGCGGGGCTTTTTCGGCGGGGGGCGG
>DXAC01000026.1 GCA_019117205.1 Candidatus Allofournierella merdigallinarum | reverse complement strand
GAGAAGATGTCCTGACGGGTCAGCCGGACGGGCCGGTCAGAGCCCGGGTTCATGGCATTGTTCGGGCATTCCCGCAGGTTGGGTGCGGCGCAGGTGATCACGTCCACTGGCTGCATTTTGTCTTCCGGCAGGCGATCAGGCGCGTCGGTGTCCGTCTTGATGACCAGCACATCGGGGATGTAGATGCAGGCGTCGGTGTAGGTGACATCGTGCCGGTCCCGGTGCATTTTGTAGTATTTCTGCCACAGCTCATCCCCGAGCAGGCAGGGGTACAGGGTGCTGCACCGGCACAAGGCCTCCTCTTGGGCGGAGCTGCCGCGGGTGACACCGCCGCCCGGGTTTGTGGCGGAGGCAAAGTTCAGCACGGCCACCCGCCGGCCGGCATATTTACCGGCAGCCTGCAGCGTGCGCTCCCGGGATACGAGCACGCGGGCCTCACCGGAAAAGCGGGCGAGCTTTTCCGCAGGCAGAACCAATTCGCCGGGAGCATAGAACTGCGTGCCCCGGCGGGAACGCTGCACCGCCTGCTTCAGCTTGGCGTCCCGGGTGTACCAGTTGCGGGTATCCTCAAAAATTTCGATGTTTCGCTGACGTCTATCTATATAGGCCATGCGAGTCGCTCCTTTCCGGCTTCAAGTCCGTCGCCGCTTTACCTGTTCTTCCGGGAGGTACGTATTTAAAAGAGTATCCAGTCCTTCAAGGATTGCTGCTTTTTCTCCTTCGTGCGAAAATAACAGAGCAGAAATGTTTCGGGATGCAATACCTGCAGGGCTCTCATTCACTTGCGGCCCTTGCTGAACATCGTCGGGAATTTTGCTGTTGGAGGAGCCGCAGGCGATGAGCAGCTCCATAGCAGGGGCATGTCGCACGCAGGGGGATAAATGAATCTCATATCTTGCTTGTTTTCTATTATAGCATAAGGCAGATCCTCCGAAGATAAACGGACAAGATTTTGTTCGCTGAGGTTGGCAAATGGAGTATGAAGAAGCATCCTGTACAACTTCAAAAATTACTCCATTTCAAACAAAAAAGAATCCATTTTAACAAAAACTTTTATGTACTACAATAAAATTACAAAAGAAAGCACCGGACAAACGCACTTCTGACATTACAAGAAAAGGAGCGAATCACATGAAAAAGGCACTTGCATGGATCCTCGCCGCCGCGATGACGACCGCACTTCTGGCGGGATGCGGCCAGGGCGGTACCCCCGCTTCCGGTTCCTCGCCGGCACCCGCTTCCGACAACACATCCGGCAGCACCGCCGCAGGTGAGCGCACCCTCACTGTGACCATGAGTTCCGGCGATTTTGGCGCCGGCCTGATCACCCAGGCGCTGGAGACCGTTGCGGCAAACAACAACATCACCCTGGAATTTGAGGTGGTTCCCGATGACCAGATGATCACCGTGACCAACACCAAACTCTCCACCGGCAACGCGGGCGATGTGATCGTTCACAATCTGGGTCTGACAGACATCTCCGCCAAGGATCTGGCCCCGCTGGAAGGGGAGTGGGTGGACAAAATCACATCCACCACCTATCCTATGTGCGTGGACGAGAGTGGCAACGTGTTGAAGGCTCCTCTGGGCGGCGAGTCCAATATGGGTTTCCTCTACAACAAGAAGGTCCTGGAAGAGGCCGGGGTTACCCTGCCCATCAACAATTACGGCGAGTTCATCGCGGCCTGCCAAAAAATCAAAGACGCTGGCAAGACTCCGGTCTACATCTCCAACCAGGAAAGTTGGACCGCCCAGATCCTGCTGTTGTGCACCATGACCTCCGTGTTTGACGGTAACCCGGAACTAATTCAGCAGCTCACCACCAACCAGATCAAGCCGGTGGACGTGCCGGAGCTGGTCACCCTGTTCGAAAACGCTCTGTCCTTGAAAGAACTGGGCTACATCAACGAGGATTATATGTCCGCCACCAACGACATGGCTTTTGAGGCTCTGGCCAACGGCGACTGCGCCTTCTATGCCCAGATGGACAGCGCATACAGCAGCCTGAACGACTTCTATCCCGACCAGATTGGCGATCTGGGTATGATGTACATCCCTCTGTGGAACGATGCGGCGGACGGCTATGTGCTGTTCGGCACCGCCACCAACTATCTGTCCGTGGTGGGCGCCAGCGAGAATCTTGACCTGGCCAAGGAATTTGTGAACGCTATGGTGTCGGAAGACGGGCTGACAGTCTACTACGACCTGATCCCCGGCACCGCGCCGTACACCGACCTGTCGGTGGAACTGAACGCTAACGCCTTCAACCGGGAGATGCGCGAGTATGCCGAGAGCTGGCCCTCCCTGCGTGAGTTCAACAATGCTCTGTACGACGGCGTGCCCGCGCTGGGCAACTTCTACGGCGCCTTCAGTGAGCAGATCCAGGGTATGTTCTCCGGCCTGACTGTGGAGGAGACACTGAACGCTTGGTACGACGCGTACAGCGCCGACGCGAAGGCCCTGCGCCTGGAAGGGTTCTGATCCCGCCCATCCCACTGCAAGAGTGAGCAAAGAGGGCAGAGCATGCCTCCATGCTCTGCCCTCTTTTTGACTCCGCACACACCAAAAGGAGCACGTTCAATGAAAAAACTGGAACAAAAGTACTACGCAAAATGGATGGTGCTTCCCGCTCTGATCCTCTTTATGGTCTTTTTTATCATTCCCAACTGTGCCAGCTTCGTGATGGGCTTCACCGATTGGTCGCTGTTTTTCTTCGATGACCCGCGCTGGTGCGGCTTTGACAATTTCATCCGGCTGTTTGGGGAAAAGAACTTCTGGGTCGCGGTAAAGAACACGTTTTATTTCGCCATTGTGACCGTGATCGGGAAAAACGTGTTCGGCTTTCTGCTGGCATTGCTGGTGCAGAAACAAACCCGCTACAACACTTTTTTGCGCGCGGCCTTCTTTATGCCCATTACCATCAGCGCACTGGTGGTGGCCATCATCTTCGTCTCTATCTACAACCCAACCTACGGCCTGCTCAATAAGCTGCTGAGCGCCGTGGGGCTGGAAAGCCTTACCTGCGACTGGCTGTACACAAAAGGAACCTCCATGAACGCCATCTGTGCCATGGAACTCTGGCAACAGACCGGCTACACCATGTGTATCTGCCTGGCGGGGCTGCAGGCTATCCCCAACGAGTACTTCGAGGCTGCCCGTATCGACGGGGCCTCCCGTTGGCAACAAATTCGATATATCACCCTGCCGCTGATGGCCCAGTCCTTTACCGTGTCCATCATGCTCAGCATCATCGCCGGCATCAAGGTGTTCGCCCAGGTCTACGGCACCACCAACGGCGGCCCGGCGGATTCCACCCATGTTCTGGCTACCTTCCTGTACAAAAGCTTCGGAAACGGGTACCTGGGCTACTCCAGCGCGGTGGGGCTGTTCATGACGGTGCTGATCGGTGTGCTGACCTTTGGCGTCGTGGCGGTACTGCGCAAACGGGAGGTGGAAATGTGAAACACCCGGTTCAAAAAACGCTGTATTACGTCACCACCATCTTGCTTAGCCTTGTTTTTATCACCCCGATGTGGATGGTGCTGGTGAACGCCCTCAAGGAAAAGAAGGACGCACGTTTTTTCTCCCTGGCGCTGCCGGAAGTTCCTGTTTGGGAGAACTTCACCACCGTCATCGAGATGGGCGGTGTGTTCCGAGCCTTCTTCAACGGGCTGATCGTCTCCACGGGTTCGGTGATCATCGTGCTGCTGTTCTCGGCGCTGGCGGCTTTCCCCATTGCCCGTTCCGCCGCCCGATGGTCAAAGGGCGCCTATTACCTGTTTCTGTGCGGGCTGGTGATCCCGGTGGCCTTTATCCAGACCTACCTGATCCTGGACGTGCTGCAGCTGTTCAACTCCTATCTTGGGCTGATCCTGGTTTCAGCTACATATGGCTTGCCCATGTCGATCTTCCTCTACGCCGGTTTTATGAAATCGGTGCCGCGAGAGCTGGATGAGGCGGCTATCCTGGACGGCTGCTCTCCGCTTCAGCTGGTGATTCGGGTCATCGTGCCGCTGGTCAAACCCATCACTGTGACCCTGTTCATCTTCAATTTCATCGGCTGCTGGAACGACATCCAGGTCCCCCTTTACTTCTCCAATACGGAGAAATGGAACCTTCCCCTGACCCTGTACAACTTCTACGGCACCTACGGCTCATCCTGGAACCTGATCTTCGCCGACATCGTCCTCACGGTGCTCCCGCTGCTTGTGCTATACTTGTTTTGCCAGAAGTATATCATCGCGGGCATGACGGCGGGCGCCGTAAAAGGATAAGGAAGGTCGGGATGTGGAATGAAAGCGCTGCGGAGCGTTCAGTGGAGAATGTATTTGGCTGCGTTGGCCGGCTGCCTGGTGACAGGCGGGTTTGCGGTGCTGATCTGCTTTGCGTTTCTGCAAAGGCAGTGGCGGGCGGATGAACAGCGATTTTACTCGGAAAAGGCGGCCGCCGTGGCACAGCAGATCGACAGCCTGCTCTCGGAGCTGAACGCCGTAGCAATCCAGCTGCAGTCCAGCGCGGCGCTGCAGCGGATGTTCGTGGAGGCAGGCTCGCCGGAGTATGAGCAGGAGAACTACTTTGTCTACCACATTGATGACCGCAAGGAGGCCCAGGGCATTATCTGGATGTTTGCCGCCGCACGTCCCCAGATTGCTGGCATCCACATCTTCAGCGGAAGCTCCTATGTGGGCATGCGGGACGCGCCGCCCAGCGCAGTCATCCGGGAGCTGGCCGGACGGGAGGAATTCCGTGTGCCCGCGGACGAGGTCTTCAAATGGCTCGGCCCCCATCAGGACGAATGGGATACCCTCCAGCAGCGGCAGGTGATCTCGGTAATCCGCCGGTTCGACGCCACCGACTACAGCTTTGCGCCGGTGGGCATCATCGAGGTGCAGGCCCGTTACAGCCTGCTGGAGGAGATCTGCGGCGTGCGGGAGGGCACCGAGCGGGTGTACATCCTTGCCTCTGACGGGACCGTCGTCTACGGCGGCACCGCTCTGACGACGCAGCAGGCCCGGACGCTGGCTGATCTCCCGGAGACAGACGGACAACTGCACCGCCTGCAGGGGGAGGACATCGATGCCCAGGCGGTGAAGACCGCCATCGGCACCACCGGTTGGTCGGTGGTGCTGCTGGATGACGTAAATACCAGCCGCCAGAGCTTTCTCAGAGCCATACCGGCCACCTTTATTGCGGCGATTCCCGTCTTTCTCCTGATTCTGACGGTGGCGGCCCTTGCGGTGCGCCGGGTGGTAAAGCCCATCCTGCAGCTTACTGCCGAGGTGGAGGCGATCTCGCCCAACGAGCTACGGCCACGTTTTTCTCCTACCGACCTGCGGGAGCTGGACACGCTGCAACAGGCGTTCACCCGGCTGCTGGAATGCACCGAGGAGGCAAACCAGAAGGTGTTGCTGGCACAGCAGACAGAGCTCAACCTGCGCATCGGGGCGCTGCAGGCGCAGATCAACCCCCATTACCTGTTCAACTCCCTCTCTGCCATCAGCGCGGTGGGGACAGAGGAGAACAGCGAGCGCGTGCCGATGATGTGTTATCAGTTGGGTGAGCTGTTCCGCTATGTCAGCCAGGACGAAAACACCCCCACCACCCTGGCGGACGAAATGGCTCACATCGAGCGCTACATCACCTTCATGAAATGGCGCTACGAGGACAATCTCTCCAGCCACATCCTCCAAAGCGGGCCGCTGGAACAGATATCCATCGCCCGGCTGTCGCTGCAGCCGCTGGTGGAAAACTGCTTTACCCACGGCTTCAAGGGTGCGTTCCCGCCTTACACCATCCGCATCGACTGCGGCTGTTCCGAGACGGGGTGGCACTTCTGCATCGCGGACAGCGGCTGCGGCTTCTCCCAGGAGCAGATCGAACTCATCAGCCGGGAAATCTTCAAGGTGGACGACGTGCTGCGCACCCGCCAGGGATACGAACAGCTCAAGAGTCAGAACATGGCTATCCTCAACCTGTACATCCGGCTGAAACTGCAGTATGGCCAAAAGCTCTGGTTCGAAATTTTGCGGGACGAGGAACTGGGCGGAGCGCTGGTCAAGATCGTGGTGGAATACGACCGAAAGGAGGAGTTGCCCCGTGATACGGGTGGTGATCATAGATGACGAGCCGCTGCTGGTGCGCAGCCTCCAGACGATGATCGAGCGTTGCGGCTGCGGCATGACCGTGGTGGGCAGCGCCAACGACGGGGTGACCGGCCTTTCGCTGATTGGGCAGACCTGCCCGGACCTGGTGTTTGCGGACGTGTCCATGCCGGTGCTGGACGGCCTCTCGCTGATTGGCCGGCTGCGGGAAGAGGGGAACGAGGTGCCGGTGGTCATCCTCAGCGGATACCAGGAATTCTCCTACGCGCAGAAGGCGGTGTCGTTGGGCGTCATTGAATATCTGGTGAAACCGGTCAACCCGATGCAGCTGAAAACGCTGCTGCAGAAGATCAGTGGGGAGATTGGGCACCAGCGCCAGCGCACGCTGAGCCGGGTACTGCAGCATGCGATCCACGGCGAGGCGGACGCCGACCTGAACGCTCCCTGGGTGCAGGAGCTCCGCTTTGATTGCTGGAAGGTCTGCTTCGGCGTGTTCCAGTACTACCGTAAGTTGGGCGTGGATGAGACGGGAGAAGCGGTGCGCCAGCGCTTTGGCCGTCTGCTGACAGAACTTTGCGGCCGGCAGGACGCCTGGTGCTTTGACACCCGCTACCCCAATGAGTTCCGGCTGGTGCTTCTGTCCGGCCCTGAAAGCCAGGCGGCGGCCCGCGCCATCTACGAGGGGTGCCTCGGCGCTGAGCCGAAAAAGACGGTCACCTTTGCCCTGGGCGGCACCGGCTGCACGCTGGCGCAGCTGCGCGAGGCGGACGCGCGGGCCAGCCGGCTCCTTCAGACCCAAGCAGCTTTTGCCAGCTCCCAGCTGCTCACCCGGCAGCAGGACCCGGCGCCCGTGGATTTTTCAAGGGAACTGGATTCTCTGCGCCCTCTGCTTCAAAAGCAGGAAAGCGGGCAGGCGCGCGCCCTGCTCAACGGCCTGTGGGCGGAGTGCGAGGCAAAACAGCTCACCCAGAAACAGCTCAGCGGGGTCATCAAGGCAGTCCTCCGCCAGTCTCCGAAGGCGGAACTGGGGGAGGAAGCGGACTATTATGTGAGCCTTCTCACTGAGAACGCCGAGGACTACGCCGCCCTAACGAGCCAGGCGGACGCCCTTCTGCTGGAGGGCGGCACCGACCAGGCCTTCCGGCTGAACGACAAGAGTTCCCGCGCGATCATCGGGTCGGTGGCGGAATACCTGCAAGCCCACGCCGCCGAGCACATCTCGCTGCAGAGCGTGGCGGAGGAGTTCGGTTTCAATTACACCTACTTAAGCTATCTGTTCAAAAAGAACATGGGGCGCTCCCCCAGCGAATATCTCACCGCCTGCCGCATCGAGCGGGCCAAGGAGCTGCTGCGGCGGAATCGGGAATACAGCGTGAAGGAGGTCGCGGCCCTGGCCGGATACGACGACCCCTATTATTTCAGCCGCATTTTCAAGAACAACACGGGCCTGTCACCCTCGGAATACCGGCGGGCCGAACCCACAAACCAACCAAGACAGGAGAAATGAACCATGGAGACCTACCATTCTTTTCGCCCCGGCCAGCCCTGGAAGGACACGGAGGGCAAGCTGATCCAGACCCATGGAGGTTCGGTGCTGTACCACGAGGGCACCTACTACTGGTACGGCGAAAACAAAGACCACTACGTCGCCGGCGGTTCCAACTGGCACTGGGGCGTGCGCTGCTATTCCTCCCATGATTTGTACAACTGGAAGGACGAGGGCATCATCCTGGAACCCGCGGCGGATTTTTCCGACCCCATGAATCCCCAGCGCATCATGGATCGGCCCCACATCCTGTACAACCGGCGCACCGGTCAGTTCGTCATGTGGGTGAAGTTCGCCGGCACGGCCCAGGAGCCCACCAACTGGCAGATCCAGTATATGGGCGTGGCGGTGTCGGAGGACATCACAAAGCCTTTCCGAATGGTGCACACCCTCCGTCCCCTGGGCATGGAGACGGGCGATTTTGACCTGTGGGCCGACCCCCGGGACGGAAAGGGCTATTTCATCGCCGACCGGGTCCACACCGAGGTGGTCATCGCCGATCTGACCGACGATTACCTGGGCGTGACCGGGTACTACTCCTCCCATTTTCCCCACACCCAGCCGCCCCTTGCCCGGGAGGCGCCCGCCTTTTTCAAGTGGGAGGACAAATACTGCCTGCTGACCTCGGGCACCACCGGCTATAATCCCAACCCTACCGAGATCGCGGTGGCACACCTTATGCACGGCCCCTATGAGGTGTTGGGCGAGGCCTGTGTCAACGACGTGAAACACACCAGCTTCGACTGCCAGTTCAGTTCGGTGTTCCCGCACCCCACCCGGTATGGGCTGTTTATCGCCATCGGCGACCGCTGGATGGCAAAAACCACCCGTATGCCGGATGGCCACGAGGAGGCGGAGACCAGCGAGGCTGCCTATATCTGGCTGCCGGTGCGCTTTGACGGCGACCGCCCGTATCTGGAATGGCGGGATGAGTGGTCTCTGGACGAATACCCGGTGGACCCCGGCCCCAAAAAGTGGTGGGAATAAAGGAGGCGCTCCATGTCCACGAACTGGTCCCAAAGGGACACCCGGCGCAAAACCATCCCGGAATTTGTGGAAAAGGCGCGCGCCCTGCGCCCTGCGCTGCGCCACCGCTCCGTTGCGCCGGTGTCCGCGCGATACCAGGGCGAGCTTTTGACCCCCGGCGCGCTGGCCGGCCGGGGCCTCGGTCGCGGCGACACGGTGGTGCTGGACTACGGCGACCACCATGTGGGCTTCATCACCCTCACCCTGAAGGAGGAGGGCGGCCCGACGGACGCGCCCGCCTTTCTCCGGCTCAAGATGTGCGAGAACGCGGACGAGCTGGAAGAGGACAGCGCCCAGTACGACGGCTGGATCGGCAAAGGCTGGCTGCAGGAGGAATGGCTGCACATCGACCAGCTCCCCGCCGTCCTCCGCCTGCCGCGGCGGTATGCCCTGCGGTATCTGCGGCTGGAAGTGCTGGATACCTCCCCCAACTACCGGGTGCTTCTGGCCGGCGCCGAGATCGACGCCGTCACCTCCGCGCCGGAGTGCAGCGTGCCCCCCGTGGACACGGACGACCCTCTGCTGCGCCGGATCGACGCGGTGAGCCTCCACACGCTGGAGGAGTGTATGCAGGAGGTCTTTGAGGACGGCCCCAAGCGGGACCGCCGGCTGTGGATTGGTGATCTGCGGCTGCAGGCGCTGGTCAATGCCAGCACCTTCCGCAATTTTGACCTGGTCAAACGCTGCCTGTATCTGTTTGCCGGCCTGGTGCGGGAGGACGGGGCGGTGGGCTCCTGCCTGTACGCCGAGCCCCGCCTGGAGGTGGACAACATCTTCCTGCTGGATTACTCACTGTTCTTCGTGCCCGTCCTGCTGGACTATGCCCGGGCGAGCGGGGACGCGGAATGCCTGCGGGAGCTGGCGCCCACCGCCCACCGCCAGCTGGAGCTGGCCCGGCAATACCTCGGCCCGGACGGCGTGATGGAAGAGGAGGGCCGCTACGTCTGCTTCATCGACTGGAAGAACGGGCTGAACAAGCAGGCCGCCATGCAGGGCGTCTGGCTGTATGCCCTGCGCCAGGGCATCGACCTCTGCCGGCTGACGGAGGACAAAGCCCGCGGCGATAGCTACCGGGAGTGGTATGAACAGGGCAGCCGGGCCGCCCGGGAGGTCTTGTGGGACGAGGAGCGCTCGCTGTTCGCCAGCGGCCGCGAGCGGCAGTTCTCCTGGGCCAGCCAGATCTGGATGTGCCTGGCCGGAGTGCCGGAACAGCCCCAGGCCGCGGCGCTGCTGGACCGGGCTGCCCGGCAGGATGACCTGGTGGGCATGACCACGCCCTATCTCTACCACCACTATGTCCAAGCCCTGCTGGAGTGCGGTGAAACACGGTGCGCCGCCCAGGCGCTGCGCCGCTACTGGGGCGGCATGATCCAGCGTGGCGCGGACACCTTCTGGGAACTGTTCGACCCGGAAGATCCTCTGGCGAGCCCCTATGGCTCCCGCATGGCAAACAGCTATTGCCACGCCTGGAGCTGCACCCCCGCCTATCTGCTGCGGCAGTACGGCGAACTGCTCCGCGAGGGCTGACCGGGGCAGGGGCCTGCGCAGCGTTCCGTCTGTCAGAAAGGAGGCAGCCATATGCCAGCGTCCTATCTTGCCATCGACATCGGCGCTTCCAGCGGCCGGCACATTCTGGGCCGCATGGAAAACGGCCGGCTGGCCCTGGAGGAGATCTACCGCTTTGAGAACCGGCAGGTGCGGCGCAGCGGCTACGATTGCTGGAATCCGGATGTCCTGTGGCAGGGTGTGCTGGAGGGCCTGAAGGAATGCGGGCGCCGGCGCGTTTTCCCCGCGTCGGTGGGCATCGACACCTGGGCGGTGGATTTTGCGCTGCTGGACGGGGACGACCGGCTCATCGGCGATCTGGTCTCCTACCGGGACGGGCGCACCGCCGGCGCGGACGTTTTGGTGGAACAGCGCATCTCCGCCTCCCGGCTCTACGCCCGCACCGGCATCCAGAAGCAGCCCTTCAACACCATCTACCAGCTGGCGGCCCTGCAGGCCCAGGCCCCGGACCAGCTCGCCCGCGCCGCCAGCCTGCTCATGATCCCGGATTTTCTCAACTTCCGCCTCACCGGGATCAAAAAGCAGGAGTACACCAACGCCACCACCACCGGCCTGGTGAACGCCCGGGCCCGGGATTGGGACCGTCCGCTCTTGGAGGAGCTGGGGCTGCCGCAAAAGCTGTTCGGCCCCCTCTCGCCGCCCGGCACCGTGGTGGGGCCTCTGCTCGCCCCGCTCGCGGAGGAGGTCGGTTTCCAGACGCTGGTGGTGCTGCCGGCCACCCACGACACCGGCTCCGCTTTTCTGGCCGCGCCGGCCCGGGATGAGCAGGCGGTCACCCTGTCCAGCGGCACCTGGAGCCTGCTGGGCGTGGAGATGGCGGAGCCCGTCACCACCGAGGCAAGCCGTCTGGCCAATTTCACCAACGAGGGCGGCGCCTGGTACCGCTTTCGGTATCTGAAAAACATCATGGGCCTGTGGATGATCCAATCCATCCGCAGGGAACTGAACGGCGTGGGGTATGTGACCGGCAGAGAGACCGCTCCCTGGTTGCTGGATACCACTGCCGGGGCGCGGCACTGGTCCTTTGCCATGCTGGCGGACGCTGCGCGCACTGCCGGTGATTTCCCCTCGCTGGTGGACGTGAACGACGGGCGCTTTCTCGCGCCGGGCAGCATGATCGCAGAGGTTCAGGCCGCCTGCGCGGCCGCAGGGCAGCCGGTGCCCCGCACCACCGGCCAGCTGATGCAGTGCGTGTACCGGAGCCTTGCCCGGTGCTACCGGGACGCCGTCCGGGAGCTGTCCGCCCTTACGGGAAGGACGTGCACCAGCCTGAACATCCTGGGCGGCGGCTGCCAGGATACATATTTGAATGAACTCACCGCCCGCTCCACCGGGCTCACGGTGCTGGTCGGGCCGGTGGAGGGGACAGCCGTCGGGAACCTGGCCGTCCAGATGATTCGGGCCGGAGAGCTGTCCGATCTGCGCGCGGCCAGGGCGGTCATCGCCCGAAGTTTTTCCATCAAGGAGGTAACCCCATGAACGTGTACGAGTACGCAAAAGAGCGGTACGCCGCGCTGGGCATCGACACCGAGGCCGCCCTGACGGCGCTGCGGGTGGTGCCCGTCTCCCTCCACTGCTGGCAGGGCGACGACGTGCGCGGCTTTGATGGCGACCCCTCCAAGCCGCTGACCGGCGGCATCCAGACCACCGGCAGCTATCCCGGCCGGGCCCGCACCCCGGAAGAACTGATGGACGATCTGGATGTTGTCCTCTCGCTGATTCCCGGCACCCCTAAGATGAATCTGCACGCCAGCTATGCCATCTTCAACCGGGAGAACGGCGGCTGGGTGGACCGGGACAAGCTGGAGCCGAAGCACTTTCAGCCCTGGGTGGACTTCTGCAGGGCGCGGGGTCTCGGCTGCGACTTCAACCCCACCTTCTTCTCCCATGAGCGGTGCGACCCCCTGACCCTGTCCAGCCCGAATGAGAGCACCCGCCGTTTCTGGATTGACCATGGCCGGGCCTGCATTCGGATCAGTCAGTACCTGGCCGAGCAGCTGGGCAAGCCCTGCATCATGAACATCTGGACCGGCGACGGCTGCAAGGACATCCCCGGCGACCGCCTGGGCCCACGGCAGTGTTACCGCGATTCCATCGACGCCATCCTGGCCGAGCCCTTCGATTTTTCCAAGGTCCGCCCCTGCGTGGAGAGCAAGGTGTTCGGCATCGGGGTGGAGTCGTACACCGCGGGCAGCAGTGAATTCAGTCTGCTCTATGCCGCCATGCACAGGGACAAATGCATCCCGTTGATGGACAACGGGCACTATCACCCCACCGAGATGGTCAGCGACAAAATCTCCGCGCTGCTGGCCTTTTTCCCGGAGATCGCGCTCCATGTGACCCGGCCGGTGCGCTGGGACTCCGACCATGTGGTGCTCTTCGACGACGAGACCCGGGAGATCGCCCGGGAGATCGTGCGCTGCGGCGGCCTGAACGGCCGGGTGGACATCGCGCTGGATTATTTCGATGCCTCCATCAACCGCCTGGCTGCCTGGGTTACCGGGTACCGCAACTTCCAAAAGGCCCTGCTGTTCGCCCTCCTGCAGCCTAACGGGGAATTGAAGGCGATGCAGGACGCGGGGAATTTCACCAAACTGCTGGTGACACAGGAGAGGCTCAAGACGATGCCGCTGGGGGATGTGTGGGACGAATACTGCCGCCGCTGCGGCAAACCGCTGGACGACGAGTGGTTCCCGGTCGTGGAACAGTATGAGGCGGATGTCCTCAGTAAGCGCAGCTGATGAGCGGAAAGGGGAAGCCGGTATGAACGTGTTGGAATCTACATTTATGCAGGGGTTTATCCGAATGGCCAATGACGGCTGGGAACAGGGCTGGCACGAGCGCAACGGGGGCAACCTGACCTATCGGATGAGGCGAGAGGAAGTGGAGCAGGTGCGGGACGATTTGCGCTTTGATGCCCCCTGGCAGCCCATCGGCACCTCCGTGCCGGACCTGGCGGGGGAATTCTTTGTCGCCACCGGTTCCGGAAAATATTTCCGCAATGTGTCTGCCTTTCCGGCGGACGCCTGCGCCATTCTTGAGGTGGATGAACAGGGGGAACGCTTTCGGATCTGCTGGGGCCTTGTGAACGGGGGCCGACCCACCAGCGAACTGCCCAGCCACCTGATGAACCACGAGGTGAAAAAGAGAGTCAGCGACGGCAGGCATCGGGTGATTTATCACGCCCATCCCGCCAACGTCATCGCGCTGACCTTTGTGCTGCCGCTCACCGACGAGGCCTTTACCCGCGAGCTGTGGGAGATGGCCACCGAGTGCCCGGTGGTCTTCCCGGATGGTATAGGCGTGGTGCCCTGGATGGTGCCCGGCGGCCGGGAGATCGCGGTGGCCACCAGCAAATTGATGGAGAAATACGATGTGGCCATTTGGGCCCACCATGGGGTTTTTTGCTCCGGCGAGACCTTTGACCTCACCTTCGGGCTGATGCACACGGTGGAAAAAAGCGCCGAGATCCTGGTGAAAGTGCTCTCCATGACCGGCTCAAAGCGCCAGACCATCCTGCCGGATGATTTCCGCCGCCTGGCACACGACTTTAACGTGACATTGCAGGAAAGATTCCTTTACGAAAAGTAAGCGCTGCCGCCAACTCCGCCTCGCATCCGGCAGGTGGCCGCGATTTGCCACATAGAAGATAAAAGCCTGTCTATCGAAAGCCGATTTTCCAAACCAGGACTGCCAGGGCCGCACAAACAGATGTTCGGATCTTCCCGAACCCGCTGTGTGCGGCCCTTTTTTCTTTTCTGATCCCGCGGCAATCCCTTTGCGTCGCGCAAGCGCGGAATAGACATTCGTTTAGCCATATGGCGCCCGGCGGTCGGTCAAAGATACGGGGGCATCTTCGCGGGTAAAGCACCCCGAAGCGTAAAAAAGAACTACTGCAAAGAAAAGATCAATGCAGTAGTTCAGAGAATAAAAGGAAGCGCTGATTATGCGGATGTTTGCTCAAAGTTTAATGGATCATTGGAGAACACACAGCTAGAGTGGATAGCCACGCTGAAAAACGTGCCAGGTATGTGCTGGGGCGACTCGCAATTCCCAACTATAGAAGCGTTTGATCTGAGAATCATTATTTACAGGCAAAGATTTGATCTGAATGACTTCCATCGCGATACAACACGTTTGCCACGATCTGTGTCCCATGGGGGACAGGGTCGGGCTCCCCTGCAATACGGACGGCCAAACGCTTCAGCTCATCGATCGGCACCGTTTGTATGCCGGCGTCGTTCAAACGGGCGATTAATTCTTGCCTTTGAGGGTTGACCGCTATGCCATATTGGGTGACCACAATATCAACCGTCTGGCCGGGAGTGGATTTGCAAACGACCTTGTCCACCACGATGGGCACACGGTGCCGGATCAGCGGGGCTAAAATTATGGTCGTCCTGGCCCCGGCAGCTGCATCGCAGTGGCCGCCCGAGCCACCAATGATACGGCCGGTCGAATCAGTGTGAACATTGATGTTGAATGCAGTATCAATTTGAGTAGCGCCCAGCATCACAACATCCAACTGGTTGACCGCACTGCTTTTGGCTGCGGCGGATGCGTAATGTGTTGCGGTGATCTCACGGTGGCGCGGGTCATTTCTCAAGGATTCCACTGCCGCCAGGTCAAAGCACTGTACGTCCAGCAGGGTTTTAAAATATCCCTGCTCCAAAAGATTGGTCAGATATCCAGTCATGCCGCCAACACAGCAGCCGCCCTGTACACCGGCTTTTTTCATCCGCTCGGCAAGGTATTGGGCGGTGGCCAGTGTCGCGCCGCCCGCACCTGTCTGAAAACTAAAACCGTCCCGCAGCAATCCGCTTGCCTCGATGACCTCAGCGGCAGTGCGGGCTATCTGGTGCTGAATCGGGTCTCGGGTCATCTTTGTGGTTCCGGTAGCAATCAGACTTGGATCACCAATCTGGTCAACGACCACAACATAGTCAACACAGGTCTCATCAATGGAAAAGTCTGCAAGAGGATATTCAACGAGCTCATCGGTAACGACCACCACCTGCTTCGCGTAGGCGGCATCGGAGAAGGCATAGCCCATAGAACCAAAAGCGCTTTTGCCGTTGCGGCCCGAACAGTTACCCATGCAGTCTGACTGTGAAGCCGCGATGAATGCCACATCCACCTGATATTCCGGCAGACGCATCCGATCGGCCCGGCCTCCATGGCTTTGGAAAACGACTGGCTGCTGCAAGAGACCGGCCGAAATGGCGGCCGCAACAGGCCCGGACATATAATCGGTTTCGATCCGTGCAATCAGGCCGGACTTGATATGTTCGACCAGCGGCTCGTGTACCGGGAAAATGGCACTGGCACAGAGGGTAAGATCCCTCATCCCCAGTGTGTCAAGCTCGGCCAGCACCTGATTCATCACCAGGTCGCCGCCGCGAAGCGCGTGATGGAATGAGATTCGCATCCCGTCCTCAAGCTTGCACAGTTGGATCGCCTCGCGCAGATTCTTTACGACTTTGCTCATTTCGCTACCTCCGAAAGAAGTTTTTGCGCCCGCCGGTAGATCGGCATGTCGATCATTTTTCCATGCAGCGCGACTGCGCCAAGGCCGCGCGCCATGGCAGCGTCGTATGTGCCGACGATCTCTCGTGCGGCGTCAAGTTCATCGCTGGACGGAGCAAAGGCTGCATTGACAGCGTGAACCTGCCCGGGATGGATGACCAGTTTCCCGTTAAAGCCAAGGCTCCGGGCAAAGGCTGCGTCCTGTACAAGGCCAGCCTCGTCGGTCGTGTCGGTAAAAGGCGTATCGATCGCGTCGACGCCCGCTGCCGCTGCCGCGTTTACGATCCGGTAGCGGGCATAGCGGAGTTCTTCCCCCTGCGCGGTGCGATGGCATCCCAAATCGCTGGCGAGATCCTCTCCGCCCAGCAACAAAGCGTCCACGCGTTCAGAGGCGGCGGCGATGCTACCGGCGTTTTCAATGCCCGCTGCGGTCTCAATCAGGGGCAGGAGGCGGGGCGGTGCAGTTTCTGTACAGATCTTGTCCAGCGCTGTTTCGATCGTGTGGATATCGGATGCCTGCCCGGCCTTGGGCACGACAAGATGACCGCCCGCAAGGAGCGGGGCCAGCAGGCGCAGATCATCCTGCCAATAGGGCGAGCCGATGCAATTGATCCGCACGGCTGTCCGGGTGCGGGCGGGCGGCATCGCACCGAGCAGATGGTATAACAGCCGCCGTGCGGCATCCTTTTCCGTTGGCGCGACGGCATCCTCCAAATCAAAAATGACCATGTCAGCGCCAAGAAAATCGCTCTTGATCAGCATGCCCGGGGAGTTGCCGGGAATAAACAGCAGACTACGCATCCTTTTCGCCCTCCTCTTTCATCCTCATGGCGGCTGTTTCTGCCCGGGCACGCACGACAAAATCCAGCGCACCCCGGTCATCGGCCGTTACCCGCACACCGGTAATCCCCTGCGCAAGAAGGGCTTCCTTCAGCGTCGCGCAGATTTGCCGGCCATAGAGCTGCTGCACTTTAGAGCACAGCACAATTTCAATTTCGTCAGTATCTTCCATGCGCGCAAGTTCAATGTAAATATCGTCGTTTTTTTGCAGACCTGCGCAGGATCGTTCCCTCATGCCCGTTCATCGCTCCTTTTTATATTTTGAAGTATATCTTGCGAATCCTTCGCAGGCCGGATGTTTGGCTCCGGGCGCACAGATGTACCGGGGCCGGGCCGCCGCCCATCCGGGATCCCGTATGCGGCCGGGCCGGTCTTGTAAAGGTCGCCTCCGACGCAGTCGATCGCGACGAAAGCAGGGAAATTTTTTACTTCTATGCAGCGAATCGCCTCCGGGCCAAGATCTTCGTACGCAATGACTTTAGAGGCAGTGATATGCTTTGCCAGCAGGGCGGCTGTTCCGCCGACTGCGGCAAAATAGACAGCTGACCATTCACGAATGGCGTCAATGACAGGCGCGGACCTGTCCCCTTTGCCGAGCATCCCGCGAAGCCCCAGGGAAAGCAGCAGGGGTGTGTACCGGTCCATCCGATAACTGGAAGTCGGCCCGGCCGCACCGATAGCCATGCCGGGCTTTGTGGGCGCGGGGCCGAGGTAGTATATCGTTTGCCCTTCCAACGACACGGGCAGGGGCTCGCCTACGGCGGCTGCGGCGGCAAGGCGGATGTGCGCGGCATCCCGCGCGGTGAGCATGCTGCCGTTCAACAGCACGGAATCCCCGGCGCGCAGGCTTTTGGCAACGTCCGGCGTGATGGGCAGCTGGATACGAATCGGTTCGGTTGCCATGTGGTTTCACCTCACAATGTAACGGTATGGTGGCGGGAAGCGTGGCAGCAAAGATTCACAACGACCGGGATGGACGCGATATGGGTGGGTGCTGCCTCAATGTTGACCGCCAGCGCCGTTGTCCTGCCGCCCAGCCCGCCGGGCCCGATACCGGAACGGTTGATAGCCGCGAGCAGCCGCTGTTCCAGTTCTGCGTATTTTGCAAGCGGGTTGTGCTCGCCGACGCTGCGGCCTGTGGCCCATTTTGCCAGCAGTGCGGCCCGCTCAATGGTGCCGCCGACGCCCACGCCCACGATCACCGGCGGGCAGCTTTTTGAGCCGGCGTCCAGCACGGTGTTCACGATAAAATCCTCGATCGTACTGAGCGGGTCAGCCGGCACAAACAGGTGCATCCGGCTGCAGTTTTCACTGCCGAACCCTTTGGCCATCACGGTAAGGCGCAGCTGCTCACCCGGTACCAGCCTGGTGTGCAGTATGGCAGGGCAACCGTCGCCGGTGTTGACCCGGTCAAACAGAGGGTCGCGCACGACAGAAGTGCGCAGGTACCCTTTTTTGTGCGCATTACGTACGCCTGCGTTGACCGCAGCCTCAAAATCACCGTCGATCTGTACCGACTGGCCTACCTGGGCGAAAACGATGCTCATGCCGGAATCCTGGCAGACGGCGATCTTCTCAGCGCGTGCAATTTCATAGTTTTGCGCGATCTGCGTTAGGACATGGCGTGCGCAGGCGCCTGTTTCACGGTCGGCAGCACATTCCAGCGCATGACAGAGAGCGGGTTCCATATTGTATTGGGCAGCCAGCAGCGCATCGCAAACGGCGGCCTCAACGGCGGCGGATGGGATTATTTTCAAACCAGATCACCTCGGCTTTGATTGATGCTTGCACGGCGCAGCGGCGGCCCCGGCCCGTTTTTTGGAATGCGCCGGGGGCGGCTATGCCGCCCCCGGCGCTGCCAACAGGGATAACAGGGCGTCCGCCTTGGCGCCAGCCTGTCAGGCTTTTTCCTGGGCAGGCGCAGCAGGCTGCTCTTCGTCGCTCCGCAGATAGGTGGAAATCGGCACCTGCGCGATCTTGCCCTGCTTTCTGCGGTATTCGCAGAAGAGATAGAGGGCCACAACGATCACGGCCACGATCAGCGCGGTAGCAATGTTGGTGTTGCGGGCGGAGAGGACGAAATTGAAGCACCCGAAACCAAAGCTGAGCAGCGCGGCGATCCGGAGCAGCAAATTAAAGCGCGCGTCGTCAAAAACTTCGGGCGCGGTGTGGGGCAGCCGGAAGAGCGCGACCGCCAGGAGGATCATGCTGGGCGAACTGGCCAGGTTGACCATGTTCTGCACCGTCGTCAGCGGGATATCAAACAGTACAAGGACCATGGGGAAAAACACAAAGATCAGCGCGGCCACCCAGGGGCGCCCGTCCTTGTTGGTGCGGCCCATAAATTTCGGCAGCCAGCCTTCATCTGCCATCTTCTTGGCCGCTTCCAGGCTGCCGGGCATATTGCCCACATAGGTCGTCAGGATCGCCATGATCGGCCCGAGGACAACGAACGCCTTCGCCAGTGCCATGGGCATGACCGCCTCGGCCACAACGGTGAGGGGCTGGCCCGCCACCTGAGAAACGGGAAGCACGTTGGCGGTCACCAGCACGGCAAAGAACCAGATGACGCCCGTTGCGATCATGCCCCACCGCATGGCGAGGGGGACGTTCTTTTTCGGCTTTTCCACCAGGGGCCCATAATAGAGCATTGCACTATACATTCCCATCATGCCGGCGCAGAAGGGGATGCCGGAAAGCACGCCGCCGAATCCGTTTTCCGCCCAGATGGGGTCCTGGGAAAAGTCGAAGAAGCCCAATCCGTCGCCGGTGCCGGCCTTCGCGATGTGCACAAAGCCAAAGACGACATACGCGACCATACCGATGAGGAGCGCCACCGTGAAGAAGCTTTGCGCCTTGCCCATGCCGGTGACCTTGGCGATGACGATGACAAAGCACAAGAGCGCGGAGGCAAGGGCAATCCATTTGGAATAGGGCGCCAGCGGGGGATACAGGGAGACGATGTAGGTGGAAAGGGCCAGCGGGTTGGACGCATAGATGAGCAGGGCCATCATTGTGACGTAGTTGATCACGCAGGAAAACACCGGGCTTATGCCGGCGGCGGCAAGGCCATACTGGCCGCCGGCCAGGACGATCTTTCTTGAGACCACCCAATACGGCAGTGCATAGCATGTACCGAGGGCAAAGCCGATGAGCATGGTAAGGATCGCACCCTTGCCGGCATATTGGATCAAAAAGCCGATATACGTGGCCAGTGACAGCCCCAGCGCCGTTCCGATGCTGGTGAAGATCGCTTGGTTGCGGGTCATCTTGTTTGACACGAATATTCCTCCTCTCAAATATGGAAAGAGCAACCTTTTCACATTCCGTTTTGACGTTATGCCAAATTTCTCTTGACCATATCCTAAGTTTATGATACACTTTACCATAAGTCAAATATATATAAATCATGGGAAAAATTAAAAAAACTTATGATGTGGTGATACGATGAACCCATGGATCAGCTTCCGTGACATTGAATATGTGGCGGCCATCGCAAAGCACGGCAGCATCTCGCTGGCAGCGCAGGACCTTTGCATCACCCAGCCCGCGCTGAGCATCTATCTGTCCAAGCTGGAAAGCCGGCTGGGCCTGCCCCTGTTTGAGCGGGTAGGTAAACGGTTCCTGTTGACCTACGCCGGCACCTGCGTGGTGGAAGGCGGGGCTGATATCCTTACCATGCGGGACCGCATCCAGATGCAGCTGGACGACATCCTGCAATCGGAGACTGGCCGGCTGCGGGTCGGCTTTCCGTATGTGCGGGGGATCTCGCTTTTGCCGCCGGCTCTGCGGGCATTCCAGAAAAGGTATCCCAGGGTCGAGGTCCTGATCGACGAGGATAACGCGCAGAACCTGGAGACGAAACTTGCCGGCGGAGAGTTGGACCTTATTTTCATCAGCCACATGGGCGACAATCCGTTGCTGGAATACACGACGATCCTGTCAGACCCGATCGTGCTGTACACCTCGCAGGCATTTGCCGACGGGCTAGGCGCCGCCCGCCGCGAGGGATTTGAACACCCCTGGGTCGATTTGGCCAGCCTGGGGCAGACCCCTTTTGTCCTCAATTTCCCCAACCAGAAAACCTACCAGATCACCATGCAGATGTTTGCCGATTATGGGCTGGCCCCCCCGACGGCGGTGCAGGTGCAAAACCAGCTGACCTCTATCCACCTGGCGGCAGTGGGCTGCGGGGTCTATCTGGCGCCGGAATATTTTTCGTACAATATGACTTTTGCGACCTCGCCTGTCATCCTGTCGGTGGGGCGCGAGGCGGCATACGCCATGGAACTGATCGCGGTCTGGCGAAAAAGCGCCGCACCGAACCGCCTGCTGCAGGAATTCCGGGATATTGTACAGAATGTATACAACTACGGGGACCAGCAGCAATATAAAAGGAAATAATTGCTATAAATATTATAAATTTGAAAAAAAGATTTTGGCGCCTTATAATAAAGTCAGACGTTCTCTTGACCAAATATCCGACCATTTCTGCGCATCCCGGCTGATGGGTATACAGGCATTCCTGCCCGCAACGAGCCCTGCCGGGCGTCTGAATTTAAGGAGGCAGATCAAATGTTCTATGTGAAGGCAAACAATATCAAAATGGCTGTGGAGACATACGGCGACCCGGACAAGCCCGCTTTGATGGTGCTGCACGGCGGGGCGACCAGCATCGCGGGCTACCGCACCTGGAAGCGGAAAAAGTTTCTCGACCGCATGACGAAAAATTTCTTCGTTGTCCTTTTCGACCGCCGCTGCCACGGGAAGACCGGCTTCCCGGAAAGTTTTACGTTCGAGG
Organism: Candidatus Allofournierella merdigallinarum; assembly: GCA_019117205.1. Classification (GTDB taxonomy): domain Bacteria; phylum Bacillota; class Clostridia; order Oscillospirales; family Ruminococcaceae; genus Allofournierella_A; species Allofournierella_A merdigallinarum. Next base: position 5,797 of record DXAC01000026.1, on the reverse strand, counting down.
AGCAGGCGACGGACGTTGTGGCGCTGATGGATGCGCTCTGCATCGACAAAGCTGCGGTCATGGGCGAATCGGCCGGTACCTACGTGGGCGGCCGCACGGCCATTCTGTTCCCGGAGCGGGTCTCCCACTTGGTCCTGTGCGTGCCCCACGACCGCGCGGAAGGCGGCACGCCGGCCGCGGCTTATTTCAAACGCAACAACATCGATCAGACAAAACTGTCGTTCGAGGAAGTGATGAAGCTGATCGATGCCGCAGCGTATGCACCGACTACCCCGGCCAGTCTCAAGGATAAATTTATGGCGTTTAGCGTGCAAGCCGAAGCGGAGGCCGGTGTGCAGTTCACCCCGGAACAGACGGCGGCGGCCTATGCCGCGATGGCTGTCTGGGACAACCGCCCGGGCTACGCCACGCTGGAGGTGCCTACCCTGGTCATGAGCGGCAAATACGACCAGCTCTGCCCGGCGGAGATCGGCAGAGAGATCGCCTCGCTGGTGAAAAACAGCAAGTATGTGGAGTTCGAGCATTCCGGCCATTCGCTTTCCGTGGAGCAGGAAGACGAAATGATCGATACGGTCGAGGACTTCTTGCTCAACCATTGAGCGCCTGCGCGGAAAAGGTTACAGCGCGGGCCGCAAAGCCCAGCAGCGCTTTTTGCGACCGATAAAATTGGATAGACAAGAGAAAACCACCGCAGAAAGCCACGTTCAGCCCGTTGTGGGGCGAATGGGGAAATGCGGGCAACCGAAAAGCACCCCCCGATGCAAGGCAGTAAACGCCGCATCGGGGGGTATTGTATGCCCGAAAGAAAGAAGACGTTTCGGACGCCGGTGCCATCCCTGTGGAGGGAACACACGTTTCAAGGTAAGGAAGATAGCGCATAACCGAGTTCACAAAAGTCCAAAAGTTAATAAAAGATGGACAACCCATTAGAGCTCCTGCAGAATGAAAGTTGACGAGATTAAATATAATCACAATACAGCGGATAAAACCCTAATGGCTCAAAAGAAGCATACCGCAAACTTGACCGAATTGCGTAGCACAGCCGGACTCCATCCTGAGCATGCTGGAATGGCTGTGCAGTCAACTCATGGAAGCCGAAGCACGCCAGCAGCTGGGAGCGGAGAAAAGCGAACGAGTTGAAAGCCGCAGTGGATTATCGCTGTGGTCAACGACCTCGCCGCTTAGATAACCGATTGGGCACCATGTATCTTATGGTGCCGAAGGTATGTCGTGGCGGCTGCATCCCGTTCTTTGTTACTGAGAGGAAGCGGCACTGGCCTTGGTGGTGCAAGAGACCTTTGTTCAGGGCGTATCTACTCGTAAGATGGAAAAACTGGCCCAAAGGCTGGGAATTGAAAGCCAGCCCGCAGTCAGCTCAGTGAGACGACAAAGGGGCTGAACGATCAGGTAAATGTTCTCCGCAACTGCTTTCTTTCCCAAAGTAGTTATCCCATTTTGTGGGTGCATGCCCTGTACAAGAAAGTCTGTGTGGGCGATAGAACTGTAAGCAAGGCAGTGCGTGTGGTCTGTGGTGAGAATGCGCACGGCCAGCGAGACATTCTGGCAATAGAGCCCATGTTGAAAGAGTCGGAATAAGCCTATTCGCTGTTTTTCTGAGGATTGTAGGAACGAGGGTTTTGTATACCTGGTTTGGTTGTTTCAGATTCACTCGCTGAACTTGTTGCGGCTATCCGTAAAGGCTCCCCAAGAGCAAGCTGGCAACGGTGTAAGGTGCATTTCAAACGAAATATTCTGGCGAATGTTTATTTTTGAAATATGTACCTTAGCACATTTTAAACCAGTCTTATTGATTTTCGACAGCGGCACTTTGACTCACTTTGATTTTAGCTTTATTATTATGATGCTTCTGACGTCTCATCGATCAAAGCGAGAGATTCTGCTTTCAAGATAAAGTATTTGTAACACCGCCACATGAAGCATGGAAACGAAGTAACCTTGCCTGCTCGAATCAAAGCAATTGATGCGAAATTAGAGGGAGGGCAGAATCTGGTGTTGATTTCGATGTGCAGCTCTGGTACAGAACAGGCAAAATCGGTATGAATCGATGTGCGCAAAAATGCCACAACCGCACATCGGTTTTGGGGCCTGACGGGTTTATCCGAAGCGGGAAATCTGGTATAATGAAAGCACCGGGATACGGCCTCACAAATGCACACCGGTTTTGCCGGCTGGAGGCACTGCCGGGCGGGCCGATCCGGGCGCCGGCGGGAGCATCATAACCGCACACCGATTTTGGGGTGTGGCGGCTCACGGCGGCACACCGGTTTTGGGCAGCGGGGAAGGTTCCAAACGCCAGTTTTCAAGGCCGCAACGTTCCTTCGCCCGTACCGGGAAGAGCCTCGTGGCTGTACCGAAACGGGCCTGCAATATTTCTCCATCCGGCGGCCGTAATGAATGCGTAATGAATAGCCCTGTTTCATACCAAAAGCGCGGAAACAAGAAGCCTTGAAAATGGCTTGTTTCCGCGCTTTTTTGACGGGGTGTCCGGCTCATACCACCCATCGCATAAAATGGGGTTCAAGAGGCCGTGAGTTCGACTGTGGCTTTGGCATGAGCGTCTTGTCTTTGCGCAGCAAAGAAATTCAAAAACTGAATGAGGGTTGACCGAAAGGGCTTGTTGCCGGCGAATCGCGGGCGGCAGGCCCTTTCGCTTTGCCTTGGTGGGTGGTCGGCTGTTTTAACGGCCAAAAGACATTTCCTGCGCCCCGCCTGGCAGGGGGAACGGGGCAAGCCTCCACGCAAAAAATAAAACCAGCCAACCGCGGGCATCGCCGCCGGTTGGCTGGTTCCGGGTCCTGGGCTTTATTCCTGCCGCAGGCGCTCCACCACGGAATAGCGCTGGGCGGCGCGGCAGCTGAGCACCGGGATGAGGACGCCCAGCGCCGCAAATAGCGGCAGCACCGCCGCGATGGGCCAGAGGGTAAAGCGGTAGGTGAAAAACCAGAGCAGCTTGCCCATCCCCGGCCCGAGGATGGGCGCCGTGACCGCCACCAGCGCCAGGGCCAGCAGCGCCGCGCCCAGGGTGTAGAGCAGACCCTCCAGGGCCAGCATGGCCCGCAGCTGCCGGGCGGTCATGCCGATGGACTGGAGCACCGCCAGCTCCCGGCGGCGGGCGGTGATGCCGGTGAGGATGGCGTTGAAGAAGTTGAGCACCCCCACCAGCCCCACGATGAAGCTCAATGCGCCCCCCAGCAGCAGGAACATGCTGCGGGTGCTCTCGAATTCCCCGGCGTAGGTGGCCTTGCTCTCGTAGTCGAACTGGGAATTTACATTCTCCGTGTAGTCCTGGAGAAAGGCTTCCATGGCGGCGTTGGCCTCCCGCGTGGTGTCAAAGGCGTAGTACATAACGGAACTGGTGCCTGTGTCCCGGAGAAAGGTCTCGGCCCCCAGAACGAACTCGTCGGCGCCGTAGTAGCGGTAGCTCAGGGCGGAGGGCACCGACACCAGGGCGGCCACGGTGTAGTCCACGTCCCGGTACTCCACCGCCCGCTCGGCAAAGGCCGCACCCTCGGGCACATTGTCCCATGCGCCGTAGACCTCGCCGGTGGCGGGGTCGTAATACTCGAACTCCTCCACATAGCGGATGGTCACCGTGTCCCCCAGCCGGGCCCAGTGGCTGTCCATCTCCGGGTTGCCGTAATCGTCCTCGCTGTACACGGCGGCAACGCAGTTTTTGTCCGGGTCGTTCAGCCTGGAAAGGTCGCCCTCCAGCACGGTCAGGTGGTCCAGGGCAAAGGGCTCCATGCCGTAGAGCTGCACCCGGTCCGCCAGCAGGCCATTTTCATCGCGGTCCATAAAAGCGAGCATACTGTCCAGCTGTTCGGGGGTGTTCCAGCGGCCCCACAGGGCGCGGTAGTAGTCCTCGGTGACAAATTCCAGGGCGGAGCTGGTCTTGCCGTAGACCCGGCCGCTGCCGGTAATGCCCCCCTGGGCGTTTACCGCGGCGATGACCTCCTCCGGCACCGCCATCCCGTCATGAAACCCCTCCCCGCCGGTCTGGAACTGCCCCGCGTCGGCCAGGATGAAGTCGCTGGCGGTGAAGCTGGAGACATATTTGTCCATGTCAAAGCCGCCGGTGAGAGTCACCGTCAGGGTCAGCAGCACCACGGCCAGCGTCAGGGACAGCACGGTAAGGAAGGTCTTGCCCCGGCTGCGGCCCAGGTTGGCCCATGCCATGGAAAGCAGCGACACCCCCTTGCCGCCGCGCCGGGTTTTCCGTTTCAGGGCCTTGCCCTCGGTGTAGCGCACCGCCTCCACCGGGGAGACTTTGCCCGCCAGGCGGCCGGGGCGGCGGCAGGAGACGAGCACCGTCGCCAGGGCAAAGAGGGCCGCCCCCGCAAAGAGGAGGGGACTTGCCGACACCACGCTGGTCACCCCGTCCAGCTGCGCGACAATGACCGGGGTGAGCACGCCGCCCAGCAGCCAGCCCAGCAGCAGGCCCGCGGGGATGCCGATGAGGGAGAGGGCCAGCGCCTGGGTGCGGATGATCCGCCGCAGCTGCCGGGGCGTGGTGCCGATGGCTTTCAGCAGGCCGTAGAAGCGGATGTCCCCGGCCACCGAGATCTGAAACACGTTGTAGATGATGAGATAGCCGGTGAGCAGGATGAGGAGCAGCACCCCCGTGACGATGGCCGCCACGGTGGGGTCCAGCTTGTCCGAGAGCTGCGCCCCGGTGTAGCCCCAGTTGACGCCGGTGGAAATATAGGTTTCGCCAGGAGTTTCTGACTGATAGCCGTGGTTGGCCAAAATCTCCTCCAGGTCGGCGGCAATGGAGCGGGCCCCGTGTTGCAGCATCACGTCCAGGTTCCAGCTGCCGGTCATGCCGTCGCTGCCGGGCGGGGTGACGCCCGCCTCGGCCAGAATGGCGTCCACCCGGCTCTCGGGGATGAGGATGTGGTTGGCGACGACGGCCTCGTCATACTCCCACCAGCCGCACAGGGTAAAGGTCTGGGTGGTCTCGCGGCCGTCCACGGTAAAGGTGACGGTGAATTGCGCGCCCGGTTCCGGCTCCACCCCCAGCAGTTCCAGCACATGGGTGTCGGTGGCGGCCTCGTCGGTGCCCTCCCGGGGCAGGCGGCCCTCCACCGGGTCGCAATAGCTCCAGTGGGCCTGGTTTGCGTCGGACCAGCCGATCTCCACATGGGATTTGTTGAACGGCACGTCGGTGGGCATCCCCACAAAGCGCCGCAGGCCCCACTGGTCAATGAGGGGATCGTCTTTCAGCTCCTCAAACTGTTCCTCCGTCAGGTATTTGAACGAGCCGTGGGCCCAGCCGCCGGCCTGGCGGAAGTTGTTCTGCTGGATGCCCTCGTTGATGGAGAGAGCAATGGTGAACAGGGAGGTGAACAGTACCGCCGTCAGGGCGATGGCCAGCACCGCCACAAGGTTCCGGGTGCGGCTGGCCAGCAGGGAGCGCAGGCTCAGGCGGCGGATGCAGCCGCGGTTGGAGACGTTCATACCCGGCACCCCCTTACCGCGTCACGATCCGCCCGTCCTCGATGCGGACGATGCGGTCGGCCGTCTGGGCAATCTCTTCGTTGTGGGTGATCATCACCATCGTCTGGCCAAATTTCTGCCCTGTCACTTTCATCAGCCCCAGCACGTCCTGGCTGGTTTTGCTGTCCAGGTTGCCGGTGGGCTCGTCCGCCAGCAAAATGGCGGGCTTGGCCGCCAGCGCCCGGGCGATGGCCACCCGCTGCTGCTGCCCGCCGGAGAGCTGCCCCGGCAGCCGGTCCAGCTTTTCCGCAAGGCCCAGCGCCTCCACCACCTGGGCGAG
>DXAC01000025.1 GCA_019117205.1 Candidatus Allofournierella merdigallinarum | reverse complement strand
GGCATTATCCTGGGCATTCTGCTCGGCCTTGTGATCCCGGAAGGCGGCTGGGGCGACCCGGTCATGCAGGTCGTGGTCACCGTTAAGTACATTTTGAACCAGCTGATCAACTTCTGCGTGCCGCTGATCATCATCGGCTTCATCGCGCCGTCGATCACCAAGCTGGGCAACAGCGCCACCAAGATGCTGGGCATCGCTTTGATGCTGGCCTACGGCTCCAGCCTGCTGGCCGCCCTCCTGTCCATGGGCGCCGGCTACGGCATCATCCCCAACCTGAACATCGCCAGCTCGATGGACAACCTGCGTGAGCTGCCCACCGCGGTGTTCCAGCTGGATATCCCCCAGATCATGTCCGTCATGAGCGCTCTGGTGTTCAGCGTGCTGATCGGCCTGGCCGCCGTGTGGACCAAGGCCGGCACCACCACCAAGGTGCTGATCGAGTTCCAGGACATCGTGCTGGACATCGTGACCAAGGTGGTCATCCCCGTCCTGCCGGTGTTCATCACCGCCACCTTCCTGGGCCTCTCCTGGGAGGGCACCATCACCAAGCAGCTGCCCGTGTTCCTGATCGTGATCGTGATCGTCATGATCGGCCACTATCTGTGGATGGCGGTCCTGTACGGTGTGGCCGGCGCCTATTCCGGCAAGAACCCGCTGGAAGTGGTCCGTCACTACGGCCCCGCTTACCTGACCGCCGTGGGCACCATGTCCAGCGCCGCCACCCTGGCTGTGGCCCTGCAGTGCGCCAACAAGAGCAAGGTGCTGCGCAAGGATATGATCCAGTTTGGCATCCCCCTGTTCGCGAACATCCACCTCTGCGGCTCGGTGCTGACGGAAGTGTTCTTCTGCATGACCGTCTCCAAGGTGCTCTACGGCGAACTGCCTGACCTGGGCACCATGATCCTGTTCTGCGTGCTGCTGGGCGTCTTCGCCGTGGGCGCGCCTGGCGTGCCCGGCGGCACCGTCATGGCTTCTCTGGGCATCATCACCGGCGTGCTCGGCTTCGACGACGCCGGCACCGCGATGATGCTGGCCGTCTTCGCCCTGCAGGACAGCTTCGGCACCGCCTGCAACGTCACCGGCGACGGCGCTCTGACCCTGATCCTCACCGGCTATGCCGAGAAGCATCACATGGAAGAGCAGACTCTGACCGTGGATCTGTGATCTGCAACCTGCTAAGGGGTTTCTCTCTCACCTCTCCTCAAAAAGCCAGCCCCCGGCCGCATGGCCGGGGGCTGGCCCCTTTTTTTGCTGTTTTTTCAGGCGGCGGCGCGCCGGCCGGCCCGCTCGGCCAGCCGCAGGCTGGCGTAGAGCAGGGCCGCATCGATGGGCAGCTTGATCACGTTCTTCACGATCTTCACCGTGCTGAAGATCACAAAAGCCTGGCCGTACATCATGTGCAGCCACAGGGGGGTCAAAAAGAAGTTGATGAGCACCGTCACCGTCAGGCAGGCGCCCACCGCCAGCGCCGGGTGGGGCCGTCGCTTGTAGAACCACAGCCCGTAGAGGAAGCCCAGCAGGAACTGGTTAAAGGTGAAGCCGAAGAAAAACGCCCCGTTGGGCCGCAGAAAGTAGCTCAGCAGGTCTACCGCCACCCCGGCGGTGCCCGCCACCCAGGGCCCGCACAGCGCCGCGCAAAGGGCGGTGGCCAGAAAGGCGAAGCCGATCTCCAGCACCGGGCTCACCTCAATGGTGAACACCCGGTCCATCACCACGGCGGCGGCGGTGAGCAGCCCCGCCAGCACCAGGCTGCGGGTGCGGCCGAACTCGGCCAGGCTGTCCACAAGTTGGGTCTTCAGGGGAAACGACATAAAAAACGACCTCCTTTTACTCTGCCGCGAAAGGCGGCGGCGAACAGTGCCGCACAAGAGAAAAAGGCCGGCGGGCAGCAAAAAAGCGCGGGGCGCTTTTTCGCAAAGCTGCCCCGCCCGTTCCAGTCATGCAGCAGCGGGATGCAAAGCCTGCACCGCGGGCGAAACCGCCCTTCGTCCGCCCCGCAACTCCCCGTCGGGCCGGCACTTGACGCGCAGGCTTTTACTCTGCAAGGCCCATTATACAGGCTGCCCCCTGGTTTTACAACAAGAAAATTTGAATTGTTCACAAAAACGGTGTACACTAATAGGAAAAGCGCCCCCCGCGGGCGCCCGCTTTTAAAAAAGGAGGGAACTCCCTTGAAGTTTTCCGAAATGCCCTATACCCGGCCGAACGTGGACCAGACGGTGGAGCGCTACCGCCAGCTGGCCGAAAAGGCAAAGGCCGCCGCCTCCGGCGAGGAGCTCACCCGGCTGTTCGCCACCCACACCCAGCTGGACGACGCCTTTTCCACCGCGTTCCGGCTGGCCCAGATCCGCCATACCCTGGACACCCGGGACGCTTTCTACGACGCCGAAAACGACTTTTTCGACCAGGCGGGCCCCCGGGTGGGCAACGCCCAGCTGGCGTTCTACCGGGCGGTGCTCCAAAGCCCCCACAAGGCGGCCCTGGCCGAAGCCTACGCCCCCATCCTGCTGGACAAGATGGAGCTGGCGGTGAGCGGCGCCTCCGACGCGGTGCTGGAGCTGATGCAGCAGGAGAACGCCCTGGCCAGCCGCTACCAAAAGCTCAAGGCCTCCGCCCAGGTGGAGTTCCAGGGCAAGACCTGCACCCTGCCGGAGCTGGACCCCTACAAGCAAAGCCTGGACCGGGCCACCCGCAAGGCGGCCTTTGCCGCCGAGGGCAGCTTCTACGACGAGAACCGGGCCGAGCTGGAGGAGATCTACACCGCCATGATCGAAAACCGCAACGCCCAGGCCCGGGCGCTGGGGTACCCCAGCTATGTGGAGCTGTCCTACAAGCGGATGGGCCGGCTGGGCTACGGGCCCAAGGAGGTGGCCAGCTTCCGCGACCAGGTGGCGAAGTACGTCACCCCCCTGGCCCACCAGGCGATGAAAGCCCAGTTTGCCCGGGTGGGCATCCCGGACGCCAAATTCTACGACACCACCGTTTCCTTTGCCGACGGCAACCCCACCCCGGTGGGCACCGCCGACCAGCTGCTGGCCAAGGCGGTGCAGATGTACTCGGAGCTCAGCCCCGAGACCGCCCGCTTCATCCGCTTCATGGCGGAAAGCGAGCTGTTCGACCTGGTCAGCCGCCCCGGCAAGGCCACCGGCGGCTACTGCGAGACCATCCCCGCCTACGGCGCGCCCTTTGTGTTCTCCAACTTCAACGGCACCTCCGGCGATGTGGACGTGCTCACCCACGAGGCGGGCCACGCGTTTCAGGCATGGGTGGCCGCAGGCCAGGGCATGTGCCAGGAGCTGGCCAGCCCCAGCATGGAGAGCTGTGAGATCCACAGCATGTCCATGGAGTTCCTCACCGCCCCCTGGCACCACCTGTTCTTCGGCGGCGACGAGCGGGCCACCGCCAAGTACGCCCTGGCCCACGCCCAGGAGGCGCTCACCTTTTTGCCCTACGGCTGCATGGTGGACGAGTTCCAGCACATCGTCTACGCCGACCCCGGCCTGAGCGCCGCCCAGCGGGACCAGGTGTGGCTGCAGCTGGAGCGCAAGTACCGCCCCTGGAACGACTTTGGCGACCTGCCTTTCTACGGCCGGGGGGCCGGCTGGCAGCGGCAGCTGCACATCTACGAGGCGCCTTTCTACTATATCGACTACTGCCTGGCCCAGATGGCGGCGCTGCAATTCTTCGCCGCCTCCCTCGCCGACCGGGACGACGCCTGGCAGCGGTATCTGGCGCTGGTGAAAAAGGCGGGCGCGGACACCTACGCCGGCCTGGTGCGCGCCGCCGGCTTCGCGGTGCCCTTTGAGCAGGGGGCCATCCAGCCGGTGGTGCAGCAGGTGGCCGACTGGTGCGCCCAAAAGGACCGGGAGCTGGCCTGAACCAAAATGTTTGAAAGCCGATGAATAGCCGCCGGCCGGGCCGTCCATCCTTGGGGTGAGCGGCCCGGCCGGCGCTTTTTAAAAAAGTTTCAAAAAAGCCCTTGACTTTTAACGGCTCGGGTCGTATAATCCAATATTGCACCCACCGAAGCGCGGTGAGCGGCCCTGAAAAAATATCCCGAAAGGGTGTTGACAAACAGCACCCGGCGCGATATAATAAACAGGCTACCCCCGAAAGCGGCGGGTGCAAGAGGACCTTGAAAATTGAACAATAAGAAGAACTTGAAGGACCCTTTTTGAGTGTGGAAAACACTTTAAAAATTCCAAGAAGTAATTCGCAGGACGCAAGCGATTGTGTCTGAGAATGCAGCGATTTAAACTCAGAGAGATCTGGTTTAGATACCATTTTCTAAAGAGTTTGATCCTGGCTCAGGAC
>DXAC01000024.1 GCA_019117205.1 Candidatus Allofournierella merdigallinarum | reverse complement strand
CCGTCTCTCTCAGCCGTTGCAGTTGCCGTGGCGGCACTGGTGGCCCTCGCCGTGGTGGTGGCCGCCGCAGCCGCCCTCGCCGTGGCTGCCGCAGTCGTGGTCCCCCTCGTGGTGGTGCTGGCACATGGTGTCGGGGTTATACTGCAGGGTCCCCGCCGCCAGCGCCGCCGCCGCGGCGTCGGCCTCCCCCGTCACGCCGGGGTAAAGCAGAATCCCCGCCTCGCCCAGGGCCGTCCGGGCCCCGCCGCCGATGCCGCCGCAGATAAGGGCGTTGACCTTCATCTGCGCCAGAAAGCCTGCCAGGGCCCCGTGGCCGCTGCCGTTGGTGGGCACCACCACGGCGTTCGTCACCTTGCCGTCCTCTTCAAAAGTCACGCCGTTGCGAAAATCGCCTGCAGAAATCATAAGGGATCCTCCATACTTTTTATAATCTCAAGGTTTCCTTGACATATCCGTAAATATTTTACCCTACAAGCGGCGTTTTTGCAACCCTTTTGTGGCAAAAAGCCGCCCCGCGGCGGGGGCCGTCAGCCCCCGGCCAGGCCGGCGTAGTACCGCTTCATCGCCGCCGCGTCCTCCGCCTGGGTGCCGGCGGACTCGCAGATGATCACCGGCGAAAGGCCCCGGCGGGCAAGCGCCTCCAGCAGCGGCTCAAAGGGCGGGCCGAACACCGTGTCCGCAAAGGTCAGGTGGCGCTTTTCGCCCCCCGCCGTGTACTCGATGCGGCTGAAATGGGCGTGAAAGCGTACCGCCCGCTCGTCTGCCAGCGCGTCGGCCAGCTTGTCCAGGATATACTCGTACTGCTCTTTGCCCCGGATCCAGCCCCCGTCCCGGGCGTTCAGGTGGCCGAAGTCGATGCAGGGGGTGATGCGTTTGTCCACCCTGCACAGGGCCAGCACCTCCTCCAGCGAGCCCAGCTGGCCCACCTTGCCCATGGTCTCGGGGCAAAGGGTGATGTCCGAAAAGCCCGCCTCGTCCAGGGCCGCCTGCATCCGGGCCATGGTGTCCAGGGCCTTGGCAAGGGCCGCCTCCCGGCTCTGTTTGCCGCAGCTGCCGGCGTGGAGCACCACCCGCCGGCCTCCCAGCGCCCGCACCGCGGCGGCGCTTTGCAGGATGTAGTCCACGCTTTTCAGCCGCTTTTCCTCCTCCAGGCTGCTCATGGAGATGTAGTAGGGGGCGTGGAGGCTGAAGTAAATGCCGTGGGCCTCGGCCCCGGCGCGGATGGTCTTTGCCAGCTCCTCCCCCAGCCGCACCCCCCGGCCGCACTGGTACTCGAAGGCGTCCAGGCCCATGGCGGCGGTGTACTGGGGCACCTGGGCGCTGGACTTGTAGCCCATGGCCCTGAAGCTCTCGCTGGCGCCGGCGGTGCCGAACAGGGGCCGATCGCTCACAGCAGTTTCCCTCCCTTTTTGAAATACCGGCGCAGGAACGGCTCCTCCAGCTTGCGCTTGAAGCGGATGCCGCCCCCCGCCTCGTTGCCCTGGGGGCGCACCACATAGGCCCGCACCCCGTAGAGGCTGGCGGCCAGCCGGTCGGTGAAGAGCTGGTCGCCCACGATGGCCATCTCCGCCCGGCTCACTCCGAAGCGGCGGCGGGCGGCGGCCAGGCCCATGGTCAGCGGCTTGCAGCAGAACGCGGTGAACTCCAGCTCCAGCCGCCGAGCAAAGGGCTCCACCCGGGCGGCGGTGTTGTTGCTGGCGATCATCAGCTGCACCCCGGCGGCTTTCATGGTCTTTAGCCAGGCGGCCACCTCCCCGGGCAGATGCTGGCTGCCGTGGGCGGTGAGGGTGTCGTCCACGTCCAGCACCAGGGCGCGCACCCCCTGCCCGCGCAGGAACTCCGGCGTGATGTGGGTGACGTTTTCAAAGAGATATTCCGGCGTCAGCAGCATAAGGCGCCCCCCCTTTCCGTTGGAAAATAAAAACGAGCGGACCCGCAAGGGGCCCGCTCGGACGCTTGGCGCGTTGTCCTCCGCGACTGGCTCCGCAATTACTTGTACTTGCGCTTGCGGGCGGCCTCGGACTTCTTCTTGCGGCGCACAGAGGGCTTTTCATAGGCCTCGCGCTTGCGAACTTCCGCCAACACACCGCTGCGCGCGGTGGAACGCTTAAAGCGGCGCAGAGCGCTCTCCAGCGATTCGCCGTCTTTGACACGAACTTCCGACATCTTACTTCCCTCCCTTGGACCTGAGGCAGGAGTTTCGCCGGGACCTTGAAAGCAAAGTACCCAACATAGCTCATTATACTATGCCCCAGGAGATTCTGTCAACCGGAAATTCCTCCTGCGGGAGGCTTTTCCCGATCGTTCACAAAGTTTTAACCTTTTACCACCAGGTTCACCAGCTTGCCGGGCACGGCGATCTCTTTCACCAGGGTCTTGCCCTCCAGCAGGGTGGCCACGGCGGCGTCCGCCTTGACGGCGGCCAGGGTGGCGGCGGCGTCCAGGCCGGTGGCCAGGTCCAGGCGCACCTTGGGCTTGCCGTTGAGCTGCACCAGCACCTCCACGGTGCTCTCGACGCACTTGGCCTCGTCGTAGGCGGGCCAGGCGGTGTGGGCGATCTGGCCCGCAAAGCCGCAGTGCTGCCACAGCTCCTCGGTGATGTGGGGGGCAAAGGGGTTCAGCAGCACCAGCAGGGTGCCCAGCTCGTCCTTTGTCACGCCGCCGGCGGCGTAGAAGTCGTTCACCAGGCTCATCATGGCCGCGATGGCGGTGTTGTGCTTGAGCACCTCGATGTCCTCGCCCACCTTTTTGATGGTGCGGTGGATGCTGCTCTCCAGGGCGGGGCGGTAGCCCTCGCCGGGGACGATCTGGTCCGCCAGGCCCCAGACCCGGTCCAAAAAGCGCTTGCAGCCCTTGATGGACTGGGTAGACCAGGGGGCGGCCTTTTCAAAGTCGCCGATGAACATCTCGTACAGGCGCAGGGTGTCGGCGCCGTACTCGTTGACCACGTCGTCCGGGTTGATGACGTTGCCCCGGCTCTTGGACATCTTCTCGCCGTTCTCCCCCAGGATCATGCCGTGGCTGGTGCGCTTTTTGTAGGGCTCGCTGGTGGGCACCACGCCGATGTCATAGAGGAATTTGTGCCAGAACCGGCTGTACAAAAGGTGCAGGGTGGTGTGCTCCATGCCGCCGTTGTACCAGTCCACCGGGCCCCAGTACTCCACGGCCTCCTTGCTTACGGGGGCGGTGGTGCAGTGGGGGTCCATATAGCGCAGGAAGTACCAGCTGGAACCGGCCCACTGGGGCATGGTGTCGGTCTCCCGCTTGGCCGGGCCGCCGCATTTGGGGCAGGTGGTGTTCACCCACTCGGTGTGGCGGGCCAGGGGGCTCTCGCCCTCGGGGCCGGGCTCAAAGTCGGTGATCTCCGGCAGGCGCAGGGGCAGCTCGCTCTCGGGCAGGGGCTGCCAGCCGCAGTGGGGGCAGCAGACCATGGGGATGGGCTCGCCCCAGTAGCGCTGGCGGCTGAACACCCAGTCCCGCAGCTTGAAGTTGACCTTGGCGTGGCCCTTGCCGTTTTCCTCCAGCCAGGCGGTGATGGCCTTTTTCGCCTCCTCCACGGTCATGCCGGTGAGGAAGCCGCTGTTCACCATCACGCCGGTGGCGCAGTCGGTGAAAGCCTCTTTTTCAATGTCGCCGCCGGCCACCACCTCGATGATGGGCAGGCCGAAAGCCTTGGCGAAATCGTAGTCGCGGGTGTCGTGGGCAGGCACCGCCATGATTGCGCCGGTGCCGTAGCTGGCCAGCACGTAGTCGGAGATGAAGATGGGGATCTCGGTGTCGTTCACCGGGTTGATGCCCCTGACCCCCTCCAGCTGCACGCCGGTCTTGTCTTTCGCCAGCTCGGTGCGCTCGAAGTCGCTCTTGCGGGCGGCCTCGGCCTGGTAGGCCCGCACCGCCCCGGCGTTGGTGATGATGCCCTTTTCCAGCCACTCCTTGACCAGGGCGTGCTCGGGGGCCAGCACCATGTAAGTAGCGCCGAACAGGGTGTCGGGCCGGGTGGTGTAGACCACCAGGTCCTCGCCGGTGGTGGTCTTGAACGTTACCTCCGCGCCGTGGCTGCGGCCGATCCAGTTCTTCTGCTGGGTGACCACCCGCTCGATGAAGTCCAGGCCGTCCAGATCGTCGATGAGCCGGTCGGCATAGGCGGTGATCTTCAGCATCCACTGGCTCTTGACCTTGTGGACCACCTCGCCGCCGCACCGCTCGCAGCAGCCGTTGACCACTTCCTCGTTGGCCAGCACCACCTTGCAGCTGGTACACCAGTTCACGTTCATTTCCTTTTTATAGGCAAGGCCGTGCTTGTACAGCTGCAAAAAGATCCACTGGGTCCACTTGTAGTAGTCCGGGTCGGTGGTGTTGATCTCCCGGTCCCAGTCAAAGGAGAGGCCCAGGGCCTGGAGCTGGCTCTTGAACCGGGCCACGTTGTTTTTGGTGACGATCTCCGGGTGGATGTGGTTCTTCATGGCGAAGTTCTCGGTGGGCAGACCGAACGCGTCCCACCCCATGGGGTAGAGCACGTTGTAGCCGGCGAGGCGCTTTTTGCGGGCCACGATGTCCAGCGCGGTGTAGCTGCGGGGATGGCCCACATGCAGCCCCTGTCCGCTGGGATAGGGGAACTCCACCAGGGCGTAAAACTTGGGCTTTGAGCGGTCGATCTTCGCGGCAAAGGTCTTTTCGTCCGCCCAGATCTTCTGCCACTTGCTCTCAACGGCCTTGAAATCGTATTTCACCTGACATCAACTCCACAACACAAAAATTCAGGACGGCAATTACTGCGCGTCGGTCTCGCTTGTCTCAAATTCCACCTGGCACTCCTCGGCGTCCGCCCACAGGTGCTCCAGGTCGTAAAAGCGCCGGGCCTCCGGATAGAACACATGGACGATGACCTCGCCATAGTCCAAAAGGATCCAGTTCTTGGAGTCGTAGCCCTCGGTCCGCAGAGGTTTTACCCCCTGCTGGTCCAACTGGAACTCCACCTCCTCGGCCAGGCTCTTCACATGGGTGGTGGATGTGCCGGTGGCGATGACAAAGTAGTCGGCCAGCACGGTGAGATCCCGCACCTTGAGCACCTTTACCTCCCCCGCCTTTTTCTTGTCCAGCACGCGGGCGATGGCGGTGGCCAGCTGCAAACTTTCCATTCAGGTTCTCCTTTCGCCGGCGCCGGGCCGGCTGTTGTTGATGATATCACAGGGGCTCAGCCGCCGGTTTGGGCGGTTTCCACTTCGGTGTCCAGCTGGCCCATATACTGCACGTTGGGGTCGGTGGACTCGCCCACCGTGGCCCGGGTGGGCACATCCAGTTCATCCACCGGGCCGCCGTAGGTGCGGAAGTACTGGTTCAGCAGGTCGGTGGTCTTGGCCCCGTCGCAGATCAGGATGGACAGGTCGTTGTAGCGCTCGGCGGCGGAGTAGGTGGGCAGCTTGCACATCATGATGTTGGCGCTGTCCACCTTTAAAAAGCTCACGCCCATGCTGATGAGCTGGTCCATGGGGATGTTGGTCTCCACATACTTGAGAGCCACCGGGGCCAGCTTTGCCAGGTCCCAGACGGTGGCGGTGCGGATGCGGGAGAACAGGCCCTGGTAGAAGTAGCGCTGCATGTCCAGCCGGGCAATGTCCGCCTGGGCGTAGTTGCGGTTGCGCACGAAGAACTCGGCAGCCTCGCCGTTCAGGTTGCGGTAGCCCTGCTCCAGGGTGCTGCCCTTGTAGGAGATGTCCTTGGGGATGTACACCTCGATGCCGCCGAACAGGTCCACGATCTCCTTGAGGCTCTGCATGTCGATGGTGACGTAGTAGTCCACCGGCAGCTTGTACTGCTCGTAGATCAGTTCCATCAGGCTGCCGATGCCGTCGTTGTGCAGGGCAACGGCGTTGATCTTGCCGGTGTTGCCGTGCTTGTACTCCTCGCCGGGGTAGGTGTCGCGGGGGATCTGGAGCATGTTGATCTTGTGGTTGGCAACGTCAAAATTGACATACATGATCATGTCGGTCATGCCGTCGTTGGAGCCGTCGCCGGAGTAGGCGCGGCCCTCCTCGTAGTCGATGCCGCACACCAGCACGTTCACCACGTCCCCCTTGTACTCGGTGGGGGTGTTGATGATCTCGTTGATGGTGGGGTTGCCGCCCTCGGGGCTGATGGAGTGCACCACCCACTGGTAGATGCCGAACAGGCCCACCGCCAGCACGGCGAAGAGGCAGCCGAAGCCGATGAGCACCCCTTTGAGCACACTGCGCTTTTTCTTTCTGCGCCGGGGGGCGGGGCCGTGGGCGGAGGAGCCGCCGGAAGCGGGCCGGGGGGCCGGGCGGGCGGGCGCGGGGGCCGGGGCGTGGTAGGCGGCGCGGGAAGCGCCGGCGGAAGAAGCGCCGCTGCGGTTGATCTTGCGCCCGGTGGAGCCGGACGCGCCGGAATGGGACGATGCGCCGCCGTGGGCGGCGCCGGACGTGTTGAGTTTTCTGGATCGGTTGGATTCGTTCATTTTGGGGCAAACCTCCGTTATTCAGCGGGCGGGGACACTCTTTTCCAGGTCGTCCAGCGCCTGCCGGCTCAGCGGGTCGATGGTCTTGCCGCAAGCTTCCATCCACTCCACGTTGTAGCGCAGGGCCACGGTCACCGCAACGTCCAGGTCCTGCTTTGCCAGCTGCCGAAGCTCCTCCACCTCGGGGTAGTCGCGCTCGGCGCTGATCATGTCGCTCAAAAAGATGATCTTGTCCAGTTTGGTCATGCCGGGGCGGCCGGTGGTGTGGTACCGGATGGCGTCCAGCACCTCCTGGTCCTCCACGCCCCAGCGGGTCTGGGCCAGAATGGCCGCGGCCACGCCGTGCCACACCGGCGGCGGGCTGTTTTCAGCGTCACCCGCTATTATAGCATTTTCCCGCAATATCTGCAACAATTCGTCTTTGGGCAATTCTTTGGCCGCGTCGTGCAAAAGGGCGGCCAGCGCCGCCTTTTCCTCGCTGGCGCCAAAGCGCTTCGCCATCTCCACCGCCTCGTTTTTCACGTTGACGGTGTGGGTGAAGCGCTTTTGGGAAAGGGCCTTTTTCACCATTTTTTCGGCTTGTTTGCAGGTCATGGACCCGTCACCTCTCGTACAAATGATTTTCCTCGATCACCCGCCGGGCCGCCGCGGGCACCCAGGACAAGTCCTTTTGGCGGGCGCGCAGCTCGGTGGAGGCCAGGGGCAGGGCGGGCGCGTCGGTGAAGAGGACTTTGCCGCCCTGGGCCTCCAGCGCCCGGGCCGCCGCCCGCAGGGCGGGCATGTCCCCCGGCTGCCGGCTTTGGGCCACCAGCACCGTGCGGCGCAGCAGCTCCCGCCAGGCCCGCCACTCGGTGAAAGTGGTGAGCATGTCGCTGCCCACGCAGAGATATACCGCCGCGCCGGGGTATCTCTCTTCCAGCATCTTCACCGTGTCGATGGTGTAGCTCTTTCCCCCCTGGCGTATCTCCCAATCGCTGATCTCCAGCGCCGGGAACAGGGGCCGAAAGCACTCGCACATGGCAAGGCGCAGGGACGCCGGGGTGGCGCTGGCCGCCTTGTGGGGCGGCAGGCAGGCGGGCATCACCACCACCCGGGTGGGCTTTGCCGCCCCAATGGCGCTTTGAAGAAAGTGGACATGGCCGTTGTGGGGCGGGTCGAAAGTGCCGCCGAAGAGCAGCACCCTTTCGCCGCGCTGTTGTGCCTGCATGGCACGCGCTCCTTTCTGGCTCGTCACTTCAGCAGGTCGTCGAAGCGGCTCTCCTTTTTCTTTTTGAGAAAGAGCACGAATTTGGAGCCGATGACCTGCACCACCTCGGCGCCGGTCTCCTCCGCCAGCCGCTCGGCGGCCTCCCGGGCGGAGTAAAGGCTGGTCTCCAGCACTTTCATCTTGATGAGCTCCCGGGCGGCCAGGCAGTCGGCGGTGGACTTGATCAGGGTCTCGTCGATCTCCCCCTTGCCCACCTGGAACACCGGGTCCAGCCCGTTGGCGGCCTTGCGAAGCGCCGCCCGTTGTTTGCTTGTCAGCATAATGGATCTCCTTTGTTGTTGTTCAGCGCAGCGCGCGGGTGAGCCGGTCGCCGTCCCGCTTTTCGTTGCGCTCGAAGCCCAGGCTCTTCTCCACGGCGGTGATGGGCGCGCCCGCGCCCGGCCCCGCCGCCAAAAAGGCGGGCAGTTCCTTGTCCAGTTTGGCCATAGCCACCCCCCGGTGGCTGATGGCGTCCTTTTCCCAGTCTTCCAGCTGGGCGTAGCTGCGGCTTTCGGCGTTGGGGGCCTTGCCGCCTCCCGCAAGGCCCACCTCGTCGGGGATGAACAGAGGGTCGTAGCCAAAGCCGTTTGTCCCCGCCCGGGCAAAGCCCACCCGGCCCGGGCACTCGCCCAGCACCGTGAGCTGCCGTCCGTCGGGCAGGTACAGGCAGACGGCGCTGACGAATTCGGCCGTGCGGCGGCCCTGCTCCACGCCGGCGAGGGCGGCCAGCAGCTTGTCGTTGTTGGCCTCGTCGTCGCCGTGGCGGCCGCAGTAGCGGGCGGAGTACACCCCCGGCGCGCCGTTCAGCGCCTCCACCGCAAGGCCGGAGTCGTCGGCCAGGGTGGGCAGGCCGCTGGCAAGGCAGATGGCCCGGGCTTTGATCAGGGCGTTTTCGGCAAAGGTAGCGCCGGTCTCCTCCGGCTCCAGGGCGATGCCCAGTTCTTTCTGGCTTTTCACCGTGTGGCCCTGGGCTTCCAGGATGCGGCGGATCTCCTTGAGTTTTCCGGCGTTGCCGGTGGCGGCGCAGATGAGCATATCGTTTCTCCTTTTCAGTGTTCGGCGAACAGGGCCTCGGCGAAGTCGCGGGCGGAGAACTCCATCAGGTCGTCCATGCCCTCGCCCACCCCCACGAAGCGCACCGGCAGGCCCAGCTTCTGCTTGACGCTGATCACCGAACCGCCCTTGGCGGTGCCGTCCAGCTTGGTGAGGATGATGCCGCTGGCGCCGGCGGCCTCGATGAACTGGGCGGCCTGGCTGATGGCGTTCTGGCCGGTGATGGCGTCCAGCACCAGCAGGGTCTCCACGCTGGCGGCGGGGCAGGCCTTTTCCACGCTGCGGCGGATCTTGGCCAGCTCCGCCATCAGGTTGTGCTTGGTGTGCAGGCGGCCGGCGGTGTCGCAGATGACCAGGTCGGTGCCCTTGGCGGCGGCGGACTGCACCGCGTCGAACACCACGGCGGCGGGGTCCGCCCCCTCGCCGTGGCGGATGACGGGCACCCCCACCCGGTCGGCCCAGATGGACAGCTGCTCGGAGGCGGCGGCCCGGAACGTGTCGCCGGCGGCCAGCAGCACGCTTTTGCCCTGGTCGGTGTAGAGCTTGGCCAGCTTGGCGATGCTGGTGGTCTTGCCCACCCCGTTGACCCCGATGACCAGGATCACCGCCGGGCGGCCGGACAGGTCCATGGGCCGCTCCGCTTCCAGCTCGCCCACGATGATCTCTTTCAGGGCGGCCAGGGCGTCGGCGGCGGTCTTGATGCGCTCGCGGCGCACCCGCTCCCGCAGCGCCTCCACCAGCCGGACGGCCTCGTCCGCGCCAGCGTCCGCCAGGATGAGCTGCTCCTCCAGGTCGTCGTAGAAGCTGTCGTCGATGCTGCCGGCGTTCATCATATCCAGGATACCGGCGAAAAAGCCCCGGCGGGTCTTGGAAAGGCCCTCGTCCAGTTTTTCTCTGCGGCTGAAAAGTCCCATGGTGTCTCTCCTCGTTTGGTGTTTTTCCGCCAAAAGGCGGGCGATCCGTATACAATACGGCCCAGGGCCGCGTTTTCTTGCAAAAAAGCGAAAAGTTTTCCCCTCAGGACACCAGCGAGGCGTCCACCTGGTCCAGGTCCAGCCGCAGCAGTTTGGAGACGCCGTCCTCCTGCATGGTGACGCCGTAGAGCACGTCGGCCGCCTCCATGGTGCCCCGCCGGTGGGTGATGACGATGAACTGGGTGGCGTCGCAGATGCGCCGCAGGTACTGGGCGTAGCGCACCACGTTCACGTCGTCCAGGGCGGCCTCGATCTCGTCCAGCACGCAGAACGGCGCCGGGTTCACCGCCAGGATGGCAAAGTAGATGCTGATGGCCACCAGCGCCTGCTCGCCGCCCGACAGGGCGGACAGGTTCTTGATGACCTTGCCCGGAGGAGCCACCTGGATCTCGATGCCGCTCTCCAGCACGTTCTCCGGGTCGGACAGAGAGAGACTGGCGGAGCCGCCCCCGAACAGGGCGTTGAAGATGCGCCCGAAGTGGCCGTTGATCTGCTTGAAGCTGTCGGTGAAGATGGTCTTCATCTCCCCCGAGAGCTCGCCGATCATCCGCGTCAGCTCCGCTTTGCTCTTTTCCACGTCCCGCACCTGGGCGTTCAAAAACTCGTACCGGCTGCTCACCTCTTTGTACTCGTCGATGGCGGCCACGTTCACGTTGCCCAGCGCCCGGATCTTGCCCCGCACCTCGCCCACCTGGCGGCGCAGCTCGGTGACCGAGTCGAACGGCACGCACAGGCCTTGGGCGTCGGTCATGGTGAGCTGGTACTCCTCCCAGAGCTTTGCGATGGTCTGGTCGTACTCCACCTCGGCGGCGGCCTTGCGCTCGGCCAGGCGAGCCATCTCCTGGCTCATCTTCTCCCGCTGGTCGGTGATGGCCCGCACCCGCTGGGTCTTCTGGCTCACCTCGCCCTCCTTTTCCATCCGCAGGGCGCTGGCGGCGGCGATCTTTTCCTCCTCGGCGGCGATGCGGCCGGCGGCGTCCTGTTTTTGCAGGCGCACCGCGGCCATCTTCTCCCGGTTCTGCTCGTTCAGCGCCTGGAGCCGGGCGATGTTCTCCCGCAGGGTGCGGCCACGCTCGTCGCTCTCGCCCGAGCGGTTCTCCAGGGTGGCGGCGGCGGCGGCGTGCAGGTCGCTGTCTTTCTGGGCCTCCAGCCGCTGCATCCGCACGGCGGACAGCTCGTCCGAAAGGCGGGCCCGGGTGGCCAGGAAGCTGTCGTCGCTGCCGGACAGCCGGGCCAGCTCCGCCTCCAGCTTTTCGATCTCGGCGGCAAGGCGCGCCTCCTCGGCGGCGGCCCCGGCGCCCTCGGCCCGGCTGTTTTCCAGCTGGGCGGCAAGGGTCTCGGCCTCGGCGGCGTGCAGGGCGGCGGCGGCCTCGGCCTGGCTGCGGGCCGTCTCGATGCGGCCCGCCTCCGCCTCGGCGCGGATCTTGTCGCCGCCGGCGGTGATGCCCTCGCTGGACGCGGCGGTGAGCTGGGCGTTCAGCGCGTCCACCTCCCCTTTCCATTTGTCGGTGGCCCCGGCGGCGGCGTCCAGCTTTTTCTCCAGCGCCCCGATGCGCTTTTTCAGCTCCTCCATCTCCTGGCGGCGGCTGAACAGCCCCGCCGACCGGCTGGTGGAGCCGCCGGTGAACGAGCCGCCGGCGTTGATGACCTGGCCGTCCACCGTGACCACCCGGTTGCGCCAGTCGAGGCTGCGGGCCACCCGGGAGGCCTCGTTGATCTCGTCCACCACGATGATGCGGCCCAGCAGATTTGCCACGATCTGGTCGTATTTTCCGTCGCACTTCACCAGATCAGCCGCCACCCGGGCGCTGCCGGACAGGCGCGAGGCGTCCAGCCGGGTGCCCTTGACGGTGTCCAGCGGCAAAAAGGTGGCCCGGCCCGCCTTTTCGTCCCGCAAAAAGGCGATGGCGGCCTTGGCGGCGGCTTCGCCGTCCACCACGATGTTCTGCAAAGCAAAGCCCAGCGCCGTCTCGATGGCCAGCTCGTAGCCCGGCTCCACCGTGAGGATGCCGCTCACCGTGCCCAAAATGCCCCGCAGGCGGCGGTTTTGCGCCGCCCGCATAACGGCCTTGACGCTCTGCTGGTAGCCGTCCATGTTCCGCTCCAGGTCTTCCAGCACCTGCAGCCGCTGGGCGGCGGCCTCCCGCTGGCGGGCCAGCTGCTGCTCGGCGGCGTCCGCCTCGTCCAGCTGCTTCTGGCGGCTGGCCAGCTTCATTTGCAGGCCCTTTTGCACGTTTTCCAGCCGGGCCAGCGTCTCGTTCACCGTGGCCAGGTAGGCGGCGGTGTCCTGGGCCTCCGCCTGCAGAGCGGCCAGGGCGGCCGTGTCCTTTTGCCGCTCGGCGGCCAGGGCCTCCAGCCGCTCGGCCGCGGCCGCGGCGGCGCTCTCACAGCCGGCGGCGCGCACTTTCGCGTCGGTCTGGCGGGCGGTGAGCTGGGCCAGCAGGCCGGCCACCGCGCCCCGGCGCTCGCCGGTGGCGGCGCTTTGGGTCTGCAGGTCGGCCAGCTCCTCCTCCAGCCGGGCGGCGTCGGCGTCCAGCCCGGCTATCTTCTCTTCCAGCGCCCGGATGGCCTCCCGATGGGCGGCGATCTCGGCGGCGATGCCCTCTTTGCCGGCGCTGGCGGCGTCGATCTCCTGTGTCAGGCTCTGGATGGAGGCGTTGTTGTGGTCGATGTCGTTTTGCAGCACCGCCAGCTGGCTGTCGCTGCCCGCCTGCTCCTCGGTGATGGCCCGGATGGCGGCGTTGCGCCGCTCCACCTCCACCATCAGTCGCTGCATCTCCGCCTGCACGGCCTCGGTCTCGGCGTCGATGGCCTCGATCTCGGCGGACAGGGAGTCGTAGTCCGCCTGGGCGGTCTCATACTGGCGCTGCTGGGCGCGCACCGTCTCCTTGGCCCGGCGCACCCCGTCCACCCAGAGGGTGACCTCCAGCTCCTTGCGCGTTTCACTGAGCTCCAGAAAGCGGGCGGCCTTTTCGCTCTCCCGCTTCAGCGGGCCCACCCGGCTCTCCAGCTCGCCCAGGATGTCCCGCAGGCGGGTGAGGTTGTCCTCCGCGCCCGCCAGCCGGCGCTCGGCCTCGTTTTTCCGGTAGCGGTATTTGGCGATGCCGCTGGCCTCCTCGAAGATCTCCCGCCGCTCGGCGCTTTTGGCGCCCACGATCTCGGCCACACGGCCCTGACTGACGATGGAGTAGCCGTCCCGGCCAAGGCCGGTGTCCAAAAACAGCTCGTACACGTCCTTTAAGCGCACGTTCTGGCCGTTGATGGAGTACTCGCTCTCGCCCGAGCGGTAGTACTTGCGGCCGATGACCACCTCGTCCGCGTCCACCTCCAGGCGGCGGTCTGAGTTGTCCAGGGTCAGGTTGACCATGGCGTAGCCCATGGCGCTGCGCTGCTGGGTGCCGCCGAAGATGACGTCCTCCATCTTGCCCGCGCCCCGCAGCTGCTTGGAGCTGGTCTCCCCCAGCACCCAGCGGATGGCGTCGGATATGTTGCTCTTGCCCGACCCGTTGGGCCCCACCACGGCGGTGATGCCCCGGTCGAACCTGACCCGGGTGCGGTCGGGGAAGCTCTTGAACCCCTGTATCTCCAGTTCTTTCAGTACCATTGCGTTGCTCCCAAAGCTGTTATTTCACCAGGCCCATCAGTTTGAGGGCCTGCCGGGCCGCCGCCTGTTCGGCGGCCTTTTTGCTGTGCCCCTCGCCCCGGCCGATCAGGTTGGAGTTGAGATACACCGCCATTTGAAAGCGCTTGTCGTGGTCGGGGCCGGTCTGGCCCTCCAGCTCGTAGCGCAGCCGCTCCTCGGGGTTCTGCTGGATGACCTCCTGCAGCTGGGTCTTGTAGTCGGCCTCGCCGGTCTTGCCCTCGGTGAGGAACGGCAGGATGAACGCCCGGGCGGCCTCCATGCCGCCGTCCAGATACAAGGCGGCGATCAGCGCCTCGAACGCGTCGGACACCACGCTGGGCCGGGTGCGCCCGCCGCCCCGCTCCTCGCCCTTGCCCAGCCGCAGGTAGCGGCCCAGGTCGATCTCCTGGGCGAACTGGAACAGCGCCCCCTCGCAGACCAGGCTGGCCCGGGCCTTGGTGAGCTCGCCCTCGGGCCGGTCGGTCCAGTTGTGGAACAGGTAGTCCGCCACCACGATGGACAGCACGCTGTCGCCCAAAAACTCCAGCCGCTCGTTGTGCTTCACATGGCCCTTTGCCTCGTTGGCGTAGCTGGTGTGGGTGAGAGCCGTCTCCAGCAGGGCGGGGTTATGAAAGGTGTAGCCGATCACGGCCTCCAGTTGATGCATGAAACAGTGCCTCCTGATAAAGGTCAGTTGCCGGCCTCGCCGGCCAGGTCGGCAAGGCTCGCCGCCATCACCCCGCACAGATCGCTCTCCACACAGAGCTTCGCCTGGCGGATGGCGTTCTGGATGGCCCGGGCATTGGAGGAGCCGTGGGCCTTGATCACCGGGCGGCGGGTGCCCAGCAGCGGCGCGCCGCCGTACTCGTCGGCGTCCATGCTCTTTTTGAACTCGGCCACCCCGCCCTTGAGCAGCAGGTAGCCCAGCATGGTGCCCGCGTTTTTCTTGAACATCACCTTGAGCTTGGCGGAGAAGAACTTGGCCAGGCCCTCGGTGAGCTTTAAGACCACGTTGCCGGTGAAGCCGTCGGCCACCACCACGTCCGCCGCGCCGGCGGGGATGTCCCGGGGCTCGATGTTGCCCACGAAATGGATGGCCCTGTTGTTTTTCAAAAGCTGGTGGGCCTCCACATAGGCGGGGGTGCCTTTCGACTCCTCGGCGCCGTTGTTCACCAGCGCCACCCGGGGCTTTTCCAGACCCATGACCTTGTTCATGTAGACGCTGCCCATCACGCCGAAAGCCTCCAGCATGGAGGCGCGGCACTCCACATTGGCGCCGCAGTCCAGCAGCAGAAAGGGCGTTTTGCCGGGGATGACGGTGGCCAGCGCCGGCCGCTTGACCCCTTTCACCGTGCGCACGATGAGGCTGGCGCCCACGTGCAGCGCGCCGGTGGAGCCGGCGGACACAAAGGCGTCGCCCGCCCCCTCGGCCAGCATCCGCAGGCCCACCACCATGCTGGCGTCCTTTTTGGTCCGCACGGCCCTGGCGGGCTCGTCGCACATCTCGATGACCTCGCCGGCGTGGACCACCTGGATGTTCTTCATCCCGATGCCGTTTTCTTTGACGCAGGCGTCGATCTTCTCCGCGTCGCCCACGGCGACGATCTCCACCTCCGGCCAGGCGGCCACCGCGGCGGCGGCCCCTTTCAGGATCTCGGCGGGGGCGTTGTCGCCGCCCATGGCGTCCAGTATGATCTTCATGGCAGTTGCACCCTTTCTGTTTGTGTTCTGTTATTCCGTTTCTTTCGCCCAGCGGGCCATGGCGGCCAGGGCCCGGTCGGAGAGGGCGGCATAGCGCAGGCGCTTGTCCCGGATGTGCTCGGCCAGGGGCGGCAGCAGGCCCATGTTGGCGCCCATGGGCTGGAAGTTTTTGTTCTCGCTGGTGATGTAGCGGACAAGCTGGCCCAGCATGGTGTTTGCCGGGGGCGCTTCGCCGCTGCGCCCGTTCAGCGCCGCCCAGATGCTCCGGGCGGCCAGCAGGCCGCAGGCGGCGGATTCCATATACCCCTCGAAGCCGGTGATCTGGCCGGCGAACCACAGATCTTCCCGGCCTTTCAGCCTCAGGTCCTGCCCCAGCAGCCGAGGGCTGTTCAAAAAGGTGTTCCGGTGCATCACCCCGTAGCGGGCGAACTCGGCGTGCTCCAGGCCGGGGATCATGGAGAACACCCGCTTCTGCTCGCCAAATTTCAGATTGGTCTGAAAGCCCACGATGTTGTACAGCGTGCCCGCCTCGTTCTCCCGCCGCAGCTGGACGTTGGCCCAGGGGCGGTGGCCGGTGGCCGGGTCCACCAGGCCCACCGGCCGCAGCGGCCCGAAGCGCATGGTGTCCGCCCCGCGCGAGGCCATCACCTCGATGGGCATACAGCCCTCGTAAACGGTGAGGCTGCCGTCGAACTCGTGCAGCGGGGCCCGCTCGGCGTCCACCAGCGCCGCGTGGAACGCCTCGTACTCGGCCCTGTTAAAGGGGCAGTTGAGGTAGTCCGCCTCGCCCCGGCCGTAGCGGCTGGCGGCGAAGACGCGGCCCATGTCCAGGCTCTCGGCGGTGACGATGGGGGCCGCCGCGTCGTAGAAAGACAGCTCGTCGCCCCCGGTGACTTCGGCGATGGCGGCGGCAAGCGCGCCGTCGGTGAGGGGGCCGGTAGCCACCAGGGTGGGCAGGCTCCCGTCCAGCTCGGTGGCTTCCTTTCGCACCACGGTGATGTTCGGCTGGCTCTCCACCAGCTTCGTCACCCCGGCGCTGAAAGCGTCCCGGTCCACCGCCAGCGCGCCGCCCGCCGCCACCCGCACACTGCGGGCCACCGGCAGCAGGTGGCTGCCCAAAAGATCCATCTCCGCCTTGAGCAGGCCGGAGGCGGAGTCCGGCCGGTCGGCTTTCAGGCTGTTGGAGCAGACCAGCTCGGCAAAATCCTCGCTTTTGTGGGCGGGGCTTTTGCGGCCGGGCTTTTGCTCGAAAAGCTCCACCGCAACGCCCTTTTGGGCCAGCCACAGGGCGGCTTCGCACCCGGCCAGGCCCGCGCCCAGCACCCGTACCCTGCTCATTTGGTCACCTGGGTCTCAAACCCGCAGCCCTCTTTGGCGCAGTACAGGCGGCTGCCCTTTTTGAACAGGGTGGCGCCGCACTTTTCGCAGGTCTGGGGCACCGGCTCGTCCCAGGTCATAAACTCGCACTTGGGGTAGTTTTCACACCCATAGTACACCCGGCCCTTGGCGCTGCGGCGCACCAGCATCCGCCCGCCGCACTTGGGGCAGCGGCCGCCGGTGTCCTTGACCAGCCGCCGGGTGTTGGTACACTCGGGAAAGCCCGGGCAGGCCAGGAACTTGCCGTAGCGGCCGGTCTTGATGACCATCTTGCGGCCGCACTTTTCGCAGATCTCGTCGGTCTCCTCGTCGGGCACCTTGATCTTTTTGCCCTCCATGTCCTTTTCCGCCTTTTCCAGGGAGGCAGCAAAGGGCTTGTAGAAGTCGTCGATCAGGTCGTGCCAGTCCACCTTGCCGCTCTCCACCTGGTCCAGCTTTTTCTCCATGTCGGCGGAGAAAGCCACGTCCACGATGCTCCCGAACTCCGCCAGCATCAGCTCGTTGATGGTGCGGCCCAGCACGGTGGGCTTGAGCTTTTTCTGCTCCCGCTCCACATAGCCCCGGTCCACGATGGTGGTGATGATGGGCGCGTAGGTGGAGGGCCGGCCGATGCCGTTCTCCTCCAGCGCCCGGATCAGCGTGGCCTCGGTGTAGCGGGCGGGGGGCTGGGTGAATTTCTGCTCGGGGGACAGGGCGCAGAGCTTCAGGGTCTGGCTCTCCTCCAGGGGAGGCAGGGCCGTCTCCTTTTTCTCCTTTTCGTCGGTGGCCTCCTCGTACAGGGCGGTAAAGCCGTCGAAGGTGACCACGAAGCCCGCCGCCCGGAACTGGTAGTCGCCGGCGGTGATCTGGGCGGAGACGGTGTCCTGCTCGCAGTCGCTCATCTGGCTGGCCATGAAGCGGCTCCAGATGAGGCGGTAGAGCTTGGCGATGTCGCCGGAGATGCTCTTCTCCGCCTCGTCGGGGGTCAGGGCGGGCACGCTGGGCCGGATGGCCTCGTGGGCGTCCTGGGCGGCGGTGGCGCTGCGGCTCTTGTAGGTGCGCTTGCCGGTGTGGACGTACCGGGGCCCGTACTGGGCGCCGATGTACTCCCGGGCGCCGGCCACCGCCTCGTCCGACACCCGCAGGCTGTCGGTACGCATGTAGGTGATCAGGCCCAGGGTGCCCCGGCCGGCGATGTCCACGCCCTCGTACAGGGTCTGGGCCGCCCGCATGGTGCGGGTGGCGGTGAAGCCCAGCCGGCGGCTGGCCTCCTGCTGCAGGGTGGAGGTGATAAAGGGGGGCGCGGGGGCCTTTTTCCGGCTGCCCAGGGTGAGCTTTGTCACCGTGTAGTCCTTGCCCTCCAGGGCGTCGACCACCTTTTGGGCGGCGGCCTGGTCGGCCACCTCCAGCTTTTTGCCGGCGGCGGTGCCCCACAGTCGGGCGGTGAATTTCCGCTGGCCGGCGGCCAGGGTGGCGTCGATGTTCCAGTACTCCTGGGGGCGGAACGCCTCGATCTCTTTCTCCCGGTCCACGATCAGGCGCACCGCCACGCTCTGCACCCGCCCGGCGGACAGGCCCCGGCGCACCTTGCGCCACAGAAAGGGGCTGAGCTTGTAGCCCACCAGCCGGTCCAGCACCCGGCGGGCCTGCTGGGCGTTGAACAGGTCCAGGTCGATGGCCCGGGGATGGGCCATGCCCTCGGTGACGCCCTTTTTGGTGATCTCCCCAAAGGTGACCCGGTTGGCGGCGTCCACCGGCAGGCCCAACAGATAGGCCAGGTGCCAGCTGATGGCCTCGCCCTCCCGGTCCGGGTCGGTGGCGAGAAAGACTTCGTCGGCCTTTTTGGCCTGGGCTTTCAGCTCCTTGATGAGCTTTTCCTTGCCCTTGATATTGATATACTGGGGGTTGTAGCCGTGGTCCACGTCGATGCCCAGCTGGCTGGCGGGCAGATCCCGGATGTGGCCCATGCTGGCGGTCACCTCGTAACCCGCCCCCAGGTATTTTCCAATGGTTTTCGCCTTGGCAGGCGACTCCACGATGACCAGTTTTGACATTTGCTTCTCCTTACGGTTTCATTTGCGGCGGTACAGCCCGCCGGCACAGCTTTGGGCCAGGCCCGCCAGCTCCAGCTCCAGCAGGGCGGCCAGGGCGCCGCCCGTGTCCTGCCCCGTTTCGGCGGCCAGCGTCTCCAGCGGGCGCAGGGTCTGGCCCAGGCAGGCGAGCATCCTCGCCGCGTCGAGGGAGATATCCGCCGTCCGCGGCTGCCGGTCGCGGCGCTTTTCGCCCGTTTCCGAAAGGCCCAGCGCCCCCAGCAGCACGCCGGCGCCGGTGACCATGCCGGCGCGGCCCTGGGCAAGCAGGGCGTTGGTGCCGGCGCACACCTGGCTGAAGATGCCGCCAGGCACCGCGTACACCGGCCGGCCGTAGCGCTCGGCGTGGCCCACCGTGTTCATGGTGCCGCTTTTCTCCCGGGCCTCCACCACGCACAGGGCATCGCTGAGGGCGGCGATGAGCCGGTTGCGCAGCAGGAAATTGCCCTTGGTGGCCACAGTGCCGGGGAAGAACTCGCTGACCACCGCCCCCGTTTGCTCCATCTCGGCCCGCAGGCGGCGGTTGGAGGCGGGGTAGGTCTTGTCGATGGAGGTGCCCAGCACCCCCACGGTGGGGGCGGCCGCGGCCACGGCGGCCTTGTGGGCCTCGCTGTCCAGCCCGTCGGCCAGGCCGCTCACCAGGCAGACGCCCGCTTCGGCCAGCTCCCGGCCCAGGGTGGCGGCGGCCTCCACCCCGTAGGCGCTGGGCCGGCGGGAGCCGATCATGCCCACGGTGTGTTCCCCGTTCAGCGCCGCCGGATCGCCGGTGCAAAAAAGCACCGGCGGCGCGTCGGGGATGTCCCGCAGCCGGCGGGGGTAATCCTCCTGCTCCAGGGTGAGGATGCGGGCGCCCAGCCGGTCCATTTCCTCCTCCAGGGGGGAAAAGTCGTCAGGGTCGGTGTGCAGCCGGGCCAGCTGGCCGGGGGTGAGCAGGCCGGACAGGTCCTCGCGGCCCACCGCCCTTTGCACCTCGCCGGGATCGCCGTAGACCTCCAGCAGCTGGCGGCAGCGGGGCGCGCCAGGGCCCAGCACAAAGGCCAGCCAGAGCCAGTGGCGCGTTTCGCTCATCGGCCCACCCCCCGGAAGTGCCACAGCAGCACACTGCCGGCCACCGCGGCGTTGAGGCTCTCCACCCGGTCGGTGATGGGGATCCGCACCGCCCCGTCGCAGGCGTCGATGGTCGCCTGGCACAGGCCCTGGCCCTCGCTGCCGATGACGATGCACGCCCCGCCGGGCAGGGCGGCGGGCACCTCGTCCAGCGGGCGGCTGTTGTACAGCGCCGCGGCCAGGGTGGTGACGCCCCTTTGCCGCAAAGCGGCCAGGGCGTCGGGCAGGTGGGGCGTTTGCACCACCGCCAGGCGCGCCGCGGCCCCCATAGAGGCCCGCAGGGCCTTGGGGCCAAAGGGGTCGGCGCAGCCGGGCGAGAGCAGCGCCCCGTCGAAGCCGAACGCGGCGGCGCTGCGCAGCAGGGCCCCCACGTTGCCCGGGTCCTGCACCCGCTCCAGCGCCAGCAGCCGCCCGGGCGCCGGCAGGTCCTCAAAGCGGGCGGCGGGGCGCCGGAAGATACCGAACACCCCCTGGTGGGTCTGCACACCGGCCAGCTTTTGGGCCACATGCTCCTCCACCAGGTAGTTCTCCGCCCCCATGGACTCCAGCCCCGGCTCTTTTTCCAGGGCCGCGGCGGTATAAAATATTACCTTTAAAGGGCAGGCTGCCGCCAAATCGGCGCACAGCTTCAGGCCCTCCGCGAAAAAGGCGCTTTCGCCGGTGCGGAACGCCGCGGACTGGGCCAGTTTACAGGCATATTTGATCTTGTCGTTGTCACGGCTGGTAATGCGTTGGGACAAGTTCACACCTCGCAGGCGGAGCCGCCGCGCCCCGATGGGCGGCGCTCCTGACCGTCAATACAAAGCGACGCCCGTGCGTGCGCGCGGGCGTTGCTCATTTTTTATTTACAGCGCCTTTTTGGCGGTCTCCACCAGGGCGGCAAAGCCGGCGGCATCGTGGATGGCCATCTCGCTGAGCATCTTGCGGTTCAGCTGGACGCCGGCCTTCTTCAGGCCGTTCATGAAGCTGGAGTAGTTCATGCCCAGAGGACGAACAGCGTTGTTGATGCGGGTGATCCACAGGTTGCGGAACTGGCGCTTTTTCAGCTTGCGGCCGATAAAAGCGTAGTTGCCGCTCTTCATCACCTGCTGTTTGGCCATCTTGAAGTGCTTGGATTTGCTGCCGTAAAAGCCCTTGGCGAGCTTCAGGGTCTTCTTCCTGCGTTTGCGAGTCATCATCGCGCCTTTGATACGAGCCATTGTTCTATCTCCTTTACACAGTCACTTGTGGAATTTCAGCGTTCCCGCCCCAAAGCGCCTCAGGCGTAGGGCAGCATGGCCTTGACGGCGGCGGCGTTGGTCTTGTCCGCGTAGGCGTTCTTGCGGTAGCCCCGCTTGATCTTGGTGGTCTTGCCGTGGCCGTTGAGCAGGTGGCTGCGATAGGCGTGGCCCCGCTTGACTTTGCCGGTCTTGGTGAGCTTGAAGCGCTTTTTCGCACCGGAATGGGTTTTGATCTTAGGCATTGTACGTTCCTCCTGACGATTTGTTGGTTACTTCTGGGCGCCGGGCTTGGGGCTCATGAACATCTGCATACTGCGCCCCTCCAGCTTGGGCGGTTTGTCCACCTGGGCGTCGGGCAGAGCCTCGGCGAAGCGCTTTTGCACCTCGAGGCCCAGATTGGTGTGCGCCATCTCACGGCCGCGGAAACGGATGGAGACCTTGATCTTGTGCCCGGCTTTCAGGAACTTCTCCGCCTGGTTGACCTTGGTGTTGAAGTCGTTGGTGTCGATGTTCAGCGAAAGACGGATCTCCTTGATCTCGATGACCTTTTGGTTCTTTTTGGCTTCCTTTTCCCGCTTTTGCTGTTCAAAGCGGTATTTGCCGTAGTCCAGGATCTTGCACCCAGGCTGCTGCGCCTGGGGCGCGATCTTTACCAGGTCCAAGTCCTTTTCCTGCGCCAGGCGCAGCGCCTCCCGCCCGGAGACGACCCCCAGCTGGGTGCCGTCGGCGTCGATCAGGCGGACCTCCCTGTCCCGAATGGCCTCGTTGATCTCGATCTCTTTTTTGCCGTTGGTAGCGATTTGGATACACCCCCATCTCATTTGCCCAAAAAATGAACGCGGCCGCCGGTGAGGGCAGCCGCGCTTTGCACACAGGACACCGCCCCGCCAAAGCGAAGCGACAGCTTGTTGACCCGGGCCCGGGAGGGCCGCAAGGTGAGCGCGGCGGCTAACCGATTGCTGCTTTCTTTACCGGTATATCCTACCACGCCGCACCCTCGGCTGTCAAGGGTTTTTTTGCGAAAAAATACGCGTTTCAGCCCAGAGGCAGGTCGATCTCCCGCTCCAGGGCGAAGCTGTACAGGGTGAGCTTTGTCACCGGCTTTGCCAGCCGCCGGCCGATGGCCGCCGCGTACATCAAAAGCTGGGGGCGGTAGTCCTCCGCCAGCTGGTCGGCGGTCTTGTTCCGGTCGGTCTTGTAGTCCAGGATCTCCACCTGGTCGCCGAAGTCCAGCACCAGGTCCGCCACCCCCTGCACCAGCACCTGGGCGTCGCCGGCCCGGGCCCCGGGCGCGGCCAGGGCCGCGGGCAGGGCGGTGATAAAGGCGTATTCCCGCAGCACCCGCTGCGCCCGCCGCACCCGGCCGAACGCGGGGCTTTGGAAGAAGCGGGCCAGCTGCTCCAGCGGCAGGCAGCGGGCCAGCTCGGGCGCCAGCAGCTTGTCTTCCAGCTGCCGGCGCACCTCCGCCGCCGGGTCGGCGGCGGCCGCGGCCAGGTCCGCGTGCTGCAAAAAGGCGTGGAGGGCGGTGCCCTGTTCGGCGCCGGTGAGCCCCGCCTGGTACATGAAAGAGGGCCGCTGCAGCGTCGGCTCCTTTCCCTCCCGGACCAGGGCGGTGACGCTGACCTTGGCGGGCACCTGCCGCAGGTCCGCCCGGGGGTCGCGCCAGGCAAGGCGCCCGGCCAGGGCGGCGGCCAGCGCCGCGTCCGGCGCCGCCGCCGGCAGGCCGCCGGCGGCGGGCAGCGCCTCGGGGGCCTGCGGCGGCTGTTCCAGGCAGACCTCCAGCGCGCTGTCCAGCGGCCGGGGACGCACCGGCACCGGCGCGTCGGTGAGCGCCCGCAGGCAGCCGGCGGCGGCGTGGTCCAAGAGGGCGCTGAGCACCCAGTCCGCCCGGCTGGCGCTGTGGGTCAGCAGCGCCGCCCGGCTCTCCGGGTCCTCCAGCCGCTGGGCGGCCAGCCGGCAGATCACGGCGGCGGGCTTTTTCAGGGTCATGGTGAGGATGAGCCGGTCCCTGGCGCGGGTGGCGGCCACATAGAGCACCCGCATCTCCTCGCTCATGGCGTCGGCGGCCAGGGCGCCCTGCACCGCCCGCAGGGGGGCGGTGGCGTAGGCGCCGCCCGCTCCCGCCCGCAGCACCAGCCCCAGGCCCAGCCGGGGGTGCAGGGCCACCGGGGCCAGCAGGTCCTCCCGGTTGAACGGCTTGTCCAGCCCGGCCACGAAGACCACCGGGAATTCCAGCCCCTTGGAGCGGTGGATGGTCATCAGGGAAACGCACCCGGGGCGGCTCTGGCCCTGCTCCGGGCCGGGCACGCCGCCGGCGGCCAGGGCCGCGTCCATGGCCCGCACCACCGACGAAAGCCCTCCCTTGCCGCAGCCGGCGGCAAAGGCGGAAAAGCGGCTCAGCTCCTGCCGGCGCACCTCCCCCTCGGGCAGCACCCCCGCGGCGGCCAGGCAGCCGGTGCGCAGGAAGATCTCCTCCAGCAGCCGGTCCACCGGCAGGGTGCGGGCCAGACTTTGCAGAACGGCCAGCTCCCCGAGAAAGCGGCGGGCGCGGGGCTCGTCGGCGGCGCGCACCGCGCTGTAAAAGCTGCCCTGGGGCCGCCGGGCGCGCAGACGCACCAGCTCGTCCGGCGAAAAGCCCCAGAGGCCCAGCATCACCGCCGCCAGGTGTACGTCCTGGGCGGGGTTGTCCAGCACCCGCAAAAGGCTGGCCACCGGGCGCACCACCGGGGCGTCCAGCAGGTTCTCCGCCCGGTCCACATACACCGGGATGCCCGCCGCCTCCAGCGCGTCGGCGTACACCTCGAAAACGCCCCGGCTGCGCACCAGGATGCAGATGTCCTCCAGCCGCACCGGCCGGGTGCCCTCGCCCTCCCGCACGGGCAGGCCCTCGTCCGCCAGCCGGGCGATGCGCCGGGCGATGCAGGCCGCCTCGGCGGCCACGCCCTCGTCGCTCTCCACCAGCCGCACCTCGCAGCCGCCGGTGTAGCCGCCGTAGCCCTCGGGGCCGCCGAAGCCCGGCTCCAGCCGCTCGCCGGGGCCGTAGTCCACGCCGCCCAGCTCCTCGCTCATCATCCCCTCGAACAGGGCGTTCACCCCGGCGATGACCCCCGGGGCGCTGCGGAAGTTGGCGTCCAGAAAGATCTTCTGGGGCCCGGGCAGTCCGTGGGGGGCGTAGCGGGCGAGCTTGTCCCGGAACACCTCCGGGTCCGCCTGGCGGAAGCGGTAGATGCTCTGCTTGAGGTCCCCCACAAAGAACAGGTCCTCCCCGCCGGGGGCGGCCAGGGAGGCGTACAGGGCGTCCTGCAGGGCGTTGGTGTCCTGGTATTCGTCCACCATCACCGCCGCGAAGCTCTGCCCCAGCTGGGCGGCCAGCGGGGTGAGCGCGCCCTCGGGCGTACGCAACAGGCGCAGGGCCAGGTGTTCCACGTCGCTGAATTCCAGCAGCCGCTCCTCCACCTTGGCCTGCCAGAAGCGGGCGATGAAGTCCCGCTCGGCCCGGATGAGCGCCGCCACCAGCGGGGCCGCGGCGGCGCGGTCGGCGGCAAACTCCGCCTCGGTGCAGACGAACACCTGTTCCTGCAGCCGGGCGATGATCTTCTTCACCTGGTCCCGCCGCGCCTTGATGGTCTCCATCCGGCAGCCGGTGTAGCCCCGCACCGCTTTCAGCGGCTGGTAGGTCAGCCGGCGGAACGCCTCCAGCACCTGGTCCCAGCCGGCGGCCCCGATGGCCTCCGCCACCGTCTCCACCGCCGCGAGGTCGCTTTCCAGGGCGGGCAGGTAGTTGTCCAGCTCGCCGTCCGCCCGGGCGTCCGCCAGGTTCTCCCGGGCCAGCGTCAGGGCGCAGGCGGCCTGGCGGCGGCCCTGCGCCCGCAGGGCCGCGCCCCAGCCGGTGGCGTCCAGCGGGCGGGACTGGGCCCAGTCGTCGGCCAGCTGCTCCAGGGTCTTTTCGGGAAACGGCATACTGGACAAAAAGTCATACAGCCGCTCCAGCACGGCGGCGGCCTGCTTGTCGCTGCGGCTCTTGCCGTACAGGTCCGCAAAGGCGCAGAAGTCCGGGTCGGCGTAGGCGGCCTCCAGGGCGCCGGCCAGCGCCTCCGCCCGCAGGCGGGCCAGCTGGGGGCCGTCGGCGGTGGAGAAGTCCGGGGGGATGTCCAGCAGGCCGAAGTGGGTCTGCACCAGCTGGAGGCAGTAGGCGTCGATGGTGCCGATGCTGGCCCGGGCCAGCAGCATCCGCTGGCGGCGCAGATGGGTCGAGCCGGGGCGCACCGCCTGCTCGGCAGCCAGCCGGGCGGCCAGCTTCGCCCGCAGGCTGGCGGCGGCGGCCCGGGTAAAGGTGACGATGAGCAGCCGGTCGGCGGGGACGGGGTCCTCCTCCCGGATCAGCAGCCGCGCCGCCCGCTCCACCAGCACGGCGGTCTTGCCGGAGCCGGCGGCGGCGCTCACCAGCAGGGCCGCGCCCTCGTGGTCGATGGCGGCCTGCTGGTCTTTGGTGAATTTCATCCTCCGTTGCCCCCTCTCTCATTCCTGCCGGCGGCAGACATTGCGGTAATCACAGAAGCGGCAGTGGGTCTGGCCCTTGCGGCCGTAGGCCAGCGGCTCGGCGGGGATGTGCCCCGCGTACAGCTCCTCGGCCATCCGCACCACCAGCTCGTCCAGCTCCCGCTGCAGGCCGGCCAGCGTCTCCACGCTGGTAAGGGCCTCGCTCAGGCGGGGGTTGCCCGCCTTGTCGAAGCGCACCGGCACATACAGGCCGGTGGCGGCGCTGTCCATGGCGGAGAGGACCTCTTTTTCCGACACCACCATCCCCTCCACCTGGTAGTCCAGCCCGGCGGCGGCCTTGTCCCGGCTGCTCCGGGTGGGGGCCGGGTCGGCCATCAGGTAGAGCACCCCCGCCGGGGCGGCGTTCTCAAACCGCCCGCCCCCGTTGCGGGTGAGGGTGAACAGGTAGACCAGCATCTGGCAGCCCAGCCCCCGGCGCACGTCCTCCAAAAGGAAGTCCTTGCTGCCGGTCTTGTAGTCCACCACCCGCAGCCAGGTCTTGTCCCCCTGGCGGCAGGCGTCCACCCGGTCGATCTTGCCGATCATCCGCACCGTCTCGCCGGACCTGGTGGTGAGCACCACCGGCGGGACCTGGTCCGGCCCGTCGCCGATGCCCAGCTCAAAGGCCACCGGCCGAAAGCTGCCCTGTCGCTGCTCGGCCTGGATGAACGCCAGCAGCCCGGCGGCGCTTTTTTCCAGCCGGCGGATCAGATACTCGAAGCGGGTCCCCGCGCCGGGCATGTTGGCGGCCACATACTCCCGGGCCACGGCGGCGGCAAGCTCCGCCAGCTCCTCCCGGGAAAGGTCCACAAAGCGCTCGCCCGCCCGCTGGAGCGCCTGCTCCAGAACATAGTGTACCAGGTTGCCCGTCTGGTCGGCGGTGAGGGCCGCCTGTTTGCGGGGCCGCGCCCCCAGCACGTACTCCATGAAATAGGCAAAGGGGCAGGTGTAATACCGCTCCATCCGGCTGGGGGAGAGGCGAAGCTGGCTGCCCAGCAGCCGGCGCATGGCCCCGGTGTCCTCCACCGCGAACGGCAGGGCCCGGGCCGCCCGCACCAGGGGCGCCAGGGCGGCCTCCCCCGCCTCCGACGCCGCCACCGCCTGGTAGAGGGCGGCGGTGGCGGGGCTGGCGGCGTTCCAGCTTTGGCCCAAAAGGTCCAGGGCGGCGGCGGGGGTGGCGGCAAAGTCCGCCGTCTCCAGCGCCGGCGCCGCGGGGGCGAGGCAGGCTGCCGCCTGCTCCAGGGCGCTGGTCAGGGGCAGGTCCGCCGCCCCCGCCGCCCAGCTGAGCCACAGCCCCCGGGCCGGGGCGGTGAGGGCCTTGTAAAAGCAGACCTGCTCCCGCACCATCCGGTTTTCAAAGCAGTCGGGCATCTCCGCCCCCTGGCGGATCAGGGCGTCCCGCTCGGCGTGGGTCAAAAGGCCCCGCTCGCCGGGGGCGGCGGGGAACTCCCCCTCTCCCAGGCCCAGCACGAAGCAGTAGTCCGGCTCGTCCAGCCGCATCCGCCCGGCGGTGGTGAAGATCACCGCGTTCAGGCTTTGGGGGATGTGCCCCAGGTCGGTGGTGCGGGCCAGCAGGTCGAACAGCTCGGCGTACTCCCCCGGCTCCAGCGTCTCCCTGCCCAGCAGCAGGGACATCTGGTCCAGAAGCTCCGCCGCCAGGTTCCACACCCGCACCGCCTCCCCGGCGGCGGGGATGCCCTCCGCCGCCTGCAGCCGGGCGGCCTGGGCCTGTATCTGCTCCTCGCCCCCCAGGGCCAGCATGGTGCGGAACACCGCCTCGCACACCGCGGCGGCGTCCTTTTTGCGGGCGGCGGCGGCAAAACGCTCCAGCACCGGCACCAGAAAGCCCCGGGCGGCCTCCGCCAGCGCCAGCTGCCCGGCGTCCTCCGGGCGCATCCCCTCCCCAAAGCCGGCGGGCGAGAGCACAAAGGGCTGGCGCCACTGGGCGGCGGTGAGCTGCCAGGTGTAGGCGTAGTTCTCCAGGGCGCACAGCTGCTCCTCCGGCAGCCGCGTCAGGCCGGTCTTGGCCACCGCCAGCACCGTGTCGCCGGACAGCCCCCGGCGCAGCAGCTCCAGCAGCGCCCGCGCCAGCCGCAGGGGGGCGGCGTGCTCGGCGCTGGCCGGCTCGTCGAAAAACAGGGGGATGTCCGCCAGCCGGAACTCGTAGCGCACGGCGGCCAGGTACTGCTCCGCGTCCCGGCAGATCACCGCCATCTTGCCATAGGGCACCCCCGCCCGGGCCAGCCGGCCGATGGCCGCCGCCACGGCCTTGGCCTCGGCCTGCCGGTCGGCGGCGCGGTACAGGGTCAGGCAGCCCGGGTCCGCCGGCCCCGCGGGCACCTGCCGCCCCGCCAGCAGCGCCTCCAGCCGGGCCAGGTCCGGGGCATCCTTGTGGCGCTTGTCCTCGTCCAGGATCACCGGCGCGGCCACCCGCACCCCGTTTTGGCGGGCCATCACCCGCAAAGCGGCGGCCATCTTCTTGGCCCCGCTGAACAGGCCCAGGCCGCCCTCGGCGTCCTCCAGGCCGTCGGCGCACAGGGCCACCGTGATGGACGGCGCGCACAGGAGCATGGCCTCCAGCATCCGCCGCTTGGGGGCGTTGAAGGTGTCGAACTCGTCAATGAACACCGCCGTGTCCGCGAAGAACTCCGGCGCGAGGCGCCGGGCCGCGGCGTCCACCCGGTCCGCCGGGTCCATGGCCGCCCCCTCCAGCAGCGCCTCGTAGGCGGCGTAGACCCCCGCCAGCTCGGTGAGCTTCTCCCGGCTGGGGCCGGCCTGGGCGGCCAGCGCCTCCAGCCGGGCGGGGTCGATGCCGGCGCTCTTCAGCTCGTCCAGCGTCTCGGCGCACTTCTCGCAAAAGGCGGTGCTGCGCCGGTGGCGGCTGTAATAGTGCACCCGGTCGCCCATGGACTCCATCGCCCGGCGCACCAGCACCGCCCGGCCCGCGTCGGTGAGGGTCCGCACCGCCGCGCCCCCGTAAAGGCCCAGCAGCTTCTCCGCCAGGCTGGAAAAGCTGTAACTGTCCACCCAGCCGGAGTATTCATCCCCCAAAAGGGCGTAGATACGGCTCTCGGTGGTGGAGGTGAACTGCTCGGGCACCAGCAGCACGCTGCGCCGGCCGGCCAGGGCCCGCTCCTTGATGCGGCCCAGAAGATAGCCAGATTTCCCGCTGCCCGAACCGCCCAACACAAGCTGCAACATGGCGCGCTCCCCCTTTGCACTGAAAAACTTCCTGGTATTTATTGTAGTCGAAAGGCCGCGCCCCGTCCACTCGCAAGAAAAATATTTTTGCCGGCGCCCCCTTTGCGGGGTGGTATTTGTCCGCCCGGCGCGGTATAATGGGGGAAAAGTTCCGAAAAGAGGGTTTTTATCATGTCCCAGCTCACCATGGACACCGCCCGCCAGCTGCTGGCGACCACCACCACCGAGGCCCACCTGTTCGAGCACGCCATCGGCGTGAGCGCCGCCATGGGGGCCATGGCCCGCCACTTCGGCGCCGACGAGGAATACTGGACAGCCGTTGGCTATCTCCACGACTACGACTACGAGCAGTTCCCCGAGGAGCACCTGCACCACACCGCCGAGCCCCTGCGCGCCGCCGGCGTGGACGAGGAGACCATCCGGGCCATCCTGGCCCACGGCTTCGGCCCCTGCACCGACGTGGAGCCGGTGACCGACCTGGAAAAGAGCCTGTTCACGGTGGACGAGCTCACCGGCCTGGTGGCGGCCACCGCCCGGATGCGCCCGGGCGGCATCTCCGATCTGGAAGTTTCCAGCGTGAAGAAGAAGTTCAAGGACAAGCGCTTCGCCGCCAAGATCGACCGGGCGGTCATCCAGCAGGGCTGCGACATGCTGGGCATGGACCTTTCCGAGGTCATCGGCCTTTGCATCGAGGGGATGCGGGGCGAGATGGACGCCCTGGGCCTTGGGCCGAAAGAATAATTTCAAAGGCAAACGCCCCGCTGGCAAAAGCCGGGGTGGCATAAGAAAACGTTTTCTTACGGCACCCCGGCTAAAACCGGCGGGGCGTTTTTTTGCAAATCAACGGCCTCCCCTTGCTTTTTTCTGAAGATTGTTTATAATATTATTCATAATAATAAGTTGCAAGGGAGGTCATGGTATGGCAAAGGCTGTGATCATTTCTGTGCCCCTCACCGAGACGGAGCACGCGCGGGCAAAAAAGCTGGCGGAGGAACACGGGCTGCCGCTGGCCCAGTGCGTCAAGCAGTTTTGCATCGGCGACGAGGCTTTCGAGGCCCGCTTTGAAATGCTGAAAGCGCGGGCGGCGGCCCGGCCGGCGGGGCGGCCTTTCACCGTGATGGAGCTGTTCGGGGATTGGAACACACTGGACCGGGGGCTGAAACTCTCGCTGGGGCGCACCTTTTATCATCTGGTGCGGGGCGGCAAGCTGCCCGGCGTGCGTCCCGCCGGCAAGAACAGCTCCAACGTGCAGCTTTATGAGACATACCCAAAGGAGGCGGTAGAATGACATTGCAGCAGGAGATCGCCGCCCTTGCGCGTCGGCAGGGGCTGGCGGGGATGGAGGCGGACCCGGAACTGCTGGCCACCTGCCTGGCGGCGCAGGGCGAGGCGGCGGTGCTGGCGTCGCTGCTGGAGGAGGCGCTGCTGACGGGCAGCCCCGGGGAGCGGCGCCTTGCCCGGGAGTACGACGCGGCGCTGGATGAGGCGCTCCGCCACGACCCGGCGGCGGAGTGGCAGGACGAGATGTTCTGCAACTGCGACGAGGAGGCGCGGGGCGAAGCCTGGGACAGCCTGGACCTTTAAAAGAGGCGGGCCCCGCCGGTCTTTTCCACCGGCGGGGCCCGCCTTTGTTCTGTTTGCCGTTACAGGGTGCCGTTGAAAGCCATCACCAGGGCGCTCCAGGTGGCGGGGCCCACCTTGCCGTCCTCGGTGAGGCGGGCCAGCTTCTGGAACGAGCGCACCGAGCCGGCGGTGGCGCTGCCGTACCGGCCGTCGATGGTGACCTTGGGCACGATGCCCCCCAGCGCGGACAGATAGCTCTGGACGCAGCGCACCGCGTCGCCGCTGCTGCCCTGCTGGAGCAGGCCCGGGTACTTGGGCAGCACCGCCGTGGGCGAGCCGGCCAGCACCTGGCTGTACACCCAGTCCAGGGCGGCAAAGGTGTTCTTGCCGTAGGCGCCGTCG
The DNA here is from genome assembly GCA_019117205.1 of Candidatus Allofournierella merdigallinarum. Taxonomy (GTDB): domain Bacteria; phylum Bacillota; class Clostridia; order Oscillospirales; family Ruminococcaceae; genus Allofournierella_A; species Allofournierella_A merdigallinarum. The sequence continues at coordinate 37,346 of DXAC01000024.1, read as the reverse complement.
ATGGAAAGGGCGAACTGCCGCTGGAACTGCTTGAGCGCCCCGGCGCTGGCGCTGCCGAACGCGCCGTCCGCGCTGATGGACGCGATGGCGGTGTACACCTGCCGGATGCGGATGAGCTTCTGCTGCATACTCTTGACCACCGCGCCCCTGTCGCCGGAGCGGGCGGTGATGCCGCAGTACACCTCCCCCGCGCCGTGGATGGCGGCGTAGGCGCTGTACAGGGCGTTCCAGGTGGAAGAGCCCACCTGGCCGTCGGCGGTAAGGCCGGCGGCGCTCTGGAACGTTTTCACCGCGCTGGCGGTGCCGCGGCCGTATTTGCCGTCCACCGTCAGCGCCGGGATCTGGGGCCAGCGGCTGCGGACCCCGTTGAGCCAGGTCTGCACCTGGGCGCAGTCCGGCCCGGACGAGCCGTTTTTCAAAACCGTGCCGAAATAGGGCGGCGCCGCAGCGCCGGTCTGTTCGATGTTTGCCATGGTTTGCATCCCTCCTTGCCCCAGTGTATGCCCCCGGGGCCAAAAGGGTGCCGCCGTTTCACCCCGCCGTTACCGCTCCAGCACCGCGGTGGTGATGGAGCGCGGCGGGCAGGGCGCATCCAGCAGCTGTCCCTCCAGCCGCAGCGTCACGGGAAGCGCCTGGTCCGTCCGGTTCAGCAGGACCACTGCGATGGAGCCATCCGGGTTTTCAAAGGCGGTGGTCTCCACCCGCTCCGAGTAGCAGGTGACGGCGATCCTGCGCGCCCCCGGCCGGATGTGGTGGCTGAAGTGGGCGATGTAATAAAAGGAGGGCCGGTACTCGATCCGCCCGCAAGCCGTGTCGCAGAGCACCGGGGCCTCGCAGTAGTTTCCCGCGTGGTTGGGGCCGCCGTTCTGGTCCAGGGCGATGTTCCAGTCCAGAAACAGGTTCATGCCCGCGTTGAAATTGCCGATCATGTCGTGGGCATACATCTGCGCGTTCTGAAAAGCCCGGCTCCGGTCGAAGCGGCTGTACTCGATGCAGCCCTCCGAGAACAGCAGCAGCTTGTCCGGGAAGTGCTCCCGCACCAGCCGCACCCCCTCAAAGTGGTCTCCGCTGTACCAGTGGAACGCCACCCCGGCGATCATCCCGTCGGTGTCGGGGCCGATGCACCGGGCCGCCCGCTCGAACACGCGCTCCTTGTTGTGGTCCCAGATAAACACCTGGGTATCCCCCAGCCCGCTCCTCACCAGCGCCGGATGCAGGTGATCCCGCAGAAAATTCCGCTCCTGGCAGGCAGAATACCGGCAGCTGTCCCAGGCCTGGGCCGCGTTCGGCTCGTTCTGGACGGACAGCCGGTCCACCTGCACCCCTCTTTTTTTGTATTCCAGAATATACCGGCAGATATACCGCGCCCACAGCCCGGCATACTCCTCCCGCAGCTGGCCGCCGTCCATGCGGCTGCCGTTGGTCTTCATGAACGCGGGGGGCGACCAGGGCGACAGCATCACCGAGAGCTTTTTGCCCGCCAGCGCCTCGGCCTGGCGGAAACAGGGCAGGATGGTCTTTTCGTCCCGACGCAGGGAAAAGGTGGTCAGCTGCTCGTCGCCCTCCTCGATGGCGCAGTAGGGCCCGGCGGAAAAATCGCAGCTGTCCAGCGGGACCCGCGCCAGGGAATAGCCGATGCCCGACGGGCCGTAATAGGCCTCCAGCACCTGCCGCGCCCGCTCGGGCGGCAGCGCGGCCAGCACCAGCCCCACCGCCTCGGTGATGGCGCCCCCAAAGCCCAGCACCGGCTGATATTTCACCCGGGGGTACAGATTCACCAGATGCAGCTCCTGCTCCCGGTCATCCGGCAGGGCGCTGCGCCGATCGGCCTGCCGGACCGGCCGGCCGTTTTCCTCCACCGTCGTAATAAATTTTCCTGTCATACCATTTCACTCCACAACGTCGTCGCCGGCCGCTTGCGGGGGCCTGTCCACCGACCGCCCCTCCACCACCTCCGGCACCACCAGCTCACAGACGCGGGAGCGGCTGCCGTCCAGCCGGTCCAGCAGGGTCCTGGCCAGCCGCTCGCCGATCTCGTACACCGGCTGGCGGGCGGTGGTCACGGCGGGGGTACACAGCAGGTGATGCCCCAGCCCGTCGTACCCCACAAGGGACAGGTCGCCGGGAATGCTCAGCCCCTTTTCCGCCGCCGCCCTGCACACCCCGACGGCCATGGTGTCGGTGGCACAGAAGATCGCTGTGCAGCCGGTGTCCGCCAGCAGGCGCTGCGCCGCCGCGCCGCCCGCCGCCGCGGTGTTCTCCGCCCGGGCCACCAGCCCGGGGTCCACCGGGATGCCCGCGGCCCGCAGGGCCTTTTCATAGCCGGCGTACCGGTCGGCGGTGTAATCCTTGTTTTCCGCCACGTTGATCATGGCGATGCGCCTGTGGCCCGCCCGGATCAGCCTGTCCACCAGCTCTTTCGCGCCGGTGACATTGTCCACGTCGATGCAGTCCACCTCCTGCAATTCGGTGTGGCCAAACAGCACCACCGGCCGAGAACGCCGGGCCGCGTACTCCTGGAATTCCAGGATCTCGTTCTTCAGCAGCCCCGTCACGATATAGCCGTCGCAAAAATGCTCCCGGGTGCGGTCACGCAGGATCAAAAACGAGTACATCCGCCTGCTCAGCACGTTGCTGACGCCGGCGATGAACTGCATCACGAACGGGTCGCTCAGGTCGATGCTCTCCGGCACGAACACGTCGATGATGCCGCTGCGCTTGGTCACCAGGTTCTTGGCCGCCACATTGGGGATGTACTGCAGCGAGGACATCACCCGGCGCACACGCTCCCGGGTCGCCGGCTTGACCTTTTCCGGCGTGTTGATCACGCGGGACACCGTGATAGGCGATACCTGTGCGATCCGCGCCACATCTTTCAGCGTTGCCATGGCGTCTCCTCCAAAATGTTATCGTTATCATTTTTCGCTTCTATGATACCACATTTTTCGCTTTTTTGCAACAATTATTAAAGTTTTGGCAACATTTCCCACAACTGCGCTATGGTAATATTATCATTTTGTGGGAGAATGTACAATGCCGGGCCGGCCTGTCCCCAAAAGGGCAGGCCGGCCCGGCCAACGTCTCACCCCGCCGCGCCGGTGAGGTGCTGCCACCACTCCAGGGCGGCGAAGCGCACCTCCACGCCGGGGGACTCCACCAGCCCCTGCTGGGCCTCGGTGGGGTACACCGCCCCCTGGGCGGCGGGCAGGCACAGGCCGGGGTAGAGCACGCAGAACCAGTTTTTGCCCGCGTGGGCCCCCAGCTCCACCCGCAGGGCCTGGTAGCGCCCGGCGGGCAGGGTGAAGTCCTCGTAGCAGGTGGTGTCGAAGTACATCTCGGTGAGGTAGACCCGCACCGCCAGCTCGCTGTGGGCGGCGTCCAGGGTGCGCCGGACGCAGTCCTCCAGCTCCGGCAGGCTCTCTTGGGCGATGGCCGCCGCCTGGGCCTCGCTCTCGGCCGCGGCGAACCGGGGGCCAAGCTCCTCCAGGATGGCGTCCCGCACGGCCAGCTTCAGGGCCTGGTCGGCCGCCGAGTCGGAGTTGGCCTGCACGTGCAGCCGCAGGGTGTTTTCCCGCACCTGGTCCGCCAGGGCGCAGAAGCTGGACATCTTGCAGGTAAGTACCACCGCCAGCACAAGGCCCAGCGCCAGGCTGGCCTCCCACAGGGCACGGCGGCCCGGGCGGGGCAGCGAAACGAAAGAGAACAAAAAAAGCACGTCCTTTCTTTTGGTAACATCTGCCAAAAGTATAGACGCGCTCTTTTTGTTTTATTCAGGCCGGGGGCGTTTTGCCGCCAGCACCCGGGCCCCGCCCCGGTCGGGGGCGGCTATGTAGACCTGCCGGTATTCCGCCGCCAGCGCGGCCCGGGCCGCCTCGGCCTTTTCCGGGTCGTCGAAGATGCCGAACACCGCCGCGCCGCTGCCGGTCATCAGGGCGGTGAGCGCCCCTTGCTGGCGCAGCAGCGCCTTGATGCGGGGCGTCTCTTTGGCCCCGCTGCACTCCTCCAGGGCGTTGCCCGCCGCGGCGCACAGGGCCTCCAGGTCCCCCGCCCGCACGGCGGCCTCGGCGGCCTCGCCGCTGGGGTGGACGGTGCTGCCCACCTCATCGTAGGCGGCAAAGGCGGCGGGGGTGCTCACCCCCACGCTGGGCATCGCCACCACAAAGCGGCAGTCCGGGCAGGGAGGCAGCGGCCGCAGCAGGTCCCCCTTGCCCTGCACCCGGCAGGTGCCGCCCAGCAGGGCAAAGGGCACGTCCGCCCCGATGGAGGCCCCCAAAGCGCACAGCTCGCTCATGGAAAGGCGGGCGTCGTACAGGGCGTTGAGCCCCACCAGCACGGCCGCGGCGTCGGCGCTGCCGCCCGCCATGCCCGCCCGCACCGGGGTGACCTTTCGCACCTCCATCTCCACGCCGGCCAACAGGCCGGTGTAGTGGAAAAAGGCCAGCGCCGCCTTGTAGGCGGTGTTCTTTTCGTTCGGAGGCACCCGGCTGCCCGGCAGCCGCAGGCGCAGGTCCCGGCTTTTGTGCAGGGTCACCCGCTCGTAGAGGGTGATGGCCTGCATGATCATGTCCAGGGCGTGGTAGCCCCCCGGCAGGATGCCGGTGACGTCCAGCGTCAGGTTGAGCTTGGCCGGGGCCAGCACGGTGACCTGTTTCATGGTGCGTTCACCTCACAGTTTCTTAAAGAGGAAAAACCGTTTCGTGTCGATGGCCTGCACTGGGCAGACCTCGTGGCAGCAAAAGCAGCGGATGCAGGCTTTGGGCTTGATGTGAGCCTTTTTGTTTTTCAGCCCGATGGTGTTCTGGGGGCAGATCTCGGCGCACCGGCCGCAGCCGATGCAGCGCCCCGGGTCGATCACCGGCCGGGGCGCCACCCATTTTTCCACCGCCGGCACCGCCCAGCGCACCGGGCGGGGGGCGGAGTCGGAAAAGTTCATCCTGCGCCAGGAGTCCGGCAGGCGGAAGTGCTCCACCGGTTTGAACAGCGCCGTCTCGCCGGCGGCCAGGGCCGGGTCAAAGGCGGCGGGGCACAGGCCGCGCCCGTGGGCCGCCGCCAGATAGGGCACCTGCCCGGGCGCGAGGCCCGCCATGGCGCACAACGCAAGATCCATCGACAGCAGGTTTTCCGACGCGGCCAGAAAGCCGGTGGCCCGGGGGCTGCCACCGCTGGGGCCGTTGCCCTCGTGGGCGGTGACGGCGTCCAGCACCGCGAAAGAGGGTCTGACGGTGAGCAGCAGGTCGACGAGCATGTCGCCGAAGTCCTCTTTTTTCGGGCAGCGCATGTGCCACTCGGCCTTTTGCAGGCCGGGGATGCAGCCGAACAGGTTTTTGGTGGCCGCCGAAAGGCCGGTCATCATGTGGGTCTTGAACTTGGGCAGGTCGATGATCACGTCCGCCGCCAGCACCGGCTCCAGCAGGGTGAACCGGCGCTTCGCACCCCCGGCCCTGGGGGCCTCGCCGCCGGCGCCGCCGGCAACAAGGACAGCCCCCTCCGCGGCGCAGACGGCAGCGATGCCGCTGATCTTCCAGGCGGCTTTCACCCGGCCGGCGGTGTGAGGCCCGCCGGGGGAGTCGGCCACAGCGATGTCCGACGCCGCCACCCCCCGGCGCTTCGCGGCGCGGATCACCGCCGCCACCACCGCCGGGTGGGTGGTCACCGCCCTTTCGGGGGCGGTACCGGAGAGCAGGTTGGGCTTCAGCAGCACCTTTTTGCCGGGGCCGAGCAGGGCGGCGGCGGGCAGCTGCGCCAGCAGAGCCTCCACCGCCCGGTCCACCGTTTCGGCGTCGTAGCGGGGCGCGGCGGCGAAGAAGACCCGGTCATCCATCCGCGCGCAGCTCCTCCAGGAAACGCTCGATGCGGCCCAGCGCCTCGGACAGATGGCTCACCGAGTAGGCATAGCTCACCCGCACGAAGCCCTCGCCCGAGTCGCCGAACGCGGTGCCGGGCACCACCGCCACTTTCTGGCTGTACAGCAGCTTTTCGCAGAACTCGGCGCTGGAAAGGCCGGTGGACTGGATGCTGGGGAAGACATAAAAGGCCCCCTTGGGCTCAAAACAGGCAAGGCCCATGTCGTTGAACCGCTTGACCAGAAGCCGCCGGCGCATATCGTACTCCCGGCGCATACGCTCGATCTCGTCGTCGCACTCCCGCATGGCCACCACCGCCGCGTACTGGCTGGTGGTGGGGGCGCACATGATGCAGTTCTGGTGGAGCTTGGTCAGGATCTTCATCACCGGGGCGGGGCCGCAGGCGTAGCCCAGGCGCCAGCCGGTCATGGCAAAGGCCTTGGAGAAGCCGTTCACCACGATGGTGCGCTCGGCCATGCCCGGCAGGCTGGCGATGCTCACATGGCGCTCGGTGCCGTAGTTCAGCTCGGCATAAATTTCGTCCGAGAGCACCATGACGTCGGTGCCCCGCAGCACCTGGGCGATGGCCTCCAGATGCTGGCGCTCCATCACCGCGCCGGTGGGGTTGCAGGGGAAAGGCAGCACCAGCAGCTTGGTCCTGGGGGTGATGGCGGCTTTCAGCTCCTCGGCGGTGAGGCGGAACTCGTTTTCCGCTTTCAGCGGCACCGGCACCGGCACGCCGCCTGTGAGGGTGGTGATGGGCTGGTAGCAGACAAAGCAGGGCTCGGGGATGATGACCTCGTCCCCCGGGGCCACCAGGCTGCGGATGGCCATGTCGATGGCCTCGCTGCCGCCCACGGTGACCAGGATCTCGTGCATGGGGTCGGTGTACTCCAGGCCAAAGCGGAGCTTCATGTAGGCGGCGATCTCCAGCCGCAGTTCCTTGAGGCCGGCGTTGGCGGTGTAGCTGGTGCGCCCCTTTTCCAGGCTGCGGATGCCCGCGTCCCGGATGCGCCAGGGGGTCTTGAAGTCCGGCTCGCCCACGCCCAGGCTGATACAGCCCTCCATCTCGGCGGCAAGGTCGAAGAACTTGCGGATGCCGCTGGGCCGCATGGCCGCCGCCGCGGGGGAGATGATCTTATCGTAATCCATCACAGCGTGGCCCACTCCCTCTCGTCCTTTTCCTCGTCCACGTAGACCACGCCGTCCTTTTTATAGGTGCGGAGCACGAAGTGGGTGGCGGTGGACAGCACGTCGTCCATGGGGGCCAGGCGCTTGGCCACGAACAGGGCGATCTCCTGGAAGCTGCGGCCGGTGAGGATGAGCTGCAGGTCGTAGGCGCCGCTCATCAAAAGCACGCTCTGCACCTCGTCGTAGCAGGCGATGGCGGAGGCGATCTCGTCAAAGCCGCGGCTCTTCTTGGGGCGTACCCGCAGTTCGATAACGGCCTTGACCCGGTCGGCGTTGATCTTCTCCCAGTCCACCAGGGCCTTGTAGCCCCGGATGATCCCCTCTTTGGTGTATTCGTCCATCTTGGCGGCCACGGCGGCGGGGGTCTCCTGGAGCATGGCGGCCAGCTCCTCCACCGACAGGCGGGCGTTCTCTTCCAAAAGCTGCAACAGACGTTCCATATCCATTCCCTCGGTTCTTTGTTGTAATATTGCGGTGTATTTTTTAATTATAAAAAAAAACCGGTGCAAAGTAAACAAATTCCGATGAAAATCTGGTATAATGGAGCCATTAGGAAAAAGAGCCGCCGCCGAGGGGGCCCTTTGGGGTGGAAAGAGAGGAACGAACCATGAAAGCTGTTATCACCGTTGTGGGCCGGGACACCGTGGGCGTGGTCGCCCGGGTCAGCCAGGTCTGCGCCGAGCTGAACATCAACATCGAGGACGTTACCCAGAGCATCATGCAGGATATGTTCTGCATGATCATGCTGGTGAACCTGCAGCACTGCACCGCGCCCATGGCCACCGTGCGCGCCGCCCTGGACGGGGTGGCCGCCAAGATGAACATGGAGCTGCACCTGACCCGCGAAGAAGTGTTCGACGCGATGCACCACATTTGAGCGGGAGGCGGTTGCAATGAGCATGATCAACACCCGCGACATCATGGAAACCATCCACATGATCACCGGCGAGAACCTGGACGTTCGCACCGTGACCATGGGCATCAGCCTGCTGGACTGCGCCGACCCCGACCCCGCCCGCGCCTGTGAGAAGATCTACAACAAGATCACCACCCGCGCCGCGCGGCTGGTGGAGGTGGTGGAGCGCATCAGCACCGACTACGGCATCCCCATCATCAACAAGCGCATCAGCGTGACTCCCATCGCCATGCTGCTGGCTTCCGCCCCCGACGCCGACCCGGTGGACTACGCCAAGGCCCTGGACAAAGCGGCCAAAACGGTGGGCGTGAACTTCATCGGCGGCTTCGGCGCGCTGGTACACAAGGGCTTTTCCGCCGGCGACGAGCGGCTGATCGAGGCCATCCCCCGCGCTTTGGCCGAGACGGACGTCGTTTGCAGCAGCGTGAACATCGGCTCCACCAAGACGGGGCTGAACATGGACGCGGTGAAGCGGATGGGCCGGGTGGTGCGCGAGGCCGCCGAGGCCACCGCCGCGGACCAGTGCATGGGCGCCGCCAAGCTGGTGGTGTTCTGCAACGCGCCGGAGGACAACCCCTTTATGGCGGGCGCTTTCCACGGCGTGGGCGAGCCGGACTGCGTGGTACACGTGGGGGTTTCCGGCCCCGGCGCGGTGCGGGCGGCGCTGGCAAAGCTGCCCAAGGACGCGCCGCTGGACGAAGTTGCCGAGCTTATCAAGCGCACCGCTTTCAAGATCACCCGCATGGGCCAGCTGGTGGGCAACCTGGCCGCCAAAGAGCTGGGGGTGCCCTTTGGCATCGTGGACCTGAGTCTGGCCCCCACCCCCGCCATTGGCGACAGCGTGGCCAACATCCTGGAGGAGATGGGCCTGGAAAGCTGCGGCCAGTGCGGCACCACCGCCGCCCTTGCCCTGCTCAACGACGCGGTGAAAAAGGGCGGCGTGATGGCCTCCAACCACGTGGGCGGCCTGTCCGGCGCCTTTATCCCGGTGAGCGAGGACGAGGGCATGATCCAGGCGGTGCGCCGGGGCAGCCTGTGCATGGAGAAGCTGGAGGCCATGACCGCCGTTTGCAGCGTGGGCATCGACATGGTGGTCATCCCCGGCGACACCCCGGCGGAGGTCATCAGCGCCCTGATCGCCGACGAGGCGGCCATCGGCATGGTGAACAGCAAGACCACCGCCGTGCGGGTGATCCCCGCCATTGGCCGTTCGGCCGGCGAGGAGCTGGACTTCGGCGGCCTTTTGGGCTACGCGCCCATTTTGCCCATCAGCAAATACAGCCCCAAGGTGTTCATCGACCGGGGCGGACGCATCCCCGCCCCCATGCAGGCGCTGAAGAACTGAGCCGGCGAGAGGAGGGCGACGGGGGTTGAAAAAGCAGGACCTGGCCGCCGTTGCCCTGATCGCCGCCCTGTACACGGCGCTGCATTTTCTGGGCGTCGGCTGCCCCATCAAGGCGCTCACCGGCGTCTCCTGCGCCGGGTGCGGCATGACCCGCGCCTGGCTGGCGGTGCCGGGCGGCCACTGGGCGGAGGCCTTTGCCTGCCACCCCCTGTTCTGGGTGGTGCCCTTGGCCGCGCTGGTGTTTCTTTTCCGCCGCCGGATGCCCCGGCGGCTGTTCCAGGGCCTTGTCTGGGCCGCGGCTCTCGCCTTTGTGGCGGTGTACGCGGTGCGGATGGCCGACCCCACCGATCAGGTGGTGGTGTTCGCCCCCGAGACGGGGCTCATCGTTCGTACTCTGCGGCAACTGCCTGGCCTTTTGCCGTAAAGATAGGAGGAGTGAATCATGTATTGTAAGAACTGCGGCGGCGAGCTGGCGGAGGGCAGCAAATTCTGCCCCCATTGCGGCGCCGCGCAAACCACTGCCGAGCCTGTGGTCTTCACCGGCCCTGCCACCGAGCGCCTGGACCCCTCTGCGCTGCCCCCTTTGGACGGCGCCACGGGCGCGCCGGAGGCCCAGTCCCCCGTTCCCGAGCTGGTGATCCCGCCGGTGGAGCCGGTGGGCGAGCCCCCGGCCCCTGAACTGGTGATCGAGCCCGCGCCCATCCCGGAGCCCGCGCCCCAGCCCGCGCCGACCCCCATCCCGGAACCCGCGCCTCAGCCGGAGCCCGCGCCCCAGCCGGAGCCCGCGCCCATCCCCGGGCCGGCCGTTCCCCCGCCGGGCGCCGGCCAGCAGCCTCCCGTGGCCCCGCCCCCGCCGGCCTACGGCGCGCCGGTGGCGCCCGCTGCCGGCGGCACCAATTATGACCTGCTGCTGAAGATCTTCGCCACCGCCGGCGGGGTGATCAGCGCCCTCAACGCGCTGCGGTATGTGGGCTATGTGTTCAGCAACCTGCGCGCGGTGATCTTCTACCAGTCCTTCAACGCCATCCTGTACATCCCCGTGAACCTGGTGGGCCTGGCGGGCTATCTGGTGATGGCCCTGGCCCTGGTGCTGCTTGCCTGGCGCCGCACCAGGGAAAACACCGACGCCCTGGTCTTTGGCGTGGCGGGCGGCGCGGCGCTGACGCTGGTCTCCAGCCTGCTGGGCACGCTGCTCTCCATTTTCTTCAACGTCGTGCTCTACCAGTTCTTCACTTTCTCCATGCTGCTCAGCGCCATTGGCGAGCTGATCGGCCTTATCTTCTGGCTGGCGGTGTGCCTGGGCGGCGTGTGGGGTCTCCTCCATCTGATGAAAGAGGCGCCGGACCCCAAGACCATCGTGGACGACCCCGCCGGCAAGTTCGCCATCCTGCTGGACGCGCTGAAGAAAGGCGCGGGAGAGGTACAGCAGCAGGCCGGCGCCGCCGCTGCCTCCGCCAAGAGCGCTTACGACGCCCATCAGGCCCAGCAGCAGGCCCAGGCCGTCCAGTACCAGGCGGCGGGCTATCCGGCCGTTCGCATCCAGACCAACCGCAGCCTGATCATGTACATCCTGCTCTCCCTTGTCACCTGCGGCATCTATGGCTACTACTTCATCTATTCCATTGCCCGGGACGTGAACATCATGTGCCGGGACGACGGGGAGAAGACCGGCGGCCTGCTGGCCTTTATCCTGCTGAACTTTGTCACCTGCGGCTTCTACGGCCTGTACTGGGAGTACAAGCTGGGCAACCGGCTGGCGGCCAACGCCCCCCGCTATGGCATCGCGTTCCAGGAGAACGGCACCACCGTGCTGCTGTGGTACCTGGTGGGTATGCTGCTGTGCGGCATCGGCCCCTGGGTGGCCATGCACATCCTCATCAAGAACACCAACTCCCTGGCGTCTGCCTACAACGCGGCCAACGGCCTGTGATGTGTTTTTGAACCGTTGAAAAACGCCCCCGCGGCCTGTCGGCCGCGGGGGCGTTTCTGTTTGTCGTTTACTCCTCGGCACCGGTGCACTGGATGCACAGGTCCCGAAGCTGCTTTTCGTCCACCGTGTCGGGGGCGCCGCTCATCAGCTCGCTGGCGTTCTGCACCTTGGGGAAGGCGATCACGTCCCGGATGGAGTCCCGGCCCAGCATCAGCATCACCAGCCGGTCCAGGCCGATGGCCCAGCCGCCGTGGGGGGGCGCGCCGTAGCGGTAGGCGTCCATCAAAAAGCCGAAGTTCTCCCGGGCCCGCTCCTCGGTGAAGCCCAGCACCTTGAACATCCGGGCCTGCAGGGCCGGGTCGTTGATGCGGATGGAGCCGCCGCCCAGCTCCACGCCGTTGAGCACGATGTCGTAGGCGTTGGCGTAGCAGCCGCCGGGGTCGGACTCCAGCTTGTCCATGGAGTCCTCGGTGGGCATGGTGAACGGATGGTGCATGGCCATGTAGCGGCCCTCCTCCTCGCTGTACTCGAACAGCGGGAAGCGCACCACCCACAAGAAATTGAACCTGGCCGGGTCGATGAGCCCGCAGCGGCGGCCCACCTCCAGGCGCACCTGGCCCAGGGCCGTGCAGGCGCGGGTGGAGTTCTCGTCGCTCACCACCAGCAGCACGTCGCCGGTCTCGGCGCCGGCGGCCTCGCGCAGGGCGGCCTTTTCCCCGTCGGCGAGGAACTTTTCAAAGCTGGAGGTCTCCCCCTCCTCGGTGAGCCGGGTGTAGGCAAGGCCCTTGACGCCGTAGGTCCTGGCCACCTCCACCAGCTTGTCGATGGTCTTGCGGGTGAGCTGGCCGGCCAGGCCCTTGCAGTTGATCAGCCGCACGCTGCCGCCGGCTTCGATGGCGCTTTTGAAAGGCGCGAATCCCGCGCCGCGCACCGCGTCGGTGACGTCCATCAGCTCCAGGCCAAAGCGGGTGTCCGGCTTGTCGGAGCCGAAGCGGGCCATGGCCTCGTCCCAGCTCAGGCGCTCGAAGTGGGCGGGCAGGTCGATGTCCAGCACCTCTTTCCAGAGCTTTTGCAGCAGCCCCTCGCAGATGTTCATCACGTCGTCCTCGGAGACAAAGCTCATCTCCAGGTCGATCTGGGTGAACTCGGGCTGACGGTCCGCCCGCAGATCCTCGTCCCGGAAGCAGCGGGCGATCTGGAAATAGCGGTCGAAGCCGGAGAGCATCAAAATCTGCTTGTAGATCTGGGGCGACTGGGGCAGGGCGTAGAAGTGCCCCGGCTGCACCCGGCTGGGCACCAGGTAGTCCCGGGCGCCCTCGGGGGTGGACTTCATCAGCATGGGGGTCTCGATCTCGCAGAAGTGGTTGTCGCAGAAGTAGTTGCGGGTCACCTGGCAGATCTTGCTGCGCAGCACCAGCGGCGCGTGTACCGCCGGGCGGCGCAGGTCCAGATACCGGTACTTCAGGCGCAGCTCGTCCTTGACCTTGACCTCGTCCCGGATCTCAAAGGGGGTGGTCTCGGCGGCGCTGAGCACCCGCAGCTCGCGCACATACAGCTCCACCTCGCCGGTGGGGATCTTGTCGGTCTTGGCGTCCCGCTCCCGCAGGGTGCCTTTGGCGATGACCACATACTCGCTCTTCAGGCTGCCGGCCTTTTCAAACACGGCCCGTTCGGTGCCGTCGTCGAACACCAGCTGCAAAATGCCGCTGGTGTCCCGCAGGTCCACAAAGATGATGCCGCCCTTGTCCCGGCACTTGGCCACCGAGCCGGCCACCACCATCTCCTGCCCGGCCTGTGCCAGGCGCACTTCGCCGCAGTAATGGGTGCGGCGCAGATTGCCCATGGTCTCCATATCTGGTTCCTCTTTTCTCTGCGCCGGGCAAAAGGCCCGGCGGACAGTCTTTTCTACATCAGTCCATTATACTTGCTTTTGCCCCCGAATACAAGGAAAAGGCACAAAAAAGGGCCGCCCCGCGGGGACGGCCCTTTTTTGCACAGTTTACTGCTGGGCGGGATAGGCGCGGTTGATGGAGTCCTGCATGATGCACCAGTTGACGATGCTCAGCCCGAAGATGGACAGCACCAGGTACAGCACGCTGTTGTCCGGCGCGCCGATGGCCACGAACGCCTTGCCCATCTTGTAGTTCCAGTAGTAGCCGAAGATGCCGCAGGTGACGATGGTGAGCACCACCACCAGCACGCCGTCCATCTGCCACTCGCCGGGGTTGACCGTGCGGGCGGCCTCGTTGAGGGTGTACAGCCAGTACAGCCCGTAGATGCCGCAGGTCACGATGCTGAGCACGACGCAAAGAACGATGTTTTTGTTCATGATGATTCCTCGCTTTCCGCAAAGTTATGCCACCATGATAGCATAGTAAATAGCTCCTTGCAAGTCATTGGGGAAAATCGTTATTATTTTGTCGTTTCTTGGCGCTTTCTTTACTCGAACTTTAAGAATTCCGTCGCCTCGGCGTCGCTGGGCATCCGCCAGTCGCCCCGGGGCGAGAGGCTCACCGAGCCCACCTTGGGGCCGTCCGGCATACAGCTGCGCTTGAACTGCTGGGTGAAAAAGCGCCGGTAGAACGTCTTCAGGGTGGTGCGGATGGTGTCCCGGCTCACCTCCGGGTAGGCGATGCAGGCCATTTCCAGAATGCGCCCGGGGGCATAGCCGCCCCGGAGCATGTGGTACAGGGCGAAGTCGTGCAGGTCGTACTTGCCCAGGGTGTCCTCGGTCTTCTGCACCAGCGCGCCGTCCTCGCCCACCGGCAGCAGCTCGGGGCTGATGGGGGTGTCCAGGATGTCCAGCAGCACCCGGGTGACCCGGGGCTCGGTGTCGCACAGCCGGCGGGCGTGCCAGGCCACCATGGCCCGCACCAGCGTTTTGGGCACCGAGGCGTTCACCCCGTACATGCTCATCTGGTCGCCGTTGTAGGTGCACCAGCCCAGCGCCAGCTCCGACAGGTCCCCCGTGCCCACCACGATGCCGTTTTCCTGGTTGGCCAGATCCATGAGGATCTGGGTGCGCTCCCGGGCCTGGGCGTTTTCAAAGGTGGTGTCGTAGGCGTCCGGCGCGTGGCCGATGTCCGCAAGGTGGCTTTCCAGGGCGTTTTTGATGGGGATCTCCCGGTATTCCGCCCCCAGCAGCTGCGCCAGCGAGGCGGCGTTGCCAAAGGTGCGCTTCGTGGTGCCCACACAGGGCATACTCACCGCCAGCACGTCCCGCGCCGGGCGGCCCAGCCGCTCCAGCGCCTGGAGGGCGGCCAGCAGCGCCAGGGTGCTGTCCAGCCCGCCGGACAGGCCGATCACCGCCCGTTTCGCCCCGCTGGCCTCCAGCCGCCGGGCAAGGCCGGCGGCCTGGATGCGGGCGATCTCGGCGCAGCGCTCGTCCAGCTGGGCCGGGTCCTGGGGCACAAAGGGCAGCCGCGCCTCGGGGCGGCGGGCCAGCAGCTCACGCTGGGCCGCGCTCTCCACCAGGTCGCCCGCCAGCCGCAGGGTGCGCCGGGGGGCCGGGCGCGCCTCCTGGGCCCCGCTGCCCCGGCGCATCCGGTCGGTGCGGACCCGCTCGATGTCCACCACCGCCCGGATCACCCCGCCGGGGGCGGGGTAGAGCTGCTCGGCCAGCAGCCGGCCGTTCTCACAGATCATGCCGTGGCCGCTGAAGACAAGGTCGGTGGTGCTCTCGGTGTCGCCCGCGCCGGCGTAAACGTAGACGCAGTCGCACCGGGCGGACTGGCCGGTGACCAGCTGACGGCGGTAGTCGCTCTTGGTCACCGTCTCGTTGCTGGCGGAGGGGTTCAGGACCATGTCCGCCCCCGCCAGGCAGGCAAAACCGCTGGGAGGCACCGGGGCCCACAGGTCCTCGCAGATCTCCCCGGCCACCACCACAGCGCCGGTGCGGTCGGACACCAGCAGGTCCTCCCCAAAGGGCACCCAGCGCGCCTCGCCGTTCTCCGCCGGCCAGAGCAGCTCCGCCGAGCGGCGGGCCGAGGCGGGGGCGAACCAGCGCTTTTCGTAAAACTCCCCGTAGTTGGGCAGCCAGGTCTTGGGGATCACCGCCACCGGCGCACCCCCGTGCAGCAGCACCAGGCAGTTGAACAGCAGCCCGTCGGCGGCCACCGGCGCGCCCACCCCGATCAGCCCCTTGCAGCCTGCCTCCCAGGCCTCCCGCGCCAGCCAGCCCAGCCAGTGGCGGGCGGCGTCCAGCAGCTGCGCCTGGCCGAACAGGTCGGCGCAGGTGTAGCCGGTGATGGCCAGCTCCGGGAACAGCAGCACGCCCGCGTCGGCGTTCTCCTTTGCCAGCGCCAGCATCTCCCGGGCGTTTTTCTCCGGCGCGGCGATATACACCCGGGGCGCGGCGGCGGCCACGGTAAGCAGTTGTGATCTCATGGGTCCTCCCCCTTGCTCTCGCCTGCCGCGGCAGGCGTTTTTTGCGTGTGGACCTATTATAGCACATCGGCCGTGGACGCAACAGTCTCCCGGCGAAAAAACACTGGCTGTGAAGCGGACATCGACCGCGCCCGGCGATTGCCCCTGTTGCACAAAAGCTCCCGGCGCAGAGCCCTGCGCCGGGAGCTTTTTGTGTTTTATGCCAGGGCAAAAAGCCCCCCGGCCCGCGGGCCGGGGGGCTTTTGGTTCACCGCTTGGGGTTCACGATGCTGCGCCACTCCAGATCGCCCCGCTCCAGGCCGTGGATGAGCACCTCGGCGGTGGCGATGTTGGTGGCCAGCGGGATGTTCCGCACGTCGCACAGGCGCAGCAGGTTCATCTCGTTGGGCTCGTGGGGCTTGGCGCTGATGGGGTCGCGGAAAAAGAGCAGCAGGTCGATCTCGTTGCAGGCGATCCGCGCCGCGATCTGCTGGTCGCCTCCCTGCACCCCCGCCAAAAAGCACTGGATGGGCAGGCCGGTGGCCTCGCTGACCACCTTGCCGGTGGTGCCGGTGGCCACCAGATTGTGCTGGCTGAGGATGCCGCAGTAGGCGATGCAGAACTGCACCATCAGCTCTTTTTTCGTGTCATGCGCGATCAACGCGATGTTCATTGTTTTCATGCCCCCTCTTTGTCTGAGCTCAACTTCTTCAACGGATCCACGACGATATCAAAACATATGTATGGTCTTGCCGGATCTTTCAGCCCCACACAGCCAGGGGCACCCGCTGGCCCAGGAGCCGGCGGGCCAGATTGTCCACCGCCCGAAAGGCCGCGCAGTCCGCCGGCAGCGCCTGCCCTTTGGCGGCGCAGGCCTGGAGCTGGGCGTTTTCGGGCACCACGGCGATGAGCTGGGCGGCCACCGTGTCGATGCACTCGTCCAGGTCCCGCACCGCGCCGCCGAAGCTGGCGGGGCCCACCCGGTTGAGCACCAGCCGCACCTGGGACAGGCCGGCTTCAAAGGCCTCGTCGGCGGCCAGCCGCCCGTCCCGCAGGGCCACGGGGTCCGGCGTGAGCACCAGCAGCGCCGTTTCGCTGACGGTGAGCGCCGCGCGGAACGGCGCGCCCAGTCCGGCGGCGGTGTCCACCAGCAGCCAGTCGAAGTGGGGCGTCATCGCCTCCACCAGCGCCGCCAGCGCCGCCGGCTGCACCGTGCCCCCCCACTCGTAGGGGGCGCTGATCACCGAGAGCCCCGGGTACAAAGGGCTCTCCACCACGGCTTTGTCCGGCGCGCACCGACCGCTGAGCACATCGGCGATGTCGTAGACGGTTTTTCCATAGACGCCGGAGATGATGTCCACGCTGCGCAGGCCGGAGTCCAGCTCCACCAGCAGCACCCGGCCGCCGGCGGCGGCCAGCCGGCCGCCCAGCAGCACCGACAGGGTGCTTTTTCCGGTGCCTCCCTTGCCGGAAGCCACCATGACCACCTTCGCGCCCAAACGAACGCCTCCCTTTCCCTTTTGCCGGCGAATGTCCCGGCTTTTTGGGCACAGTACGCTCGTATTATCATAGTAGCACAAAAGCTGTACCAGCGCAAGCTATGTTTTGTGAAGAAAGCAGAGGAAACGTTCTCAGTTTCCTCTGCCGGGCCGCGTCAGGGCAGCAGTACGCCCGCCTCGGCGCTTTGCAGGTCGCCCGTCTGCTCGATGAAGTAGGCGTTGAAGACGTCCCGCACCACCGGCAGCAGGTTGGAACCGCCGCCGCCGTACTCGATGATGGCCCCGATGGCGATCTGGGGGTCTTCCACCGGGCCGTAGGCGATCACCGCGCTGTTCAGGTAGGTCAGGCCCTTTTCCTTGTCGTAGTACTCCGCCCGCTGGGGGCTGCCGGTCTTCACGGCGATGGTCATGGGGTAGTCCCGCAGGGCGCTGCTGTTCTTGGCGGCGCGGATCATGCCCTCCTCCACCGCGTCAAAGGCGCCGATGGTATCCTCCACCTGGGCCACCACCTCCGGCTCGAAGCTCTCCACCACCTCGCCGGTGTTGGTGTCACGGTAGCTGGAGATGAAGTGGGTGCGGTAGCGGGTGCCGCCGTTGGCGATGGTGGCAGCGTAGGTGGCCAGCTGCACCGGGGTCACGGCGGTGTTGCCCTGGCCGATGGCGGCCATCAGCTCCAGGCCCAGGGTGAAGTTGTCGTCGTCGGTGTTGGTGGTGCGGCCGGTGTACTCCGAAAGCTCCACCCCCGTCTCGGTGGCAAGACCCAGGGTGTTGGCCATCTCGTTGAAAGCGGTGGCGCCCAGCCGCCGGCCCAGGTCGTAAAAGTAGGTGTTGCAGCTGTAACCCAGGGCGTCGTACAGGTTCAGGCTGCCGCCCCCCGTGTGGCCGATGCCCTCGCACCGGGGGCCGCCGCTGGAAACGTAGTAGTTGTAGCTGGCCTGGGCGCCGCCGCACCGCACCGGGGTGTCGGTGGGGGTGACAAGGCCGGAGAGCAGGCCGGACAGCGCCACCGCCGGCTTAAAGGTGGAGCCGGGGGAGTACAGCCCCCGCAGCGCCCGGTCCACCAGGGGGGTGTTGGGGTCGGAGGCGTACTGGGCCGCGTTGGTGCTCCGCAGGTTCAGGTCGTAGCTGGGGTAGTTGACGCAGGCCAGCACGCCCCCGGTCTTCACGTCGATGACCACCACCGCCCCGGCGCAGGCCTCCTGGCCCTTGTACTGCTGGGCGGTGGCCTGCAGGTTGAGGATCTGGTTTTCCAGCGCCTCGTGGGCCTTTTTTTGCAGGTCGGCGTTGATGGTGGTCACCATGGTCAGGCCGGGCTGGGGGTCCTGGATGACCTCGGTGGAGATGATGACCCCGTTTTTGTCCCGGGTGACCTGTTTCAGGCCGTCGGTGCCCCGCAGCTTGTCCTCGCCCACCTGTTCCAGGCCCGCCTGGCCGATGGTGTCGTTCATGGCGTAACCCTTTTCCTTTAAGGGGTAGGTCACGTTGCCCTCCTCGTCGGTGACTTTCCAGTCCTCGGCGTAGATGGGCCCCACATACCCCAGCAGGTGGGGGGCCAGGGTGCCGTCGGCGTACAGCCGGTAGCTGGTCTCGGTGATGTCCGCCCCCTCGCTGGTGAGGCCCCGCTCCTTGACGGTGGCCACCGTGCGGCTGCTCACGTC
The DNA here is from genome assembly GCA_019117205.1 of Candidatus Allofournierella merdigallinarum. GTDB lineage: Bacteria > Bacillota > Clostridia > Oscillospirales > Ruminococcaceae > Allofournierella_A > Allofournierella_A merdigallinarum. Next base: position 18,599 of record DXAC01000024.1, on the reverse strand, counting down.
CTCCGCCAGGGTGAAGTTGTTGTTGTCGCTGAATTCCTCCAGCTCCATCTGATAGCGGATGCCCCCCAAAATGCGCTGCCACTGGTCGGGGTAGTCCTCCAGCTCGTAGCGCTCCACCACGGCGGCCATCACCTGGTCGGCGGTGGCGTACTGCTGCTTGACCAGGTTGTCCTTGAGGGCGGCCAGCCGGCTCTGGGCCCGGGAGTCGTCCTCGGCGGCGGTAAAGGTGTAGTTGCCGCTCTCGTCCGGCTCGCTCACCGGCATGGTGTCGTTCCAGTCGTCGCCGGCGCTTTGCAGGATCTCCACCAGCTCTTTCAGGGTGTCGTTCAAATCGCCGGTGAGCATCAGTTTGTTGATCACCAGGTTGTAGCCGGACACGTTGGAGGCCATGGACCGGCCGTACTCGTCCACGATCTCCCCCCGGGCGGCGGGGATGGCGAACAGGTAGTTGCTCACCTGCTGGGCCTTTTCCAGCAGCTCCTCCCCCTGGATCAGCTGGAACTGCACCAGCCGCAGCAAAAAGATGCCCAGCACCACCACCAGGGCGGCGATGAGGCCGGCGATGCGCCGGCTGAGGCTTTTTTGGTCCATGGAGAAGCGGCCCCCTTTCCGTTACAGGGCGTTTGGTTTTTTACCGCCGGTCATTCGGCGGGGGGAAAGCGCCGGTACACCCGGCCGGCCGCCCACAGGCTGGCGGGTGACAGGGCGGCGGTGAACACCACCATGGGCAGCACCAGCTCAAAGTAGCGGGCAGCGGCGCCCTCGTAGCCGGGCATGGCGTAGAAGAACAAAAAGTCCACGCCAGTGACCACCAGCGCGCACAGGCCGCTCACCAGCACAAAGTTCATGGCGTTCAGCCGCAGGTACAGCTCCACCAGGATGGCCGCCCCAAAGCAGATGAAGAGCAGCTCCAGCGCCAGCAGGCCGCCGGGGCGGCCTGCGGTGAAGTCCCACAAAAGGCCCCCCACCGCGCCGAAAAAGGCGCCGGGGTATTCCCCTTCCACCATGGCCACCGCCAGGCACAGGGGCAGGATGAAGATGGGCCGCACCTGGCCGATGGTGAGAAAGCCCGGGGTGGTCTGCAGGGTGGCGGCCACCAGCAGCAGCAAAAAGTAGCAGGCCCACTTGGCCGCCAGTGTCAGGTTTCGCTTGTTCCGCGAGGTCAAAAGCGCCGCCCCCTTACCCCTGCTCCTCCTCTTCGCCGGTGATGACGAAGACATGGGTGAGTTTGTTGATGTCCGCCCCCGGTTCGATCACCGCAATGGTGGAGGTGCCGCTCTCCTCGGGCACCAGCTCCAGGATGGCCCCCACCCGGATGTTGGCGGGGAACTCGCCTCCCAGCCCGGAGGTGACGATCTCATCCCCCACCAGGGCCAGGGTGTCCCGGGGCAGGTTCTCCAGCGCGCAGTTGCCCTGCACCGCCCAGGCGGCGTTGCCGTTCAGGTTGCCGCTGTCCCGGGTGCGGCTGACAAGGCAGGCCACATAGGAGCCGGGCTGCAAAATGGTCATCACCTTGCTGCTGGTCACGTCCGCCTCCAGCACCCGGCCCACAAGATACCCCTTGTCGCTGACCACCACGTCCCCCTTTTCCACCCCTTGCAGGGTGCCCTGGTCGATGGTGAAGCCGCCGAACTGGTCCAGCGGGTCGCGGCTGATCACAAAGGCGGAGGCGTACTGGTAGCGGGGGTCGTTCGCCTCGATGTTCAACAGGTCCCGGAACGCCTGGTTCTCCGCCGCCAGCTGGTCGTAGTCCACCAGCTGGTCCCGCAGCTCCTGGTTCTCCTGCCGGAGCCGCTCGTTCTCGGCGATGATCTGGTCGATGCGCACGTATTTGTCCACCAGGCCGTCCAGCCCGCCGCCCAGCAGCTGGGCCGCTTTCTGAAAAGGCGCCAGCGCCGCGCCCAGCAGCTCCTGAGGGGCGTTGGTGAGCCGGTCGTTGGCGCCGGCCCAGGCCATCATGCCCGCCAGCAGCACGGCCACCGCCAGCAGGATCTTGAATTTCTTGGAGTAGAAAAAGTCGTTCACGGAAGCCTCACCTCACTCTTGTTGCCGGCCCGGAAAATTCAAAATGCGGGCGGCGAAACCGCCGCCCGCGCAAGGATCTGTTCACGGCGGCGGGCCCAGAAGCCCGCCGGGGCTCAGAAATGGCTGGAGTCGTCGTCCAGCACGTCGCCCAGCAGGTCGATGTGGTCCAGCACCGCGCCGGCGCCCACCGCCACGCAGTCCAGGGGGTTCTCGGCCACGTGCACGTCGATGCCGGTCTCCCGGTGGATCAGCTGATCCAGCCCCCGCAGCAGCGCGCCGCCGCCGGTGAGCATGATGCCGTGGTCGATGATGTCCGCCGACAGCTCCGGCGGGGTGCGCTCCAGGGTCTCCTTGATGGCGTCGGTGACCTTTTGCAGGCTCTCCTCCAGCGCCTCCCGGATCTCCTCCGAGTGGACGGTGATGTTCTTGGGCAGGCCGTCCACCAGGTTGCGGCCCTTGATCTCCATGCTGGTCTCCTGATCCAGCACGTAGGCGGAGCCGATCTCGATCTTGATCTGCTCGGCGGTGCGCTCACCGATGAGCAGGTTGTACTTGCGCTTGATGTAGGCGATGATGCTCTGGTCGAACTCGTCGCCGCCCACCCGCACGCTGCGGGAGGCCACGATGCCGCCCAGGCTGATCACGGCCACCTCGCTGGTGCCGCCGCCGATGTCCACCACCATGCTGCCGGAGGGCTCGCTGATGGGCAGCCCGGCGCCGATGGCGGCGGCCATGGGCTCCTCGATGACGCTCACCTGCCGGGCGCCCGCCTTGAGGCTGGCCTCTTTCACGGCGCGGCGCTCCACCTCGGTGACGCCGGAGGGGATGCAGATGACCACCCGGGGCCGGAAGAACATGCTGTTGCCGCACACCTTTTTGATGAAGCGGCTGAGCATGTTGGCGGTGATGTCGAAGTCGGCGATGACGCCGTCCTTGAGGGGACGCACCGCCACGATGCTGCCGGGGGTGCGGCCGATGACCGCCTTGGCCTCGTGGCCCACGCTGCGGACCTCGTCGTTTTTGGTGTCCACGGCCACCACGCTGGGCTCCCGCATGATGATGCCCTTACCCCGCAGGTACACAAGGGTATTGGCGGTGCCCAGGTCGATGCCGATGTCTTTGCTGAACATGATGAATTACTCCCTTTCCCACACTCTATGGATGTATATGATGCAAAAGCGCAGATTTTTACTTTCCTATTATAACCGCAAGCGCCGCGTTTCTCAACGGGCGGCGGCCAACTTTCTTACTTTATTCAAAAATTTTGGAGCAAACGTGCAAGGCGGGACACCGGAAGCCCCATAATATTGTAATAACAGCCCTCGATCTCCTCGCAGAACAGCGCCGCCGCCCCCTGGATGCCGTAGCCGCCGGCTTTGTCGTAGGGCTCGTCGGTGGAGATGTAGGCCTCGATCTGCTCGTCGCTCAAAGGGTAAAAGCGCACCCGGGTGGTGGCGGTAAAGGTGTGGCTCTCGCCGCCGTGCCACACACACACGCCGGTGTGGACATAGTGGTCGGCCCCCGAGAGCGCCTCCAGCATCCGCCGGGCGTCCTCCTTGTCCTTTGGCTTGCCGAACACCCTGCCGCCGCAGTCCACCACCGTGTCGCAGCCGATCACCGTGTCCTCCGGGTAGTCCCGGGCCACCACCATGCACTTGCCGAAAGCCAGGTTTTCGGCGGTCTGGCGGGGGTCGGCGGCGGCGAGGGCGCTCTCGTCGAAGCGGCTGGCCACCACCCGGAAGTCGGGGGTGATCAGGCTGAGAAGCTCCCGGCGGCGGGGGCTGGCGGAAGCGAGGATCAATGACATAACGAGACACTCCTTTGTTTTATTTCACGCCGCCGCTCAGATATGGGTGCGGGTGTAGAGAAAGATGGCCAGGCTGATGGTGATGATCTGGGCCACGCTGATGCCCATGGTGAAGTTCAGGTCCAGCTTGATGACAGACAGGTCCAGCACCGGGTGGAAGCCGACGCTTTGGGAGAAAGCCAGCCAGGAAAGGCCGGGGGTACCGGCGGCCAGGCTGGCGATCATGGCACCCAGCAGGATGCCGGACAGGATGAAAAAGCAGAGCAGCAATGTACGTTTCACAGGCGACAACGTCCTTTCGGATATGGATTTTTGTTCACAGGCGACCGGTGGAGCCAAAGCCCCCCGCGCCCCGGTCGGTCTCGTCCAGGGCCTGGGCAAAGGTGAACGCGCACCGGGCCACCGGCAGCACCATCAGCTGGGCGATGCGCTCGCCGTTTTCCAGTGTGCAGGGCTCGCCGGACAGGTTCACCAGCCCCACCTGGATGGCGCCCCGGTAGTCCGAGTCGATGACCCCCACCCCGTTGGACAGGGTCACCCCCCGCTTCACCGCCAGGCCGCTGCGGGCGCAGACCAGGGCCACATACTCCGGCCCCGGCAGCTGAATGGCCACCCCGGTGGGCACCAGGGCCCGGCCGCCGGGGGGCAGGGTGAGGGGGGCGTCCAGCACGGCGAACAGGTCCGCCGCCGCCGCGCCCGCGGTGGCGTAGGCGGGGGCTTTCGCCCCCGGCAGGGTCAGGGTGTATCGCACTTCCATGGCAAATTTCCTTTCAGGGAGCCCGCCCGGCGGGGCGGGCGCTTTTGTAATAGAGGCCCCGGGTGTATTCCTCCGGCCACTTCTCCCCCGCCGCCAGGGCGGCCAGTGCCCGGGCGGCCGCGGCCGGCGTTTCCAGGGTGAACCAGGCAAGGCCGGCGTCCGCCGGCACCTCGCCCAGCCGGTCGCCCATGTACAGGGGCACCGGGTTGTAGATCTGCCGTACCCCGCCGCCGCAGCGCACCGGGAACCGGCGGTTTTTCCGGTCGGTGAGCAGGCCCTGTTTGTCGCAGCGAGCGCAGTCGGTGACGTTTTGCAGCGGGCAGGCCCGGGTGATCATCAGCGGCAGGTGGCCGTACACGATGGCCCAGGTGGGCACGCCCGGGTCGATGGCCTCCATCTCGGCAAGGGGCGTCTCGGGGGAGACGGTGAGGGCCGAAAGGCCCAGGTCTTTCCAGGCCAGGGCGGACAGGGGGTTGGCCACGTTGAGGCCAAAGCCCCCGCAGAGCTTCCAGCCCTTTGCCAGGGGCAGCTGGCCGATGTTGTGGATCATCGCCCCGGCAAAGCCCGCCTCTTTCGCCTCCGCCAGGGCGGCGGCGGTGGCCCCCTCCACGCCGCCGAACATCACCCGGGGGGCTTCCAGCACCGTTTTGGCCCGCAGGCGCTGTGGCACCTGCCGCCAGCGCAGCAGCGGCAGGATGAGCCCCTCCAGGGCGTCCGGCAGCGCGTCGGGCAGCTGGTCCGGGCTCTCGAAGCGGGCCCAGAGCTGTTTTGCGCCCGGGGCGTGCCGCCGGGCTTTTGGCAGGCGGGCCGGGGCGCAGGCCAGGGGCCGGGGGGCGCTGCGCGCCGCCAGCAGCCGCTCCAGCACGGCGCGGCGGGCGTCGTTCCAGAAGGAGGCGGGCAGGTAGCCCGGCTCGCCGTGAAACTCCACCCGCCCGGCGTAAAACGGGGTGCCGCCGGTTTTGCACAGGGCCTTTTCGATGGCGGGGCGCTGGTCCGCCCGGGCGCTCTCCATGGCCCCGGCCACCGGCGTTTCCGCCCGGCGGCCCGCCCCGTCGGCGGCGGCCAGGGTGCAGTCGGCCCCGTTTACAGACACCGTGAAGACCACCGGCACCCGCGGCGCCTCCCGGCGGTAAAGCTGGCGGATGGCGGGCATGGCCGCCTTGCTGGCGGCGGTGTCCTCGGGGGTGCGCACCCCGAACATGGACCCGTCGATCCTGCCCTCCAGATAGCCGTTGGTGAAGCCGGAGCGGGAGAACACGTCCTGCAAAAGCTGCCGGTCGAAGTCCTCCCCCGCCAGGCTCCTGCGGCAGGCGTCCACCGCGGCGGCCACATACTCCGGCCCCCGCAGCCGCCCCTCGATCTTGACGCTGGCCACACCGGCGGCGGCCAGGGCGGGCAGGCTGCCCACGGCGCACAGGTCTTTTAAGGACAGATGGGCCGCACCGGAGCCGTCCGCCGCAAAGGGCAGCCGGCAGGGCCCGGCGCACTCGCCCCGGTTGCCGCTGCGCCCGCCCAAAAAGGCGCTCATGTAGCACTGGCCGGACACCGACATGCACAGCGCCCCATGGACGAACACCTCGGTCTCGATGGGGCTCTCTTTGGCGATGGCGGCGATCTCGGCAAGGCTCAGCTCCCGGGCCAGGATGGCCCGGGCAAAACCCATTTTCGCCAGCTGCCGCACCCCGGACAGGGTATGGACGGTGAGCTGGGTGGAGGCGTGCAGGGCAAGGCCGGGGGCCATCTGCCGCGCCAGGGCGGCGGTGGCCAGGTCCTGGACGATCAGGGCGTCCACCCCCGCCCCGGCGGCCGCCCGGATGGTGTCCGCCAGGGCCCCCAGTTCGCCGGAAAAGGCGGTGGTATTCACCGCCGCGTGGACGCGCACGTCCCGCGCATGGCAAAAGGCCACCGCCTCTTTCAGCTGCTGTTCATCAAAATTGCCCGCGGTGCGCCGGGCGCTGAACTGTTTGAGGCCCAGATACACCGCGTCGGCTCCGGCAAAGACGGCGGCCCGCAGGGCCTCGCCGTCCCCCGCGGGGGCCAGCACCTCCACCGGGCGGCGCAGGCCGTATTTTTCCGTCAGGCACGCGGCCCGGCCGTGTTCCGGCTGGCCGCTCACGGGCGGCGCTCCCGCAGGCGCTGGATCTCCCGCTGGAGCCGCTCCACCTCCCGGCGGGCCTGTTCGGCGGCCAGCTTGGCCTTGGCGGCGTCCTCCAGGTAGTCCTTGATCTGGCTGCGCATGTTGTCGGCGCTGGAGGCGTTCTTCTGCAATTCGTCCAGGTAGCCCAGGGCCACGATCACCGAGCTGGCGGCCACGCTGGCCGAGGGGCTCTGGCTCATCACCTCGTTCATGTCCTTGTCCAGCCGCTCGGCCAGCGACTGCACGTAGCTCTCGGGGTCGGTGGTGGAAATGATATAGTTGGAACCGCAGACGGTCAGCTTCACTTTGTTGGCAGGCATGGTATCTCCTCACATTCCGTTGCATATTCAGAAAGGGCGGACCCAACGCCGCCCGATGTTCTTACCGCTTTATTATAATATATTCTGGCGCTTGCGCAAACCCCATTTTGTAAAATCCGGATACTTTTTTGTGGTTTTGGTCCGCAAATTGGTCTGGCAGGCTGATTTTTCCTTGAAACAGCCGGGAAAACTTGCTACAATAGTAAGGCGTATTGAACGCTTTCCGCGAAGCGCCCCCTCCGGGGCGGCGCTTTCGATCTGATCATAGAACAAGGGGAGAATGATTTTGGCAAAGTATACAAAGCGCGAATTCGACAAACTGCTCAAGGAGCGGCTGGCCAGCGAGTACGGCACCACCCTGGAGGTGGCCAGCAACCAGCAGATCTACCGGGTGCTGGCGCTGATCGCCCGCCAGCTGATGAGCGACGCCCACAAGAAGTTCCAGAGCCGGGCCTACGGCACCGGCGCCAAGCAGGTGTACTACCTGTGCATGGAGTTCCTGATGGGCCGCAGCCTGAAGACCAGCCTGTTCAGCCTGGGGCTGGCGGAGGTGGCCGAGGCCGTTCTGGCGGACGCGGACATCAAGCTGGAGAGCATCTACGAGGAAGAGCCGGACGCAGGCCTGGGCAACGGCGGCCTGGGGCGCCTTGCCGCCTGCTACCTGGACGGCATGGCCACCACCGGCATCGCCGGCACCGGCTACTCCATCCTGTACGAGTACGGCATCTTCAAGCAGAAGATCGTGGACGGCTGGCAGCAGGAAAAGGCGGACAACTGGCTGCCCGGCGGCCAGGTGTGGCTGAAGAGCCACCCGGACCAGAGCATCGAGATCAAGTTCGACGGCGAGATCGAGGAGAGCTGGCAGGGCAGCTTCCACCATGTGATCCACAAAAACTACTCCAGCGTGATCGCCGTGCCCAGCGACATGTACGTGCAGGGCTACGACGGCCAGGGGGTGGCCAAGCTGCGCCTGTGGCAGGCCAAGGCCCCGGACTTCGACATGAAGAGCTTCAACGCCGGCGAGTACGGCAGCGCCATCACCAAGAACGCCTCCGCCGAGCTGATCAGCAAGATCCTGTACCCCAACGACAACCACATGGAGGGCAAGATCCTGCGGCTGCGCCAGCAGTATTTCCTGTCCGCCGCCTCCATCGGCGACATCTGCCAGAACCACCTGGCCCAGTTCGGCAGCCTGGACACCCTGCCCGAAAAGGCGGCCATCCAGCTGAACGACACCCACCCCACCCTGGCCATCCCCGAGCTGATGCGCATTTTGCTGGACGAGTGCGGCTACGACTGGGACAAGGCTTTCGACATCTGCCGGCGCACTTTCGCCTACACCAACCACACCGTGATGAGCGAGGCGCTGGAGAAGTGGAACATCGACATCTTCCGCACCACCCTGCCCCGCATCTACACCATCGTGCAGGAGATGGACCGCCGCTGCCGGGCCGACTTTGAAAAGGTCTTCCCCGGCGACAAGGGCAAGATCGACTACATGGCCATCCTGGGCGACGGCCAGGTGCGCATGGCCAACATCTGCTGCTATGTGTGCCACTCCATCAACGGCGTGTCCAAGCTGCACAGCGAGATCATCAAGGAGAGCGTCTTCCACGACTACTACCTGTATAAGCCCCGCGCTTTCAAAAACGTGACCAACGGCATCGCCTACCGCCGCTGGCTGCTGGCGGGCAACCCGGCGCTGACGAACCTGCTCAGCGAGGTCATCGGCCCCGGCTTCAAGCACGACGCCTCCCAGCTCAAGCGGCTGGCCGCTTTCAAAAACGACAAAAAGGTGCTGGCCGCCCTGGACGAGGTCAAGCAGGCCAACAAGGCGGAGTTTGCCGCCCACCTGAAAAAGGCCACCGGCCAGGTGATCGACCCGAACTCCATCTTCGACTGCCAGGTCAAGCGGATGCACGAGTACAAGCGCCAGCACCTGAACGCGCTGAACATCGCCGCCCAGTACCTCTATCTGAAATCCCATCCCAACGCCGAGGTGACCCCCAAGACCTACATCTTCGGCGCCAAGGCGGCCCCCGGCTACTACATGGCCAAGCAGATGATCCGCCTGATCTGCAAGCTGGGCGAATACATCGACGCCGACCCCGCCGTGCGGGACATCCTGAAGGTGGTCTACCTGGAGGACTACAACGTCACCACCAGCGAGCGGCTGATGCCCGCCAGCGAGGTGAGCGAGCAGATCAGCCTGGCCGGCACCGAGGCTTCGGGCACCGGCAACATGAAGTTCATGCTGAACGGCGCCATCACCCTGGGCACCCTGGACGGCGCGAACGTGGAGATCGCCGACGCCGCCGGCATGGACAACGAGGTCATCTTCGGCATGCGCACCGAGGAAGTGAACGCCCTCAAGGCCATGGGCTATCATCCCAGCATGTTCGCCAACCGGGACGAGGTCACCCTGGAAGTGCTGAACTTCCTGGAGAAGGGCTGGAACGGCGAGGACTTTCACGAGATCGTGAACAACCTGCGCAATGTGGACCCCTACATGGTGCTGGCGGACTTTGCCGATTACCGCCGCGCTCACACGGACCTTGCGAAGCTCTACGCCGACCGCACCCGCTGGAACCAGATGAGCCTTGCCAACATCGCGGGCAGCGGCGTGTTCAGCGCCGACCGGTCGGTCACCGATTACGCCAACAACATCTGGGGCGCCAGCCCGGTGAAATGAACCCCGTGCCCCCGGCCCAAAGCGTCCGGGGGCATTTTTTGAAGCGCGGCCTGGACCTGCCGCCAATTTCTCTTGCCAGAGGAGCGATCTTGCTTGGACCATTTGTTCAACAGCCTTGACAGCGCCTACAAGACCCCCCGCGGGGCGGTGAGGGCGGGCGAGCCCCTGCGCCTGGCGCTGACCATCCCCGAGCACTACGGCTTTGTGGAACCGCGGCTGGTGCTCACCAAGGACGGCGGCGACCCCGTGGAATACCGCATGGATTTCAAGGGCTGCGTGGAAGGGGTGAACCACTTCCGCCTGAGCCTGACGCTGGACGAGGCGGGGCTTTATTTCTATTACTTCGACCTCTATTCCGACTTCCGCAAGCTCTACCGGGGCGAGCTGGGCGAGGCGGTGCTCAGCTGGACGGCGGGCGCCTGCTGGCAGCTCACCGTCTACGAAGCGGGCTTTTCCACCCCGAAGGCCCTGCGGGGCGGGGTGATGTATCAGATCTTCCCCGACCGCTTTTTCGAGGGCAGGCCCCACCCGGTGATGCCCTTTGCCGACCGGGTCTACCGGGCCAACAAGCAGGGCGAGCCCTACTTCTGGCCCAACGAGCAGGGCGGCCAGCTGAACCTGGACTACTTCGGCGGCGACTTTGAGGGCATCCGCAAAAAGCTTGGCTATCTGCAGCAGCTGGGGGTCACCTGGATCTACCTGAACCCCATCTTCGAGGCCCACGCCAACCACCGCTACAACACCGCCGACTATCTGAACGCCGACCCCCTGCTGGGCACCAACGAGGAGTTCACCCTGCTCTGCCGGGAGGCGAAGGAGAAGGGTATCCGCATCATTCTGGACGGCGTGTTCAGCCACACCGGGTCGGACAGCCTCTACTTCAACCGGGAGGGCCGCTACGGCCAGGGCGGGGCCTACCACGACCCCAACAGCCCCTACCGCAGCTGGTACGACTTCGACAAAAAATACCCCTGCGGCTACCGCAGCTGGTGGGGCTTCGAGACCCTGCCCGAGGTGCGGGAGGACGACCCCGCCTACCGGCAGTTCATCTGCGGCAAGGACGGCGTCATCGACACCTGGCTCTCCCGGGGGGCCAGCGGCTTTCGGCTGGACGTGGCGGACGAACTGCCCGACGATTTCATCGAGAGCATCCGCAAGGCGGTGAAGGCCCACGGGCCGGACTGCTATCTGTTGGGCGAGGTGTGGGAGGACGCCACCACCAAGGAGGCCTACGGCGTGCGCCGCACCTACCTTTTGGGCAAAGGGCTGGACGGGGTGATGAACTACCCCTTCCGCAACGCCATCCTGAGCTTTCTGCGGGGAGGCAGCGCCCTCTCCTGCGCCGAGCAGCTCACCGCCATCTGCGAGCACTACCCCGCCCCGGCGCTGCACGCGCTGATGAACCATGTGGGCACCCATGACACCGAGCGCATCCTCACCGCCCTGGAAGACGAGCCCGCCGAGGGACGGGACCGCTACTGGCAGAGCGGGCGGCGGCTGCCCAAGCCCAAGTACGACCACGGCATCCGGCTGGTACGGCTGGCCTACGCCATGCTGTTCACCCTGCCGGGGGTGCCCTGCATCTACTACGGCGACGAGGTGGGCATGCAGGGCTACCGGGACCCCTTCAACCGGGCCTACTACGACTGGGACTCCACCGAGAACCGCATCAAGCCCCTTTTGCGCCAGCTGGCGAAGCTGCGCAAGGAGTGCGACGCCTTCTGGGAGGGCGACTTCCGGGTGACGCGGGCGGACGGCGGCCTTTTGCAATACCGCCGCACCGGCCCCACCGAGACCGCCGAGATCGCGATCAACCGCACCCCCCGGCTGCTGGCCACCCGGGCCCTTGGCAAGGTGACCGAGGTGGACCCCTTCAGCTTCACCGTGGTGGTGGAGGACACGGCCAAACTGGCCGCGGCCGAAGCCGCCCTGTGAACCGCATCCCAAAAGAATAAAAGGCGGCCCGCCGGAAATGCATCCGGCGGGCCGCCTTGTTTGTTTTTTATTCCTGCCGCTGATACAGCAGATAGCGCACGGTGTAGTAGGTCTTTCGGTTGAGCTGGAGCTCCTGCCCTTCGCTCACCAGCACATAGCCGTGCTGTTCCAGCAGCAGCTGCCATTGAGCCAGGTTCGTCTGATAGTCATCCTCATAGCTGCCGCAGATGATGAACTCGGTGTCGAAGGCGGGGTCGCCGTAAAACTCCTGCTGGATCTCCTCCACCGGCAGGTTGAAGCTGCCGATGTAGGGGCTGGCCTGCAGCAGGTCCGCCGCCATGCCGAAGCCCCGGTCCAGCACGCCCCACATCTCATAGCTGGGGTCCGGCTCGCTGCGCATCACCCGGGCGAACTGATACTGCACCGTATCCGCCCGCTTTTGGCCGAAGGCCTGATGGTTGGGGGTGTGCCACCATGCGAAGCCCACGCCGGCGGCCAGCGCCGCCGCGGCCAGAGCCGCCCACAGCCAGCTGCTGAACCGCCCGGTGCCCGCCAGCTTGTCCACCACGGCCCGCACCGCCGCCAGCATCGGAACAAAGCCGAAGGGCACGAACAGCACCAGCGCCAGGGCGTAGTAGATGGGGACGTTGTGGGGCGTGCCGTAGATGGCCGCCGTCACCGCCAGAAAACTCAGCGGCAGGAGCAGGCGCTGCAGCCAGAAGGCCGCGTCCCGCTTTTCGCCCCGGGCTCCGGGGCCGAAGGTGAACCAGAGCAGCCCCAGCACCACGAACACGCCGAACACCCAGTTGAGGCGCAGGTCAGAGCGGATGTTGCGCCACATGCTGGCCAGCATCTGGGGCAGGGCGGCGTCGGCCGAATCGGAATAGAGGAAGAGATTGCAGTAAAAATAGTTGTACCACATCTCGTCCAGCGCGCCGTTCGCCCAAAAGTAGAAAAGCCAGGGCAGGCTCATGGCCGCAAGGCCCAGCACGCCGCCCAGCACCACCCGGCCGAGACCTTTCCAGTCCCGGCGGGCAAGGCCCCAGGCCAGCAGCACCAGGGCCACCGCCCCGAAGGGGGCGCAGAGGTTATACTTGATCCAGAACACCGCGCCGCACAAAAGGCCCAGGGCGAGGCCCAGCCGCAGAGTGAGCGGGCGGCGCAGGCGCAGCGTTTCCAGCCCCAGCACCACCCCGCCCAGCAGCAGGGGCAGGCAGAGCTCCTCGGCGCTGTCGCCCTTCTGGAAGGCGACGGTGGAATAGCTCACCGCCAGCACCAGCGCGGGGGCCAGCGCGGCCGCCCGGCCCGCGCCGCACAGAAGGAACAGCCGCCGGGCGAAGTACAAAAACAGCGCCGCCGCGGCGATCTCGATGAGCCAGACGCCCAAAAAGCCGTCCGTCTGGACCCAGTTGGCGATGCAGTGCAGGAAAAACAGCAGCGGGCCCTTCTGGTCCACCGCGTCCACATAGAGCACCCGCCCCTGGGCCATGGCCTTGCCCATCAAAAAGAAGCACTGAGCGTCCGACCAGTTGTTCACGGCATAGAAGGGAGAACTGCGGCTGACCACGGCCAGCACGCCCGCGGCGGGCAGCAGCAGCCAGAGTGCAGAAAACCGGCGCAGCGCGCCGGTCTTCCCTTCCGCCTTGCCGGCGGGATTCATTCCTCACCTCTGCCCCGGCGTGCCAGCACCTTCACGCTGCTGGCGTACTCCGAGGGGGTCATGCCGGTGACCTTTTTGAAGTGGCGGGAGAAATAGTGGATGGAATTGTAGCCCAAAAGGGCGGCGATCTCGGTGAAGTTGTGGCTGCCCTGGCGGATCATCTCCTTGGCCTTCTGGATCTTCAGGTTGCCAAAGTACTCCATGGCGCCGCCGCCGGTCTTTTCCCGGAAGACCTTCTGCAGATAGCTGCGGCCCACCAGATTGTCGCGGCAGATGTCGCTCAAAGTCAGCCGGCGCTGGATGTTGGCCTCCAGATACTGCTGCACCCGGGCCAAAAACTCGTTCTGGCTGCGCTCGCGGATGAGGCTGGTGGGGCGGCTGGCAGGGGTCTCGTCCCCCCGGCGCACAAGGCACAGCAGCATGTACTCCAGTGAAACGCCGATGATCTGCTCGCAGCCGAAGGGCGCGGCCTCCCGCCGGATGAGGTGGGGGGTGAGGGGGTCGTCCAGCGGGGTGGAGAAGGCCGCGCCGGCCATCTCCACGATGCGGGCCAGCAGCACCCGCTCGTTGTCGCTCACGTTCACCACCCGGTGGCGGAAAAAGTCCATGGCGGGGCCGTTGCACTCGAAGGAGATGATGACGATGTTGGGCGCGCCGTCGCCAGTGGCCCGCACGTTGTGGAACTCGCCCGGCTCATGGAAGATCATCTGCCCCTTTTTCAGCAGCTTCTCCTCCTCGCCGGCGGTGACGTACACCTCGCCCTTGTCGGCGTAGACCAGCTCCCAAAAATCGTGGCTCTCACCCACAAAGGCGTAGTCCGGCCCGTACTCAAAATAGTGCACCGAATAGATGCGGTCGATGGCCAGCGGACGCTCCAGTTCAAGCGGCGTGTATCCCATACCCTGCCTCCTTTTTCCCTGCGGGGGCGAAAATTGCAGATTCTGCCATTAGTATACCGCATTCCGGCCGATTGTGCAAACTTTTTCTGAAAAAATATACCTTTCTGCGGGGACTGTTCAACCGGCTCAAGCCGTGTTATACTGGGAATCAGCAACATATTTGTGAGGAGATTTTATGCTGCAAACACTGCAAACCCGGTTCTACACCGACTGGGATTTCTACCGGCGGGTGCTGGCCATCACCCTGCCCATCGCCATACAGAACGTCATCAACCTGGGCGTGAACATGATGGACATCGTCATGCTGGGCCAGCTGGGCGACACGGCCATCGCCGCCGCCAACCTGGGGGGCCAGCTGTTCATCATCCTCAACGTCACCGGCTTCGGGCTGGCCAGCGGCGCGGCGGTGCTCATCGCCCAGTACTGGGGCAAGCGGGACATGCTGCGCATCCGGCAGATCTTCGCCCTCAGCCTGCGCTTCGCCCTGGGCGCGTCGGCGCTGTTCACCGTACTGGGGCGGCTGTTCCCGGTGCAGATCATGCACATCTTCGCCACCGACGCGGACGTCATCCGGGAGGGCGCGGCCTACCTGGAGTGGCTGTCGGTGAGCTTTGTTTTTTACAGCTTCTCCAACTGCTACATCATGTGCCTGCGGGCGGTGGAGCAGGTGAAGGTGAGCATCGCGGTCTATTCCAGCAGCTTCTTCGTGAACGTGTTTTTCAACTACTGCTTCATCTTCGGCAAGCTGGGCGCGCCGGAGCTGGGGGTGCGGGGCGCGGCGCTGGGCACCATCATGGCCCGCCTGTTCGAGTGCGCGGCGGTGCTGGTGTATATGTACCGCATCGAGCGCACGGTGTGCTTCACCCCCAAATGGCTGCTGCGCTTTCGCAGCGGGCTGTTCAGCGACTATGTGCGCAACAGCGTGCCGGTGGTGAGCAACGAGCTTTTGTGGGCGCTGGGCGTGGCGGTGACCAACCTGACCATCGGCCACATGGGCCCCAGCTTCACCAGCGCGGTGAGCATCGTGAACGTGGTGAACAATCTGGTGAGCGTGTTCATCTTCGGCATGGCCAACGCCACCGCCGTGGTGGTGGGCAAGACCATCGGCGAGGGCCGCCTTGCGGACGCGCGCCGGGCCGCCAACAGCACGGTGGCGGTGAGCGTTGTGCTCAGCCTTGCGTGCACGGCCTTGCTGCTGGCGGGCCAGCGGCCCATCATGAGCCTTTACAACGTGAGCCAGCAGGCTCACGACACCGCCCTCATCCTGATGACCATTCTGGCGGCCATCCAGCCCTTCCAGGCGGTGGGCACCGTGATGGTGGTGGGTGTGCTGCGGGGCGGCGGCGACGTGCGCACCAACCTCATTCTGGACAGCGGCCTGCTCTGGGTGCTGGCCATCCCGCTGGGCCTTTTGGGGGGCTTTGTGTTCCACTGGTCCGCGCCGGTGGTGTTCTTCTGTTTGCGGTGCGACAACATCGTCAAGAGCATCCTGGGCTTCATCCGCCTTTGCAGCGGGCGCTGGGTGCGGGTGGTCACCCGCGCCGACGCGGTGCAGGAGGCGTGAGGTTTCCACGGTAAAATTCCGGCATCCCCGGATGAGATAAGGAGTGTTGAAGATGGAAAAGCAGAAAGTCGCATGGATCGGCGCCGGCGTGATGGGCGCGTCCCAGGCCGGGCATCTGGTAAAGGCCGGCTGGGAAGTGAAGGCCTACGGCCACCACTATGAAAAGGTGGCCGCCAAGGCGCCCGAGTTCGGCTTCATCCCCTGCCGCACCATCGCCGAGGCGGTGGCGGACGCGGACTTTGTGTTCGTGATGGTGGGCTATCCCGCCGACGTGGAAGAGGTGTTCTGCAGCGAGGGCGGCATCCTCGACTCCGCCCGCCCCGGCACCGTGGCGGTGGACATGACCACCTCCAGCCCCACCCTGGCCCAGAAGCTCTATGCCCTGGGCAAGGAGAAGGGCGTCGCCGTGCTGGACGCGCCGGTCTCCGGCGGCGACAAGGGCGCGCGGGAGGCCACCCTGTCCATCATGGTGGGCGGCGACGAGGACGCCTTTGAGAAGGCCCTGCCCTTCTTCAACGCCATGGGCAAGAGCGTTCTGCTGATGGGCCCCGCGGGCTTCGGCCAGCACACCAAGGCCGCCAACCAGATCGCCGTGGCGGGCGCCACCGCCGCCTACACCGAGGCCATCCACTACGCCGAGAAGGCCGGCCTTGACCCCCAGAAGATGCTGGCGGCCATCGGCGGCGGCGCGGCGGGCAGCTGGCAGATCGCCAACATGGCTCCCCGCGCTTTGGCGGGCGACTTCGCCCCCGGCTTCTTTGTGAAGCACTTCATCAAGGACATGAAGATCATCTGCGAAGAGGCCGCCGCCCGGGGCGAGAGCCTGCCCATGGTGGAGAGCGTGCTCAAGGTGTATGAGGAATTCGCCGCCGCCGGCGGTGCGGACGAGGGCACCCAGGCGCTCATCGATTTTTACAGAAAGAACAAGTAATCAAATCTCTACAATTTGTATTCTATCAGTGCCAGAAAAGCCCCGGACCTTGCGGTCCGGGGCTTTTTGCACAAAACAGGGATCACTTCACTTCCGGCAGGCTGGCGGCCGCGGAGCTCTGGCCCACGCGGCGGGTCATCTCGTCGGGAGCCTCGGGGCGGAAGGCCACGTCGGGGTACTCCTCGTCCATCACACGGGCCGCCTCGGCCAGGATGATGTCGCCGCCCTTGCCGCTCATCACGCGGCCCATCATCTGCACATGATGGATGTCGTAGAACTGGGCGTAGAGGCCCATGGTGTGGCCCAGATACACGCCGATGCTGCGGTAGACCGCGGCGGCCCGCTCGTCGTCGGCGGCCATCAGCTCCTGCACCACCTTCAGGCGCTTTGCGGGAGGCTCGGTCTCGTCCAGCTCGATGCCGGCGCGGGGGGCCAGCTTGTTCACACCGTCCTGGCTGAAGTACTTCACGCCGCAGCCGATGTCGCCGCTCCACTCGTCCTCCATGGCGCCGGGCTGGCCGTCCACGGGGGCGAAGGCCAGCTCGTTCAGCCAGCCGCAGATGTTGCCCTCGCCGTCCACATAGCCCACGGCCTCGCTGGTGCCCATGGCGATGCCCATGATGCCGTTCTCGCCCAGGCCCATGGCGCCCGCCAGCGCGGACACGTCGCCGTCGTTGGCCACCACCACGGGGATCTCGTAGCCCAGCATGCGGGAGAGGTCCTCGGCCACGCGGGTGTAGATGTTCTTGACCTTCTTTTCAAAGTCGGACTTGTTCACCTTGAGGAACAGGCTGGCCACCATGCACTTGTTGTCGATGTAGACGCCGGCGGAGGAAACGCCGATGCCGTCCACCTTGCGGCCCTTTTCCATGATCTTGGCGGCGGCGGTGGCGCAGGCGGCCAGGATGCCCAGGTAGTGGTAGTCGGGGTTGGGGTTGACCTTGGGGTACCAGACCACCTCTTCGCTGTAGATGGTCTCGCCGTCGATGACGGCGCTCACCTTGCGGTCGGAGCCGCCGGCGTCAAAGCCGATGCGGGCGCCGTTGGTGTGCCGGCCCACGCTCTCCGACTTCTGGAAGGCGGTGGGGCGGCTCTCGTAGGGCAGGCTGATGACCTGGAACTCCCGCTCGTAGACGTTCTCCATGAAGTCCTTGTCGAAGGCGCGGGTGCCGGTGGCGGTGTAGGCCTTCTGGATCTGGCGGGCCAGGGCGTCGTCGCCGCAGATGTACACCTTGAAGCCGCCCCAGCTCCACAAAAGGAACTTGACCATGCGGTCCACATAGTAGGCGTCGGCCTCGGCCATCTCGGGGGTGCCGCAGACCTTGCACTCCCAGGTGCCGATCTGGCCGCCCGAGCGCTCCACCGCGATGCACAGGGGCTTGGTGGCGGCCAGCTGGTGATACTTGAAAAAGAGGCCCAGAGGAACAAAGCCCTGATCCAGCTCGGGCAGGTTCTTCACCGGGATCTCAACGTTCAGAAACTTCATTTGCGCGTCCTTCCTTTCAGCGTTTGGGCCCCTTTTGGGCGGGGCGGTGCTCTTTGGCTTCATTGTAGCACGCGCTTTGCGCCTTTGTCTTGTGTGGGTCGGTCTTTGAGTTTGCACTATCAGCCCCATTTTCACACACTGTTGTCGTTTTGACCAAACCATTTGTACAAAACGCACAAAGGCGCGGGGCGGCGTTCTGCCGCCCCGCGCCGGGGTCTTTGGGATGAAATTTTCACAGCACCTTGGAAAGAAATTCCTGCAGGCGGGGGTTCTTGGGGTTCGAGAAGAACTCGGCGGGGGGTTCGTCCTCCTGCACCTTGCCCTCGTTGATGAACACCACCCGGTTGGCCACCTCGCGGGCAAAGCCCATCTCATGGGTGACCACC
>DXAC01000023.1 GCA_019117205.1 Candidatus Allofournierella merdigallinarum | reverse complement strand
GCCATCCGGCACCGGATGGCGGCAAACGGTCCAGATTGCGCGAAAATGCGCCTGACATTTCACTGCTTTTTCCTCCTGTCTTCTTGTTTTCAAACAGAAAACCTGCTCTGGCCTGATTGCCAAAGCAGGTTTTTCTACAGGCTGCCAAGGAAGCCTAATTAGGCTTCCTTGTTTTAACAACTTGCAGATATTAGGAAAAGCAATGTTAAGGATTTGCCGATTTGATTATGTAATAAAAGAGTCAATCTGTTGCACATCAATAGTATGTGCGATTATGTCGTTTTCATTGTTCTGTACGAGATATTTGGCTGACTGCAATTGCTTTCGTCTGCCGAGCTTCTCATCATTTCACATCACAAGTGAATGTATTAAACGATATTGCAGAAATAATTTCTGTAATATCAGATATTTTTTCCGCATTAACGTTGATTTATGCTATGATTTACTGTATAATACTGCAACGTAGGAGGTGCAATTATGCAGGTGAGTTATTCGCGACTCTGGAAGCTACTGATCGATAAAAAGATGAATAAAACAGCCCTCAAAGAAGTGGCTGGCATTAGCAACAGTACGCTGGCAAAAATGGGAAAAGACGAGACTGTGTCCATGGAAGTCATCGGGCGAATTTGTGACGCCTTGAATTGTCGTGTGGAGGACGTCGTTGAGATAATCCCCAAAGACAAGGAGTGATGGCTTTATATGGCAAAGAATTATATAGGTTATGAAACAAATCTAGGGCGTTGCGTGTGTGGCAATTCTCTTGACGTACTAGGGACGTTGAAAGACGGCAGCATCAATCTGGTTGTAACCTCCCCGCCGTTTGCCCTGCAGCGAAAGAAGGCATACGGCAATGAAGATCAGGCTGAATACGTTGACTGGCTCTGTCAGTTTGCTCGGTTGGTCTACCGTAAGCTGCAGGATGACGGTAGCTTTGTTATCGATATTGGCGGTGCCTATGAGCACGGGCAGCCGACATATAGTCTGTATCAGTTCCGCACGTTGATTAAGTTCTGTGACGAGATAGGTTTTCACCTTGCGCAGCCGTTCTACTGGCACAACCCTTCTGCGCTCCCGGCTCCGATCGAATGGGTCAACAAGCGCAAGATTCGTGCCAAGACGTCCGTCAACACAGTATGGTGGCTATGCAAGCAACCATACTGCAAGTCCGACGTGACACAAGTGCTTACTCCATACTCTGCAAGAATGCAGAAATTATTTGAAAATCCGGACAATTTTGTCAAAGAAAACAGCACAATAAGACCTTCCGGCCATGTCCTCGGCAAATCGTCCTGGACGCACAACAACGGCGGCGCAATTCCGCCAAACCTGCTACAGATTTCGAACAGCGAGAGCAACAGCCAATATCTCCGCTATTGCAAGGCCGTCGGCGTCAAGGGCCATCCTGCACGTTTTCCTGCAGGTTTACCTGAATTCTTTATCAAGATGTTAACTGAGCCGAGTGATCTCGTCGTTGATATCTTCGGCGGGAGTAACACTACCGGTATGGTGTCGGAGTCTCTTGGCCGCCGTTGGCTATCAATAGAGCTTTCCCAAGAGTATGTTGCAACCTCGTCCTTCCGCTTCGTCCATGACGAGTCCCAGGCGCAACAGGTATATAATACAATCATGTCTGGCAAATCAGCCACAATATGATAACAGACCCGGTGTCTTATGACATCGGGTCTGTCTTTTATTATTCTTGGGTAGCACGTCTTGCAGTGCGTTTGGCGGCGCGTGCTTCTTTTTTTTCGCGCTTGATACGTTCGAAGTATGCCTGCTGGATAGATACATACGGCTGCGTGTCGATTACAGTCATCGGGTCAATCGGGTATGGGTCGCCCTCTTGATAGATTTTGATACCATGTTCCTCAATGTAGGCCAGTGGAATTTTGGGATTATTGATGGACTCAACAGTCTGCAACTGCTCCTCCCACCGGGAAAAAAGTGGCTCTAACTGCTCGTTTCCGACGACATAAATCTTTTGGAGATGTATCCCGTCATAAATTGCCACACTCCACGGGACGGTCCTATATTTCTCGATGATTGCAGCGTTTAGGTGATGGTTTGTTGTGATGCCTGCATTGCCCTTGGAGATATCCAAGGATTTCATCTCCCACTCGCATCCATTAGCATCTATGCCGTCGTTGCCTTCTCTCCCTGGCACAGCTTTCATGTTCAAGTAGATTAACTGTTGTAGGATTTCAGCACCGTTATCCTGGAATATGTTGGATATTCCGTATTCCTTGGCCATGTCCTGCAGTGTGCGCAACTGCATCCACAGTATGTCCACAGATGTCTTGTCTCTAACGTATTCCGGGCTCATATACTCTGGTATTTCATGAGGCATATTGTCTTCGACTCCTTTCTCCTCATTTATTGTTTTTTATTGTAACATGGGCTGTCAGGATGGGGCAACACAAATATTTCTTGACCTTTATTTATGCAACCGATTTTGCAGAAGGCATCTAACGCTCACCGCTTTCCCTATCCTCGAGAACCTTTTTTCAACCAAAATTGACCAATGTGATCGCCATTTGACCACCACGCACGCAAAAGCCCGCGAAGCCAGTTCTGAAAAGGCTCCGCAGGCTTTTTGTATAGTTCACTTATTTGTGCACAATTGACAGAAAACGGCTTGAAATCGCCTTATTTCATTGTGTGTCTGGGAACTCCGACCCGGAAGGCCGCTGGTTCGAATCCAGTCGGGCGCACCAAAAGCACGCCGCCGCGAGTAGTCTGCCCGCGGCGGCGTGCTTTTTGAAAGGAGCTTCCGGGGCGGTGGTCCGCCGCGGGGCGCGCCTTTTGGATGGCTTACTCCTTGTCCAGCCGGGTGAGGCCGGATCTGCAGCCCAGCCAGATGCAGGCGTCGCTTTCGGCGATGCACTTCACCTCGTTGTCCGCAAGCCCGTTCTGCTGCACCAGATACAGCCCGGTGAGGGCCTGGGTGTTTTCGTCCGGGGGCTGCTGGCAGATCATCATGCCGTCCATCTCGGTGGTGATGAGCAGCCGCCCGTCGCTGGTGCAAAAAAGATACCGCACCTTGTTGCCGGGCAGCCCCTCCATGCTGGTCCAGGTGCGGACCACCTGCCAGCCATCGGATGTTCTCTTGAGCAGGTTCAGGCCCCCGTACAGGGTATGGCCCACCCCCGCAAGGCAGGTATCCTCATCCAGGAACACGATGGAGTTGACATACCGATGGGCCAGGCCATCGTCCATGGTGATGTAGGACCACTGGTCCCCTTTCAGGATACACAGCCCGCCCTCGTCCTGGCACAGGTACATCCCGAACCACAGCTCATCGCCGTTTTTCTGGATGATGCTG
Organism: Candidatus Allofournierella merdigallinarum; assembly: GCA_019117205.1. Taxonomy (GTDB): domain Bacteria; phylum Bacillota; class Clostridia; order Oscillospirales; family Ruminococcaceae; genus Allofournierella_A; species Allofournierella_A merdigallinarum. The sequence goes on along the minus strand of DXAC01000023.1, from coordinate 20,247 downwards.
ACGCACTCCTCCGAAAGGCCGCTGGTGGTATCCAGGATCCGTTCCACCTGCCATTGCCCCGCCTCCTGCGTCAGGAAAGCCGCCCCCGTCATGCAGCCGATCCACACCCCGTCCTCCACCGGCAGCACGGCGTTGACCCGCCCCTGAGGGATATCGGGCGCGGAAAAGGTGAGGACTTTCTCCCCGCTTTTCGTGTAGGCGCTGATCCCGTCGTTGTGGCCGCACCAGACAAGGCCGTCGAAGCTCTCCCCGATCTCCGAGGCGTAGATCAGCGTGATGTCCTCGTCGATCACCTCCAGCTCCTCTCCCGTTTCCCGGTCGAGGGTCCGCAGGCCGGATTTAAGGCCCAACCACAGTTTTTCCCCGTCGTCGTAAAGGGCGGAGATCTCCTCCCCCGAAAAAAGGACCTCAAGGTCTGCCATCTGCTGATACACCGGCTGGCTCTCACTCTGGTAGATCTTCAGCCCGATCCCCGCCGCCACCATGGCGGCAAGAAACAGGATGACGATGACGATCTTCTTCTTATCCATACAGGCGCCCCCTTTCCAGGTGGTACCGTTTCTTACTCAGGCAGTCTGCCTCTTCCCTGCTGTGGGTCACCAGCAGCACCGTCATTTCGGCGCAGAACTGGCGCACAGCGTCCATCGCTATGCCCTTGATCCGCTCGTCCAGGTTGGAAAAGGGCTCGTCCAACAGGAGCACGGGCTTGCGGCAGGCGATCGCCCGGGCCAGAGCCACCCGCTTGGCCTGCCCGCCGGATATCTCGTAGGGATACCGCTTCAGCAGCTCGCCGATGCCCAGCCGCCCCGCCAGAAGCGCCGCCTGCTCCCGCCGCTGTTGTTTGCCCCGGAGGGGGCAGCCGTAGAGGATATTGTCCTCCACCGTCATGTGGTTCCACAAAGCCGGTTCCTGGAAGGTCATGGATACCCCCCGCTTGCCCGGTTCCGGCGCGGGGGGCTTGCCGCCCAGCAGCAGCCGGCCGGCGTCTGCCTCTTCCAGGCCGGCGATGATCCGCAGCAGGGTGGATTTTCCGCTGCCGCTCTCCCCCAGGATGGAGACCAGCTCCCCCGGCTCCACCGCCAGGCAGAGGCCGTCCAGCACCGTCAGCTCCCCGTATCGTTTTGTAATGCCTTGCGCCCGGATCAATCCATTCGCCCCCTTTGCCGCACGCTGTTATCCGTGCCTCGTCTCTTCTTGCGGGTGGACAGGAAAAGCCCGGTCAGAAGCATGACCGCCACGCAAAGCAGCACCTGAAAATAGCAAAAGCCAGCCACCAGCTCGGAGGAGCCATAGTGGAGGTAGTTGTAGATCTTCACAGACAAGGGCTCCATCCCCGCCGGCATCAGCATCAGCACGGTGCCCACGTCCGCCATGCTGAGCATGAACGCCACCGCGAAGGCTGCCAAAAGGCCGCCGCTGAGCATGGGCAGCCGCACCCGGAAAAGATACTTTGCCCTTGTCCGGGCCAGCACCCGCCCCAGCGCCAGTTTATCCCTGTCCAGCCGGGCAAAAGCGCCCACGAGGAGCAGCAGCAGGTAGGGCAGATAATGGACCGCCAGCCCCAGCGCGGGCATCCAGACAGTCCTGCCCAGGCGGTGGAACGGGCTTTTGTTCACCAGCTCCAGCAGGCCCAGGCCGATGATGGACCCCGGCAGAGCGATGGGGAAAAGCAGCAGGTACCAGAGCCACTTTTTCCCCCGCAGGGCCAAAAGACATTCCGCGGCCAGCGCCGCGGGCGCCAGCGCCAGCAGCCCCGCCAGCACGCCGGTGAGGCAGGAGACGGCCAGCTCTTCCCACGAGAGCAGGATGGCCTGCCCCAGGGAGGGCAGATGGGGCGAGAGAGCCGCCAGAGGGAACGCCACCTGAAAAAGGCAGACCGCCACCCCCGCCCAGGCCGCGGCGGCCACCGCCGCCCCGCCCCGCACCGGGGGCGCCGCCCCGGAGGGGGCCGCCATGAGGATACTTTTCACCGGGTCCATACAGAGCAGCATCACCACCGCCGCCACTGCCGTCAGGGGCAGCGAGAGCAGAAAGGAGTGGTAGGTCTGCCCCTGGGCAGAGTAGTCGGAGAAGATCTCCATGGCGTAGACATTGACCTGAAACAGGGAGGGGATGGAAAAATCGGTGACCGACAGGATGAACACCAGCCCGCCCGAGGCCAGCACCTGGGGGAACACCGAGGGGAGCACCACATCCCAAAAGGCCTTTTTCTCCCTGCCCATCAGCAGGGCCAGCTGGACGGGCTCCTTTGGCAGCCGTTCCAGCGCCAGCAGCGAGATGCCGGTGCAGACCGGCAGGTAGGCCAGCACCTCCACCGCCACGCTGGGAAGCATCCCCGTGGGGTTCAGCCGCCAGAGCCGGGCCACCGACAGCCAGGACAGCGCATAGACATAAGGGGGCACCGGCGCCAGCAGCAAAAAGAACCAGCGGCAGCCCCTGCGGGCCAGCGGACCGCACCGGATGCCCTGGGCCGCCGCCAGGCCCGCGATCATGCAGAGGAACGCCACCAGCAGCCCCAGCAGCAGGGAGTTTGCCATCAGGCCCAGCCGGCGCGCAGAGAGCAGCACGTCACCGCCCGCCTGCACCCTGGACGCAAGGTACAGCACTGGGGCGAAGCTCAGCACAAAATACACGGCGGAGCCAAGCAAAAGCGCTTTTCCGGTTTTCATCCTCTCACCGCCGGCGATCAGCTTTCGGTGTTCTGGGGCGTCCCGCCGGCCGCCTCAGGCTGGGGCAGCCGGGCGCCGCAGCTGCCGCAGAAAGCCTTGCCCGCCTCCACCTGCGCGCCGCAATAGGGGCACTTGCCCATGCCCTTGACCTCTTCCAGCTCCCGGCGCAGGGCCTCGATCCGGCTCTGGGCCTCCCGGATCCGCTCCACCTGATCCCCGAACAGGTCCGGCCGCTCGCCGGCAAGGTTCTCCATATACCGCCGCCCGATCTCGGTGTGGGCTGCCGCGATGATCTTCTCCTCGTCCGAGATGGCGCCGTTGAGCTGGGCGATGCGGGCAAGCTCCTTGGTCTTGCTCACCGCCGTGGCGCTGGTCTCCGAGATGACCTTGGACAAACCCTCAAACAATGACATACGATCGCTCCTTTCTTCATGCTGCCGCAGACAGATCAGGAAAAGACCTTTTCCAGCGTCTTTCCCAGTTCCTTGCGGCTCATCGTGGTGAGATAAAAGGTTTTTTCCGTGCTGTCCAGGGTGATGCTCCAGGCCGAGTGGTAGCAGTTGAGCATCGCCCCGCAGCACAGAGTGGTCTGCCCCTCGTCCTTTTTCTGCCCGTAGACGCCCAGCATGGCGTGGGTCTCGGTAAACGCCCGCAGCAGCGCGCTTCTCTCCCTTGTCATGTTGCCGCTTTTGTTGAGGAATTCGGCGGCGATCAGGTCCTTCCGGGCCTTTTTCACGTCCGGATGGGCCCTGGCTCCCAGCGTCACCGACAGAAAGGGCGTAAGAAAGCGCATATCGTCCACTCCCGGGAACAGCTCCTGTTCCAATGCCTCCACCACCCGCATAGGGTCGGTGGTGAGGTCTGCTTCCGGGGTGCCGTTCATCAGGCTCTTGCAGTGGGTCCGCCGGGCAAGATCGGCCAGGGCAAAAAGGACCCAGCCGGCGTCCTCGGAGAGAGCCAGGGTGGCGGGGGGACATTCCAGTTCCCCCTCGATATCCAAAAGGGAAAGGGCGAACTCCCCCATGGGCGCGGGGACTTTGACGGTCTCTTGCTTGTTTTCTCCGTCGAGCACACCGTAATAGGTCCCCTCCCGCCGCAGGTAGACGCTCTTTGTAACGATGCCGCCAGACCGCCCCGCAAACAGCTGAAACAGACGGTCCCAATTTTCCAGGGCCTTTTGTGCCACTGGTCATCCCTCCTTTGTTCAGAATCCGAATTCATCGGCGTACTGCTGCCGCGCCCCCCAAAGGGTGCCGTCGCTGCCGCCGCCGGAAGAGCTGCCGCCGGAAGAGCTGCCACCGGAAGAGCCGCCAGATGTGCCGCCGGAAGAGCCGCCGCTTCCCTGGAACCAGGAGGAGATGGCCTGCCCCGCCGCGCCGGTGGCGGCGGTGCCCGCGGCGCTGTTGACCGTCTCGTTCATCACGTTCACCACGCCGTGGTCCCAGGACTGGGAGTAGAACCGCTGGCTGCCGGAGACGTTGGCATATTGCCCCATCTGGGAGAGGGTGTCCGCCATGCCTTGCACGCCGCGGGATACCGAGTTCACAAAGGAGGCGGTGGAGCGGGAGATGCTGTTGCTGGCCGAGCCCATCCACTGGGCGGAGCTGGACTGGAGGCTACGCACCGCGCCGGAGGCCCCGGCCATCGCGTTGTACATCGCGCCGGAGGCGCTGCCCACCGCCCGGCCGCAGGCCTCGCCCAGCGCCAGGTTGAAGATCTGGTTGCCCATGGTGCCCGACCAGACGCTCCAGGCGTTGGAGTTGCCGGACTGGACCCGGCCGTAGGCGTCGTAGGCCGCCCCGAAGGGGGCGAGGGCCAGTTCCGAGTAGCCATAGGTGGCCACGCCCAGGGGCAGGCGGGCGATGACAGAGTTGATGGTCTGTCCCTCGGCGAACTCCCGGAACGAGTTGGAGAGGGCGGTTTTGGTGTCATCCCACAGGGTCTCGCCCCAGCTGCGCTGGTAGTTCACGTCGTCGGAGAGCTGGCCGTTGAGGTTTTTGATGTACAGGTCGCGCAGGCTGTTGAACTCCTCCACGGACACCGGCTCGCCCCGGTAGTACCGGTCGTACATATTGAACATGCGGTCCAGGATGAACTGGTCGGTGGCGGTCAGCCGGGTCTTGCTGTCCATGAGGATATCGGCGTAGTTCACCAGCCGCGAGGCGTGCAGCGCGCCGATGTTCAGGCCGGCCACGCCCAGCTTGCTGCTTGCGTCCATATCACTGAAACCAGCGTTGCGCTTGAGCCCCGACCAGGTGCCGCCGGACTCCGAGGCGCCTCCGTCGTGGGCGAACGCGGTGACGTGGCTGACGGCGAGCACGCCGGTGGTGATGGCCAGCATCCCCATCGCCTTGCCCAGCTTGCGGCGGCGGGAGCCGCCGGAGAGGGTCAGCGTCATGCCCCCCAGCAGCAGGCTGAAGATCAGCCGGGCAAAAAAGTGGTAGCCGAACAGGTTCCAGACCAGCAGGTTGAGCAGCGAGTAGACAAAGAGCCCCAGCCCCAGGCTGAAGATCTGGAGCATGGTGTCGGCCAGCAGGGGCTTTTCCCCCGCTTCCCCCTTGCCCTTTTTCGCCTTTTTGTAAAGGCGGCACCGCCTGAGGAACAGGCTGAAAACGCGGGGGTTGTTCGCCTCCTGGCCAAAACAGAGCAGGATGTAGGCCCCCAGCAGCGGCACCGCAAAGGGATTCACCACCACAAAGCCCAGGACGGTGGCGTAGAACACCCCCTCCAGCAAAAACCTCCAGAACTTCTTGCTGCCCCGGCCGGCGTAGTGGTGCAGGTAAACGGGGATGCCCGCCAGGTCACGGAAGATGCCCGCCGGCCCCCGTGTGAGGATGTTGGAGATGAGGTAGGTGGCAAGGCAGCCCACCGCCAGGGTAAAAGGCCACGCCAGCAAGCCGTTTGGCACGGAGTAGCTGCCGCCCCGTTTGAAGAGCAGATCTAAAAGGGCGGCGATGGGCTCCAGCCCGATGATCCCGTTGCCGGTGTTGAACGCGCCGCCCGGGATGAGGAAACCGGCGATGTTGCCATAGCCTTTGCCCCAGCCGATCCACATGCTGTCGTTGATCCAGGCCCAGAAGAAGATGTTGAAGTAGTAGCTTGCCACTGAGATGGCCACAAACGCCAGCAGCGCTTTGAGCAGGGTCAAAAGGGTGGCCTTGTCCAGCTTGAGCCCCAGGAACATCCGCCGTATCCGCCAGGCCCAAAAGCCGACCCACGAGGCAGGCAGGTTGGGGATGCTCTCATCCACCATGTCATAATCCCAATCGGCGAACTGGAACCCCTTTTTCTCTTGTCGGGGTTTTTTCTCCCGCTTTGGTTTTTTGCCTTGTTTCTCTTTCTTGTTCATCTGCCGCCCTTCTTTCTGCATGGGGCTTAGCTGGCGAAAATCTCCTGCATATCGTTGCTGGCGACCTCCAGCATTTCGTAAACATCCTTAAGGTTCACCGTCATGCCTTTCACCGAAAGGCCGTCCACGTCCGCGTCCGGGCGGATGGAAAGGTCGAAGAAATCCATCTCGATGAGCTTTTTCTCCATCTCCAGCGAGACGATGTAGTCCACGAACGCCTTGGCCTCGTCCGGATGCTCACAGTCCTTGATGATGCACACGGTGTTGGGGGTGATCAGGTTGCCCAGGCCCCCCTCCTCCTGGTCGGTGAAGACCATGGCAACCGGTTCGCCGTCGTTGACGGCCACCTTGGCGTCGTCGGTGTCGGTGTAGCCGATGGCCACCTGGCCGCTCACCGCCATGTCCTTGGTCACCGAGTTGCCGTCCACGATCTGAACGCCCCGGTCGGCGATCTGCTGGAAGAACGCCCGGCCCTCCTCAGGGCCCAAAGCGGCGTAGAGGGCGGCCGCCTGGGTGCGGGTGGTGCCGAACATGGGATAGGCGATGGCGATGCTCTCGCCGGGGTATTTGTCCGAGATCAGGTCATAGATGGAGGTGGGATAGTCCTCCTCGGCCAGAAGCTCGGTGTTCACAAGCAGCGTCCTGGCGCGGCCGCCAAAGGCGGTCCAGTAGCCCTCGGCGTCCTTGTAGGCGTCGGGGATGTCCGCCGCCTCGGGGGAGACATAGGGCTGCAGGACCCCGGCGTTTTGCAACTCGATGGTCTGCACGAACTCGTTGTTCCAGAACACGTCACAGACGGGGTTTTCCGCCTCCGCCAGGATCTTGTTGGTCAGGCCGGTGGTCTTGTTGGACTCGATGTCATAGACGGGATTGACCTTGATCCCCGTCTTTTCCTCGAAATCCTTGAAGATCTGCTCGGAATACACCTGGTCCACGGCGGTGTAGATGGTGATCTGGCGCGCTTCGCTCTGGCCCGCGCAGGCACACAGGCCCAGCGTCAGGGCCGCCAGCAAAAGAAACGCGATGCCTTTTCGCAGTCTTCCGATCCACTTTCTTTCCATAAAACCATTACAGCTCCTTTCTTTCATACCCGGCGTGTTTTATCCAGGTTTGAGACGATCCATGTTTCATTCTCCGAAGCCGGAGCGGGCACCCCGGCCCCGCGGCTGCCGGCCCTCCGCGAATACGCTCCCGCACAGGCGGCCCGCAGGCCGGAAAAGCCGGGCGTTTATCAATATCATTCTACCTGTATCCTTTCAACTTTTGCAGTTCACAAATGTGCCATTTCCAAAAAAACTTTGCACGGCGGGCTTTCTTCAAAAAATGTCACATATGTGAACTGAAATGCGCCGGCACAAACAAACGCCGCCCCATCACCCGGCAAGGTGTTGATGGGGCGGCGTTTGTTTGTGCGTTTATTCCTCTTGAAGTTCAAATCCGGTATAGCGCTGGTAAAGCCCGATGCGCGTGTTTGTCTCGGTCTTTTCATAAATGGAGGCGATGTACCGCTGGAGCATACGGCGGGATATGTACAGGCTGTCCGCGATCTCCTGCACACTGTCCTCGGTGGTCAAGAGCATCTCCAGTACCTCCGTTTCGCGTGGCGTCAGGCCGCTGCGCCGCGCATACAGCTCCAGCCGCTGCTGCGGCGTCATTTCCGGCTTGCCGGCGGACGCGGCCTGCGTTTTTCCCGCGGTGTTGCCGATCAGCAGATAGCCGCCGGCCGCCAGGGAAATGACCAGCACCACAAACATCAGGATGTCGATGCCTATGACCCAGTTGAGCGGAAGGTCCGCGATGCGCACGGCGGCCAGGACGCAATCGGCAAGCCCGCTCACCACCCGCCCCATGCCGGCCCAAAGCTCGGGGAGCCTGGTCTTTTGGGCGATGTTCCAGAACATCAGGTTGAAATAGGCGACGTTCGCCCCCAGGCAGGTGTAGTAAAGGCACATGTTGAAATGGTAGTCTTCCAGCTCGCCCAGCAGGATCGGGTTGAACACCCCGAACATGGCCACGCACAGGGTGGCGATGGGCACATATTTTTGTTTTTGAATGTCGCCTATAAAGCCGATCAGGCAGAAGCCGGCTATGAGAAACAGGCGCGGCCAGGAATAGTAGTTGAACTCCTGGTAGTTTGTCTGTACGTTCAGCCGCGTCATCTGGGTGTCATAAAAAGTCCCGATCAGGGAAAGGGCGATGACGGTCAGCGACAATATGAACAGCTGCTTGCGCACGTCCTTTTCCGTTTCCGGCGACCCTTTCTCATAGGGCAGGCAGTCCTCTCCCAGCCATGACCACGGCTTGTTGACGGCGAGCCAAAGCGTGGCGGAAAACCCCAGCACCAGCACAACGGGGATGCCCAGCAGGATGTCCAGATACTCTTGCAGTACATACTGGGTCACTACCGCCATGGACGCGCCCGCCGCCATGGCTCTGCCGATGTAGACGGTCTGGCAAAGCGCCCGCGACATGCAGAAGTAGACCATCCCCCCCAGCACGCCCAGCGAGAGGCTGGCCAGCATCGCCAGGGCGAAATACGCGAACGCGTCCCGCACAAAGTAAAGGGCAAGGATGCTGACAAAATACACCAGATTTATCACGACCAGCAGCCGTATCCGCGCTTTTTCTCCCCGGAATATCTTCCGCAGCAGCGCAAAGGACGCAAATCCCACAGCGATGAGCACATAGTCGATGTAGTGCAGCGCCAGCTGCCAGACAGGGCCAAAGACGCCAGCGTTTTTCTGGTCGATGAAAGTGAGGGTGACCATATATTCAAACATATAGACCGCGAAAAAGCCGCTCAGAAAAGTGATCTTGTACTTTTTGATCTTATGCTTGACCGATCCCAGATCCATGATCGCTTTTCTCCCCCTGTGCAAAAGTAAGGCTTTGCGGCAATACGCACAGCCGCCGTGGGCGCGTCAGCGCAAGCGGCCGGCCCGTGCCCGGCAAAACATCCGCCGTCTTTGGGCGCGGGGCGCCGGCGGCGCAACATTGATTTAATACAGTATAAATCAAAAGCGCCGCAAACACAACAGCTATTGTGAAAAACCGGGCTTTCGCGCTCGCAGCGTCGGGGCTTCCATCGGCCCGCACAAAACGCGCAGGGAAAAGCGCCGTCGTGGGCTGCGGGCGCCACAAGGACACGCCCGCTTTGCTTTGTCCACCGCCCTGCCGGCCGCAAGCCCCACCGGGGTCTTCGCGGCTTTACCGCTCCGGCGCCCTTGGTGGTGGTCAAGGCGCTTTGCGTCCATCGCGGGGCGGTTCCTCGTCTTATCTGTCAAGGCCCCGTCCCGTTTGCATGGTGGCCGGGTCGTCTGCCCTCGGCAGCTCCAGCAGGAACAGCGCCCCGCCGCCGGGGGCGTCCTCCACCCAGAGGCGGCCGCCGTGGAGCGCCGCCAGCTCGGCGGCCACCGCCAGGCCCAGGCCCCAGTGGCCGGCGTCGCCGGAGGGGTCGGCCCGGTAAAAGCGCTCGAAGATACGCTTTTTGTCCTTGTCCGCCACGCCGGGGCCCCGGTCGGCCACCGAAAAGCGCACCCGGCCGCCCCGCGCCGCCAGCCCCAGCTCCACACTGCTGCCCGCCGGGGCAAAGCGCAGGGCATTGTCCAGCAGGATGGTCAGCAGCTGGCGCAGGCGGGACCGGTCGGCGCACACCGGCGGCGGGGCGTCCTTTGGCAGGCGCACCGCCAGCCGCCGGCCGCTCTGCCGGGCCAGCGGCTCCATGCCCTCGGCAAAGTCCAGAAGAAAGGTGTCCGGCTCCAGCGCCTCCGGCCGCAGCCGCTCCCGGGCGGCGGCGCCGGCCGAGAGCAGCAGCAGCTCGTCCACCAGCTGCCCCATCCGCCGGGCCTCGCCGTCGATGACGTCCAGGTAGGTCTCCGCCCGGCCCGGCTGGCAGCGGGCCGCCCCAGCGTTGGCCCGGATCACCGCCAGCGGGGTGCGAAGCTCGTGGCCGGCGGCACGCAAGAATTGTTGCTGCTGGTCCATGGCCCGGGCCACCGGGCGCACCGCCCGGCCCGCGATGAACCAGCCCGCCAGCGCAAGGCTCGCCCAGCCGGCGGCGGCCACCAGCGCGAACAGAGCGGCCATCCGCAGGGCGTGGGCCCGCTCGGGGGCAAGGTCCTGCACCGCCACAAGGCCCGTCCAGCGGCCCCCGGCGCCGCCGTCCAGCCGCACCTCGCCCCGCCAGACGCCGCCCTGAGCCGAAAAGGTGAAGCTGGCGCTCTGGCCGCCCGCCAGGGGCGGCGCGTCGGCCAGCAGCCCCTGCTGTTCCTCGGCGGCCCGCTTCGCCGCCTCCAGCAGCGCCCGCTCCTCCTCACCCAGGCGCAGGCTGTGGAGCAGGGGCTTTCCGTTCTCGGTGAGCAGCGTTTTCATGCCGTTCTGGGCCTCCAGCCGGGCCAGCCAGTCGCCGTCCATCTGGTCGTAGCGATCCCACTGGTATTGCAGCTGGGTCACCGCCGCCTCAAAGGCGGAGCATCGGCTGTTCGTATACTGGCGGCAGGTCACCTCAAAGGCAAACACCAGCGCGGCGGTGAGCACCGCGCCGGTGAGCAGCGCCGCCAGCAGGGCGATGCGCGCCCGCAGCCGCCTCAGCACGGGTCCTCCTCCAGGCGGTAGCCCGTTCCCCGGCAGGTGACCAGCTCCATCCGGCTGCCCGCCAGCCGCAGCCGCCGGCGCACCAGATGGATATAATTGTCGATGTTGCCGCTTTCCACCTCGCTGTCCGGCCCCCATACATTGAGCAGGATGCGCTCCCGGGGCAGGGTGACGCCGGGGTTGTGCAGAAAAAGCTCCAGCAGAGCGCACTCCCGCCCCGACAGGGTGCGGGCGCCCGCCGGGCCGGTGAGCACCCGGCCGGCCACGTCCAGCTCCACGTCTCCCCGGCGCAGCGCCGTCGGCTCCCACCGGGCCGGGCGGCGGCCCAGCGCCCGCACCCGGGCCAGCAGCTCCTCGGGGGCAAAGGGCTTGGCCAGGTAGTCGTCCGCACCCGCGTCCAGGCCCTCCACCCGGTCGCCCACCCCGTCCAGGGCGGTGAGCACCAGCACCGGCGTGGCGCACCCCGCCTGCCGGGCCTGGCGCAGCACCTCCAGGCCGTCCATCCCCGGCAGCAGCCGGTCCAAAAGGGCCAGCTCGCAGCCGCCGCAGCACAAAGCGTCCAGCCCGTCGGGGCCGTTTTCGCAACATTCCACCGTGTAGCCGGCGGCGGCCAGGGTGTCCCGCAAGGCCTCCCGCAGGTCTTTTTCATCTTCCACCAGTAAAATTCTCACAGCGCCACCCGGCCTTTCCTGAACAGTGATACAATTATACTACCACGGCCAAGCTCTAAACAATCTCTAAAAAAGCTTAGAGGCAACTTAGAGACTTCCCTGCTACAATGGCGGCAAACAAGCATCCAAGGAGGAACTGGCATGGAAAAACTTTGCAGGATCATTTCCGGGGCCCTTGCCGCCCTGCTGGCCGCCGCGCTGCTGGCGGGCTGTTCGGACGAGGCCGGCTCCGGCGCCGCCGGCACGCCCGACACGCCTGTCACCGGCGGCTATCTGGAGGAGGACATCTCCCCTGACCACAACTACAACGTGGGCCTTTTTGTGGTGGACGGCGTTCTGAACGCTTTCACGGTGGAAGACCCCGCCACCCCCCTTTCCCGGCAGACGGCCCACTGGTACGTCCTGGACCAGGACGGCCAGTGGCAGGAGCAGGCGGGCAGCGGCTTTGAGCAGCTGGCCGGCCAGGTGGGCCAGGGCGTCGCCTACCCCACCGCCCACCTCACGCAGGCAGGCAAGCTCTACTGGTCGGTGACCGTGCTCACCGAGGGGGCGGAAAAGACCTCCGAGACCACCCTCTTCGCCGTGGAAAACGGCAGCGCCCAAAAAGTGGACGCCCTGCCCGCCGGCGAGGCGGCCCAGGCCTTTGACCCGACCATCGTGGCGCTGGCCGCCTGCGGCGACACTCTGCTGACCATGAACAGCTCCGTGGAGCTGGCCGCCTGCGACCTTGCCGGCGCGCCGGTGCAGCTGGAGCTGCCGGCGGTGGAGCCGGGCAGCCGTCTGCTCTGCGGCAGCGCCAACGGCTATTACATGCTGGACGACCAGAACAAGCTCTGGCACTACACCCTGGGCGGCACCACCGCCGAGCTGGCGCTGGACGGCGGCCGCTACGCCCTGTCCGACCCGGGGATGTTCGTGCAATGGGCAGTGGTGGGGCCGGAGGAGACCCTTTACGTGCAGATGAGCGACGGCAACATGGCCAGCGGCAACAGCCGGCTGCTGCGCTACCGCTGGGACCCCGACCTGACCGTGGCCGGCGGGGGCGAACTGACCATCTTCAGCCTGTATCGCTCGGACACGGTGGAGGCGGCGGTGAACGCCTGGCAGAAAGCCACCGGCGGCGCCGCCGCCTACACCTGGGCCCTGGAGGAGGGCTCGGAGGACGGCCGCACCACCGTGACCGGCAGCCGGGAGGACGCCCTGACCCAGCTGAACACCCAGCTGCTGGCGGGCGCGGGGCCGGATGTGCTCATCCTGGACGACATGCCGGTGGACAGCTTCGTCGAGAAGGGACTGCTGGCAGACCTTTCCGGCAAGGTGGACACCAGCGGCCTGCTGGAAAACATGACCGGCGTGTGGCAAACGGAACAGGGCCTGTTCGCCCTGCCCGCCCGGTGCTTCCCGCTGCTGGCGGGCGCGGACGAAGCCACCCTTACCACGATAAAAGACGCGGAGACGCTGGCGGGGCTGCTGGCCGCCGAGGCGAACATTTATGATGACGGACGAAACGAGGTCATGCCACTGCTGGCCTACTACAACACCGTGCAGTTGTTCGACACCTTCTATCCCCTCTACGCCAAAGACATCTGGCAGGGCGGGCAGCTGAACGAGGACGCCTGCCGCGCTTTCTATGAGCTGCTGGGTCAGATCCGGGCGGGCGGCGGCGCGGGCCTTTCCAACAGCGCGCCTTTCGACCGGCCCGACGGCACCTACTACCACCCTCAGAATAGCACCCTCAGCAATTTTACCAACTGCATCTGCCGGGCCTTCTGCTCGCCGGTCTATTCCCTGAACAGCCTGGGCGGCGATTTCTACTACGCCTCCCGGGTCGGAGGGGCCAACGCCGGCGAGGTGAAAGCCCTGGCCACCGCCTCCGGCACCACCAGCATCCAGCCGGTTTGCGCGGCAGGGGTAAACGTCAGCGCCCAGAATCCCGAGGGCGCGGTGCAGTTCATCCAAATCATGCTGAGCGAGGAAGTGCAGAAACAGCCCCTCTACGACGGCGTGCCGGTGCTGAAAACCGCCGTGCTCAGCCAGTGGGAGGAGGGCTTAGCCCAGTACGGCACCGCCTCCGGCACCGACATCCTGGCCGTGCTGGAGGCCATGGAGCCGAGCATCCCCTCCACCGTGCTCCGCAGCGCGGTGGGCGCGGGGGCCCGGCTCTATCTGGACGGGGCCAGTCTGGATGAGGCAGTGGAGACCGCCCGGCAGGAGTCGGCCCTCTGGCTGGCGGAACAGTAACAAAGCGACCCCGCCGTCGCAGTGCCGGCGGGGCCTTTATGAACAACGATTCAATGCCCGGCGGGCAGCTGCAAAAGGAACACCGCGCCGCCTCCCGGCGCGTCCTCCACCCACAGTTTTCCGCCGTGGAGCAGGGCGATCTGCCGTGCGATGGACAGGCCCAGGCCGAAGTGTTCCTTGCCTGTGCGGCACTCTTCTCCCCGGGCAAAGCGGCGGAAGATGCGCTGCTTGTCCGCGTCCGGCACGCCGGGGCCGTGGTCGGCCACCGAGAAAAGCACCCCCGCGCCCCGGCGCTCGGCTTTCAGTTCGATGGCGGTGCCCGGCGGCGTGTATTCCATGGCGTTGTGCAAAAGGATGGTGAAGAGCTGTTCCAGCCGGGCCTTGTCCGCCCAAAGGGGGGCGAAAGGCTCGTCCGGCAGCTCCAGCGTCAGCTCGTGGCCGCTCTGGCGCAGGGGCGCGCGCCAGGCCTCCCACACCTCCAAAAGAAAGGTGTCCGGCGCCAGCTCTTCGGGGCACAGGCGCAGGAGGTGGGCGTTCTGCCCGGCCAGGAACAGCAGTTCCTCGGTGAGGCGCTGCAAGCGCGCCACCTCCGCGCCGGCGATGGCCAGCAGCTTGTCCCGGCGGGCAGGCTCTGAAGCGGCGGCCTGCAAGCTGCTCTTGAGCACGGTGAGCGGGGCGCGCAGCTCGTGGCTGGCGGCGGCGACGAACTCGTTTTGCTGGCGCAGGGCGGCGGCGGTGGGTCGTAACGCGATGTGCGCCAGCAGCGCACCGGCGGCCGTGAGAAGCGCCGTACCGCCCACCCACAAAAGGGCGTATTTCGCCCCCACCCCCGCCAACTGGGCGTTCAGCGGCGCGGTGCTTCGCAGCGCCAGCAGCAGCCGGGGGCCGTGGCGCAGGTTGGCCGGGGCAAGGGCCAGGGCGGCGCAGCGCCAGACCTCGCCGTTGACGGCCTGGAAATCGAACACGTCGCTCTGGCCCGCGCCCAGCGCGGCGCAGCGGCCCAGCGCCTCGCCGGTGAGCAGCGCCGCCGAACCGTTCTTTTCGGTGTGCTCCAGGGGCACACCGTTGTCTTCCAGATAATAAAGGCACTCATAAGCCTGCTCCTGTTCGGCCAGCCAGCTGTCCGCCAGGGTGCTGGACGCGGCCAGGCGCTCCGCCACTGCGGCGGCGGCGTCCCGCAGGCTCCCGTCGCCGGCCTCCCGCAGGCCCCGGGCCTCCAAAAGCGCGCCCGCCACAAGGGCCGCAGCCAGCACAAGCGCCGAGAGCAGGGCATACAGCCCCGTCAGCCGCAGGCGCAGGGAACGAATCATGGCCCGTCACCTCCCGCTTCCAGGCAGTAGCCCATGCCCCGCACGGTGCGGATAGCCGCCCGGCTGCCCACGGTGGCAAGGCGGCGGCGCACAAAGTGGATGTAGCTGTCCAGGTTGCCCTCCTCCACAAAGTCCTCCGCCCCCCACACGGCGCAGAACAGCACGTCCCGGCTCGCCAGCTGGCCCGCCCGGCGCAGCAGCGCCTCCAGCAGGGCGTTCTCGTTTCTGGAAAGGCGCACCGTACCCGCCGGCCCCGCCAGGGTCAGCGCCGCCGGGTCCAGGCTCACATCGCCAAAGCGCAGCAGGGCGCTTTCCAGCGTGTGGGCCGGGCGGCGGCCCAGCGCCCGCAGCCGGGCGATGAGCTCCCGGTTGTCAAAGGGCTTTATCAGGTAGTCGTCCGCCCCGGCGCCCAGGCCCTCCACCCGGTCCTCCACACGGCCCAGCGCCGTGAGCATCAGCACCGGCACGGTGCAGCCCGCCCGCCGGGCGGCCCGCACCAGCTCCAGCCCCGAAAGGGCGGGCAGCATCCGGTCCACCACCGCCGCGTCGTAGGGGTTTTGCAAAAGCAGCGCCAGGCCGCCCGCCCCGTCGGCGGCCTCGTCACAGCCAAAGCCCGCCTTTTCCAGCACGGGGACCAGCACCGCCCGCAGGGCTTCGTCGTCCTCGATGAGCAGGATCCGCATGGCGGCACCTCCTTTCTTTTGCTATTATACACCCCTTTCCTTGAAGAAATCTTGAAAGGGGCCCATTCTCTTTCAAGGTTTTTTCCAGCCGGCCCCGCTATACTGGAGCCATACCCCATATTCGGGCGGAAAGGAAGAAAAGCAACATGAAAAAGCTCACCCTTGCAAAACGGGCCGCGGCCTTTGCGCTGGCGGCGGCGATGGCCGCCGGCCTCTTTGGCTGCGGCGAGGAGGCGGCCTCCGGCTCTTCCGGCGCGTCAGGTACGTCCGGCGCGTCCGGCGCCGCCGGGGCCACCGGCCGCTGGCGGCAGGAGGAGGTCACCCCCGGCGAAGGCGCCCGCAGCTATGAAAAGCCGGTGCTGCTGGAGGACGGCTCCCTGCTGCTGCTGGAAAAGGGCGGCGACGGCTCCGCGACCCTGTGGACCAGCGCCGACAACGGCGCCGCCTGGCAGGAGCAGCCCACCGACTGGATGCAGCAGACCGGGGCCGACTACCTGGGAACCACCCGGCTTCTGCCGGATGGCGGCTGTTTCATCACCGCCGTGACCGAGGCCGGCGGCGGCTACGACCAGAGCTGGTGGGTGCAGGACGCGGGCAGCGAGACGCTGCGGCAGATCGCCCTGCCCGAGAGCATCGTGGAGGTGAGCGACCTGCAGCCCCTGGGCGGCGGCGAGGTCCTGCTGCTGGGGCGCATCCTGGTGCCCGCCTCCGGGGACGTGCCCTCCGCCCTGGTGGACGAAAACGGCATGATGAGCACGATGAGCGCCTGGAAGCTGGACCTTGCCACCGGCGCGTACACCGAGATGACCGAGCTGCTGGGGGGCCTTGGGAGCAGCTTCATCTCCGGCATGGCGGCGGACCCCACCGCCACTGGCGCGTTTTACAGCCTCTCCTATCAGGAGAGCGGCGTGCAGCTGCTGTATACCGGGGCGGACGGCACCATGACCGCCGTGTTTGACAACCTGCCCGACGCCTCCGACGCGGCCTTTGCCGCCTGCGCCGACGGGGAGGGCAACTATTACTACGCCTCTCAGAAAGGCATCTACCGGCTGGCCAAGGGGGGCGACCTGGCGGAGCTGGTGGTGGACGGCGCGGGCACGGTGCTCTCGGCGGGCTCCGCCACCTTGATGGGCCTTTGCCGCTGCGGGGACGGGAGCTTTCTGGCGGTGACCCTGGAGAGCGCCGCCGACGGCGAAAGCGGCACCTCTTACAGCGGCCATGTCTACCGGCTGTTCTGGGACGAGAGCGCCCCCGCCCGCGCCTCGGGCGAGACGCTGGTGGTGTGGAGCCTGGAAAACAGCGACACGGTGCGGGCGGCCATCAACGAGTACGAGGCGCAGTATCCCGAGCGCACGGTGGACTACCAGATCGCCCTGGAGAGCGGCGGGGCTGCCGCCGACGCCATCACCGCGCTGAACACCGCCCTGCTGGCGGGCTCCGGCCCGGACGTGATCATCCTGGACGGGCTGGACTGGCGGGCCTATCAGGAGCGGGGCCTTCTGGAGGACCTCTCCCCCTGGGTGGACACCCAAAGCCTTGTGGACAACATCGCCGCCCCCTTTGTGGGGCAGGACGGCTCTGTTTACGCGCTGCCCGCCCGCTTCGCGGTGCCGGTGCTGGTGGGCACCGAGGCGGACCTGGCGGCGGCTTCCAGCCTGGAAAGCCTTGCCGGCTGGCTGCTGGAGAAGGCCGCCCGCCCCGCCTGGGACTGCCAGGTGAACGACTACTACGAGCCGCTGGACGAGCCCTACGGCCTGGGCTTCATCAGCGCAGAGCAGCTGCTGGACTTCGCGCTGGAGACCAGCGCCCCGGCCCTGACAGAGAACGGGGTGAACGGCGAGGCGGTGGCCCAGGTGCTGGACTTCGTGCGGCAGGTGGGCGCCTATTACGGCATGGACGGCTACAAAAACCTGATGACCAATGCGGTGGTGGCGGGGGACGCCGGCGGTGAGGCCGTGGCCTACGGCGACGGCGGCTACGAGTGCTTTTTCACCCACAACGCCGCCATGGCCTGGGACACAATGACCACCCCCGCCTATGTAGCGGCGGCCCGCAGCGAGAGCGACGACTACTCGGTGGCGCTGCGCCCCGGCCTGTGCGAGGGCGCCTTTTTGCCCAGGGCGATGGCGGGCATCTCCGCCGCCAGCGCCCGCAAGGAGGAGGCGGGCCAGTTTTTGGCGGTGCTCTTTGGGGACGAGGTACAGTCCACCTGGCAGCAGGACGGTATGCCGGTGCGCGCCGACGCGCTGGAGGCCAGCATCAACGCCTGCTGCAAAAAGGAGGAAACGAAGCAGAACGTCCGGCAGCTGGTGGACGCGCTGAAGACGCCGGTGACCATGCCGGACGAGACGGTAAGCGACGCCCTTTTGAAGAACGCAACGGCCCTCATCGGGGGCAAGACCACACTGGAACAGGCCCAGGCGGGGGTGGAGGATGCGCTTAAACTTTATCTCGCGGAACAGCAATAAACCCCTGCGGCCCGGCCTGCGGCAGGAAAGGCGGGCGGCGGCGCTGCTGCTGGCGCCCAGCCTGGCGGGCACCGCGGTGTTCTATCTGCTGCCCTTTCTGGAGGTGGTGCGCCGCAGCTTCACCGACGCTTTGGGCCGGCGGTGCGTGGGCTTTTCCAACTATAAAACGGTGCTGGCCAACGGCGCCTTTCGCATGGCGGCGGCAAACTCGGCCCGCTTTTTGTGCGTGTGCATCCCGGCGCTGCTGGCGCTGAGCCTTGTGCTGGCGCTGCTCACCCGGGCGGCGGGGCGGCGGGGCCGGGTGTTTTCCACCACCTTTTTGCTGCCGCTGGCGGTGCCGGTGGCCAGCATCGTGCTGCTGTGGCGGGTGATCTTCTCCGAAAGCGGCCTGGCCAACGCCCTGCTGGCGGCCCTGGGGGCGCAGCCGGTGGACTTCATGGGCACCGGCGCCGCCTTTTGGGTGCTCATCGCCACCTACCTGTGGAAGAACAGCGGCTATGACATGGTGCTCTGGGCCGCCGGGCTGGACCGCATCCCCCAAAGCCAGTACGAGGCCGCCGCGGTGGACGGGGCGAACGCCTGGCAGGCCTTTTGGGCCATCACCTGGCCGGGCCTTGGGCCCACCCTTGGCCTTACCGCCCTGTTGAGCCTTATCAACAGCTTCAAGGTGTTCCGGGAGGCCTACCTCGTGGCGGGCAGCTACCCCCACGAGAGCATGTATCTTTTGCAGCATCTGTTCAACAACTGGTTCCTCAGCCTGGAGCTGGGGCGCATCACCGCCGCGGCGGTGATCGTGGTGGGCGTGATGCTGGCCGGGGCGGGAGCGCTGTGGGCGCTGCGCCGCCGGCTGCGGCGGAGGGAGGCGCAATGTTGAAACGGATGTTCTGCCTGGCGGCGCTGACGCTGCTGGCCCTGTTCACCTGGTGGGTGCTCTGGACGATGGTCATGGGGGCGCTCACGCCGGAGGACGAACTTCGCCTCACCCTTGGCCCGGCGCTGGAAAGCGGGGCGCAGACACGGGCTTTCTGGTGCCTTGTGCCCAGCTGGCCCACCCTGAGATCGCTGGTGCGGCTGCTGCTGGACACGCCGGAGGTGTTCTCCATGTTCTGGAACGGCTGCCTGCTGGCCTTTCCCCAGGTGGCGGGGCAGCTGGCGGTGGCCGCCCCGGCGGCCTGGGCGTTCAGCAAGCTGCGTTTTCCCTTTCGGCGGGGGCTGTTCGCCGTTTACCTGGTGCTGATGGTGCTGCCCTTTCAGATCACCATGGTGCCCAACTACCTGGTGCTGGACAGGCTTCGCCTGATGGACACCCCCCTGGCGGTGATATTGCCGGGGGCGTTCTCCGCTTTTCCGGTGTTTATCATCAAAAAGGGCTTCGACGCGGTGCCGGACAGTCTTCTGGAGGCCGCCGCCCTGGACGGCGCGGGCCCCCTGCGCTGCTTTTTCTCGGTGGGGCTGCCCCTGGGGCTGCCCGCCGTCTTAAGCGCGGCCACCCTGGGCTTCATCGAAGCCTGGAACGCCATCGAGCAGCCGATGATGTTTTTGCAGGACAAGACCCACTGGCCCCTGAGCCTTTACCTCTCCAACGCCACGGCGGAGGACCTGGGCCTCTCTCTGGCCGCCAGCCTGCTGATGCTCGCCCCGCCGCTGCTGCTGTTTTTGACGGGACGCACCGCCCTGGAACGGGGCATCGGGCTCTCCGCCCGGATAAACGATGGAATGTGATGGGATGAAAGACGTGAACAAAACGATACGATCGCTGACGGCGGCGCCCTGGGCCGCCCTGGGCCTGGCGCTGCGCCGCACGCCCCTCCCCGGCCGGTACGCCCTGCGCTTTTTCGCCGCCATGGCGGTGCTCACCCTGGTGGCGCGGGGCGTTTTCGGCGCGTCGCTGGCCCGGGTGAGCCTGACCTCGCCCACCCGGGGCACCATCGTGCAGAAAGCCTCCGTCTCCGCCACTATCACGGCGGGACAAAGCGAGGCGCTTGCCCTGCCCGCGGGGGTCACGGTGGCCGCCCTCTATGTGGCCGCCGGCCAGCAGTGCAAGGAGGGGGAGGCGCTTGTCCTGCTGGAACTGGAGGAGTTGCAGGACGCGCTGGACGCGGCAAAGGCCACCCGCTCCCAGCAGGAGGCCCAGCTTGCCCGGCTAAGCGCTTCCACCGCAGCGGACGGCAGTTCGGTGGCTTTTGCCCGGCAGAGTCTGGACCGGGCGAAAGAGGACTACGCCCGCACCGATGCGCGCACCGCCGCGGCGGTGGAGGAGGCC
>DXAC01000022.1 GCA_019117205.1 Candidatus Allofournierella merdigallinarum | reverse complement strand
TTTGTGCTGGTGCTGGCGGCCCTGTGGGCCCTGCGGAAAAAATAAGGAGCGGTTGTATGAACGTATTCGATATCCTGGGCCCGGTGATGATCGGGCCCTCCAGCAGCCACACCGCCGGGGCGGCCCGCATCGGCGGGGTGGCCCGGGCGCTGCTGGCCGCCGAGCCGGTGCGGGCGGACATCCGGCTGCACGGCAGCTTCGCCAAGACCTACAAGGGCCACGGCACCGACAAGGCCCTGATCGCCGGCATCCTGGGCATGGCCCCCGACGACGAGCGCATCCGCCACGCGCCGGAGCTGGCCGCGGCGGCGGGGCTGGCGGTGACCATCGGCACGGTGGAGCTGGACGACGCCCACCCCAACACCGCCCGCATCGCCCTGACCGACGCCGCGGGGCGCACCGTCACCCTGCAGGGGGCCAGCGTGGGGGGCGGCAATATCCTGATCACCGCGGTGAACGGCATGGAGGTGCAGATCACCGGCCAGTACACCACCCTGATCGTGCTCCACCGGGACGCGCCGGGCACCATCGCCGCCGTCACCGACCTGTTGGCCGCCCACGGGGTGAACATCTGCAACTTCCGGCTGGCCCGCCAGGAAAAGGGGGGCGAGGCGGTGATGACCATCGAGATGGACGGCCGCTTCGACCCGGCGCTGAACCGGCAGGTGGAGGCACTGCCCAACATCCTCTCCTCCACCATGCTCCAGCCCATCTGACAGAAAAGGGAGGCCCCTGCCTTGAAAGACCAACTGAAATACGACTCCATCGCCGCGCTGGCGGCGGCCGCCGCCGAACAGGGCCGGCCCATCTCCGAGCTGGTGCTGTGCCAGCAGGCGGCCCAGCTGGAGCGCACCGAGCAGCAGGTGTACGACGAGATGCGCGGCCGCTTCGCGGTGATGGCCGCCTGCATCCAGCCGGGGTGCGACGAGGGCCTGCGCTCCGCCAGCGGCCTGTCGGGAGGCGACGCCGCCCGGATGCGCCGGGCGGTGGAGCGGGGCCAGAACCTCACCGGCCCGGTGCTGGGAGGCGCTTTGTACCGGGCGCTGGCGGTGAGCGAGCTCAACGCGGCCATGGGCCGGGTGGTGGCCGCCCCCACCGCCGGCAGCTGCGGCATCCTGCCCGCCGCCCTGCTCACCATGCAAAGCGAAAAGGGCTACTCGGAACACGCCTGCGTCATGGCCCTGTTCACCGCCAGCGCGGTGGGCATGGTCATCACCAACGCCGCCAGCGTGGCGGGGGCCCAGGGGGGCTGCCAGGCCGAGTGCGGCAGCGCCGCCGCCATGGCCGCCGCCGCCCTGACCGAGCTGGCGGGGGGCAGCCCCGACCAGGTGGCCCAGGCGGTGGCCATCGCCCTGAAAAACATCCTGGGCCTGGTGTGCGACCCGGTGGCCGGCCTGGTGGAGATCCCCTGCATCAAGCGCAACGCCGCCGGCGTGGCGGGGGCCTTTGTGGCCGCCGAGCTGGCGCTGGCGGGCATCCGAAGCGCCATCCCCGCCGACGAGGTCATCTGGGCGATGAAAAAGGTGGGGGACGCCATGTCCCCCGCCCTGAAAGAGACCGCCGAGGGCGGCCTTGCCGCCACCCCCACCGCCCACCGGCTCTACGAGCAGGTGTTCGGCCGCCCCGCCGAGGGCGCCTGCGCCGCCTGCGGCGGCTGCGGCCGCTGAAAATGGCTGAAAAACATGAGCCGCCTCCATCGGGAGGCGGCTCATGTTGCGTCCGGGCTCAGAACAGGCCGGTGATGCGGCCGTTCTCGTCCACGTCGATGTTCTCGGCGGCGGGCTTTTTGGGCAGGCCGGGCATGGTCATGATGTTGCCCATGATCACCACCACGAACCCCGCGCCGGCGGAAAGGCGCACGTCCCGCACGGTCATGGCAAAGCCCTCCGGCGCGGCCAGCAGGGTGGCGTCGTCGCTGAAAGAATACTGGGTCTTGGCGATGCACACCGGCAGCCGGCCGTAGCCCATGGCCTCGATCTTGTCCAGGGCCTTTTTGGCGGGGGCGCTCCAGTTCACCGCCGCGGCCCGGTAGATCTTCTTCGCCACCGCGTCCACCTTTTCCGCCAGGGAGGCCTCGTCCGGGTAGGTGAAGTTGAGCTTCGTCTCCGGCTGCAGGATGCTCAGCACCGCCTTGCCCAGCTCCAGGCCCCCCTTGCCCCCGTCGGCAAAGACGGTGGCCAGCTCGCAGGGCACGCCCAGGTCGGCGCAGATGTCCCGCAGGCACTCGTGCTCCTCGGCGCTGTCGGTGGGGAAGGCGTTGATGGCCACGCACACCGGCACCCCGAAACCGCGCATGTTCTCCACATGGCGGGCCAGGTTGGCCGCCCCCGCTTTCAGGTAGTCCACATTGGGCACCCCCAGCTGGTCCTTGGGGCAGCCGCCGTGGTGCTTCAGCGCCCGCACGGTGGCCACCAGCACCACCGCGTTGGGGGCAAGGCCGGTCATGCGGCACTTGATGTCCAGAAATTTCTCCGCGCCCAGGTCCGCGCCGAAGCCCGCCTCGGTGACCACATAGTCCGCCAGGGAAAGGCTCAGCCGGGTGGCCATCACGCTGTTGCAGCCGTGGGCAATGTTGGCAAAGGGCCCGCCGTGGATGATGGCGGGGTTGTTCTCCAGCGTCTGGACGAGATTGGGGTCGAAAGCGTCTTTCAGCAGGGCGGTCATCGCCCCCGCCGCGCCGATCTGGCCGGCGGTGACCGGTTCGCCGGCGTAGGTGTAGCCCACCACGATGCGGGCAAGCCGCGCTTTCAGGTCCGCCAGGTCGGTGGCCAGGCAGAAGATGGCCATGATCTCGCTGGCCACCGTGATGTCGAAGCCGTCCTCCCGGGGGGTGCCGTTCACCTTGCCACCCAGCCCGTCGGTGACGTAGCGCAGCTGCCGGTCGTTCATGTCCACGCACCGCTTCCAGGTGACCTGGCGGGGGTCGATGTTATGGGGGTTGCCCTGGTAGATGCTGTTGTCCACCATGGCCGCCAGCAGGTTGTTGGCCGCACCGATGGCGTGCAGGTCGCCGGTGAAGTGCAGGTTGATGTCCTCCATGGGCACCACCTGGGCGTAGCCGCCGCCGGCCGCGCCCCCCTTGATGCCGAACACCGGCCCCAGGCTCGGCTCCCGCAGGCAGAGCATGGTCTTTTTGCCCAGGGCGTTCAGCGCGTCCGCCAGCCCGCAGCTGATGGTGGTCTTGCCCTCCCCCGCCGGGGTGGGGCTGATGGCGGTGACCAGGATCAGCCTGCCCTGCTTTTCGCCCTTTTTGGCCAGCCGATGGTCGATCTTGGCCTTGTATTTGCCGTAAAGGCTGATGTCTTCCTCCGAGAGGCCCAGCCCCGCCGCGATCTCGGTGATGGGCTTCAGCGTCGCCTCCTGGGCGATCTGGATATCGGTTTTCATGCGCGCCACCCTTTCTGTCACTTCCGGGGCCAAAGCCCCTGCTTTTCTTACAATACCCATGGTAGCAGAACCGGCCGCCGGTTACAAGGCCCGCCGCAAAACTTTCCGCGCCCGGTCGCGGGGCCGCGCCGCCCCGCCTGCTTTTTCCTGGCCGCCGCCCGGCGCGCCGCCCTTGTGCCGCCCGCCGGTGTTGTGCTATAATATACTCTGTATTGGTATGGCCTGCCGCCGGGCGAAGAGGCGACAGCGCGGATATTCCTGCAAAAATATACTTATGGTAAAAGGCGGGCGAGGGAAAATGATCGACAACGAGGCGCTGCATTATCTGGACAACGCCGCCACCACCCGGGTGGCCCCGGAGGTGGCGGACGCCATTTACAAGACGATGACCGGCCACTGGGGCAACCCCTCCAGCCTGTACACCCCCGGCGTGGAGTCGAAAGAGCTGCTGGAAAAGGCCCGGAACATCGTGGGCCGCACCCTGGGAGCCGAGCCGGGGCAGGTGTTCTTCACCGGCTGCGGCAGCGAGAGCAACAACATCGCCCTGCTGGGCGCGGCGCTGGCCCGGCGAAGCTGGGGCAAAAAGATCGTGGCCAGCGGCTTCGAGCACCCCAGCGCAGCGCTGCCCCTGGCCCGCCTGGCCGAGGAGGGCTTCGAGGTGGACTTCGTGGCCCCCGGCGCGGACGGCCGTCTGGACGTGGACGCTTTGGCCGACCGGGTGGACAAGGGCACCATTTTGGTCACCTGTATGCAGGTGAACAACGAGACGGGCGCAAGGCAGGACGTGAAGAGGCTGGCCGCCCGGGTGAAGGCGGCCAACCCCCGCACCGCCGTGCATGTGGACGGGGTGCAGGCCTGGATGCGTGTGCCGGTGAGTTTGGAGAACATCGACAGCTACACCGTCAGCGGCCACAAGATCCACGCCCCCAAAGGGGTGGGGGCGCTCTACCTGCGCCGGGGGTACAACATCCGGCCGCCCTACCTGGGCGGCGGCCAGGAAAAGGGCCACGGCGGCGGCCAGGAGCAGGGGGTGCGCCCCGGCACCGAGAACCTGCCCTACGCGGTGGGCCTTGCCACCGCCGCCCGCCGGATGGAAAAGACCTTTGCCGCCCGGGCGGCCCATGTGGCGGCGCTGAACGCCCGGCTGCGGGCGGGGCTCGCCGGCCTGGACGTGGTGCTCAACAGCCCGGAGGACGCGGTGAGCGAGGTGCTGAACTTCAGCACCATGCGGGTGAAGAGCGAGACGATGCTCCATTACCTCGAACAGACGGGGGTGTATGTGTCCAGCGGGTCGGCCTGCTCCAGGGGGGCGGCCAGCCACACCCTGGCGGCCATGGGCCTGGAAGAGCGGCGCATCGACACCGCGCTGCGGGTGAGCTTTTGCGCCGAGAACACCGAGCAGGACGTGGACGCTCTGCTCACCGGCCTGGAACAGGGCCTGAAAACGCTGGCGAAACTGCGCTGAAACAACGCCCCGGGGGGCGGCAAGGAGAGACGGGATGAAAGAAGTTATTTTGTGCTATCAGGGCGAGATGGCCCTGAAAGGCCTGAACAAGGCCACCTTTGAGGCGGCGCTGGCCAAGGCCCTGCGCTTTCGGGTGCGGGAGCTGGGCAAGTTCCAGGTGTACAAGGCCCAGAGCACCATGTATGTGGAGCCCCGGGACGAAGAGGCCGCCGCCCATGTGGACGAGGCGTTCCGGCGGGTCAGCCAGGTGTTCGGCCTGGCGGCGCTGAGCCGGGCGGCGGTGTGCGAAAAGAACTTTGAGACCATCCAGGCCACCGCGGAGGCCTATCTTGGCGAGACGCTGCGGGGCGTGCGGACATTCAAGGTGGAAGCCAAGCGCTCGGACAAGTCCTTTCCCATGAAGAGCCCGGAGATCAGCCGGCAGCTGGGGGGCTTTTTGCTCTCCAAACACCCGCATCTGAAAGTGGACGTCCACCACCCGGACATCGTGGTGATGGTGGAGGTGCGGGACTACGGCGCCTACATCCACGGCCCCAAGGTGCCCGGCCCCGGCGGGCTGCCGGTGGGCACCAGCGGCCGGGCGGTGAACATGCTGTCCGGCGGCATCGACAGCCCGGTGGCCGCCTGGTACATGGCCCGGCGGGGCCTGGCGCTGCATCACATCCACTTTGCCAGCCCCCCCTACACCAGCGAGGCGGCCAAGCGCAAGGTGCAGACCCTGGCCCAGATCGTCAGCGGCTACACCGGCAGCTGCGTTTTGTATGTGGTGCCCTACACCACCCCCCAGGAGTACATCCGGGACCACGCGCCGGACGTGCTGTTCACCGTGCTCATGCGCCGCAGCATGATGCGCATTGCGAACCGCATCGCCGGCGAGATCGAGGCCAAGGCCATCGTCACCGGCGAGAGCCTGGCCCAGGTGGCCAGCCAGACCCTGATGGCCCTGGCCTGCACCGACGCGGCCCAGGACCTGCCGGTGCTGCGCCCGCTCATCGGCATGGACAAGACCGAGATCGTGGCGGTGGCCCGGCGCATCGGCACCTTTGAGACCAGCATCCTGCCCTATGAGGACTGCTGCACCATCTTCACCCCGCCCCATCCCAAGACCAAGCCCACCCTGGCCGAGGTACAGGCCGCCGAGGCCGCCATGCCGGAGCTGCTCTGGCTGGAAAAGCAGGCCGCCGACGGGGTGGAGCGCATCCGCATCGACATGAAACAGCCCGCCGGGCAGGAGGACGACCTGCTGCTGTGAACGCGCCGGGCCGCCCGGAAAAGGGGGAAGAAACTTGACCGCCGAGATTATCTGTGTGGGCACCGAGCTGCTGCTGGGTGACATTTTGAACACCAACGCCCGCTTTCTGGCCCGCCGGCTGGCGGCGCTGGGCTTTGACGTGCTGCATCAGCAGGTGGTGGGGGACAACCCCGCCCGGCTGGAGGCGGCGGTGCGGCAGGCCATGGAGCGAAGCGATCTGCTGGTGTTCTCCGGGGGCCTTGGCCCCACGGCGGACGACCTGACCAAGGAGACGGTGGCCCGCTGCTTTGGGGACGAAATGCGCTACGAGCCGGCGGTGATGGAGTCCATCCGGGCCTTTTTCGCCTCCACCGGCCGCACCACCCCCGCCAACAACGAAAAGCAGGCGATGGTGCCCGCAAAGGGCGGCTGGTTCGAGAACCCCAACGGCACCGCCCCGGCGGTGTGGTTTGAGGCCCGCGGCAGGCGGGCGGTGCTGCTGCCCGGCCCGCCGGGCGAGCTGGAGCCGTTGTGGAAAAGCGCCGTGGAGCCCTTTTTGCAAAAGGGGCAGCGGCGGGTGCTCAAAAGCCTGGTGCTGGGGCTCTGCGGCATCGGCGAGAGCCACGCCGAGGAGCTGCTGGGCCACCTGTTCCGGAACGAAAATCCCACCGCCGCCGTCTACGCCAAGCCCGCGGAGCTGACCATCCGCATCACCGCCGCCGCCCCCGACGAGGCGCAGGCCCTGGCCGCCTGCCGGGACTACGCCCAAAACTTCTACCGGCTGGCGGGGCAGTACATCTACGGCGAGGGGGAGCAGGGCCTGGAGCAGGCCCTGGTGGAGGCCCTGGCGCAAAAGGGTCTGACCCTTGCCACCGCCGAGAGCTGCACCGGCGGCCTGGTGAGCCAGCGGATCACCGCCGTGCCGGGCGCCAGCGAGGTGTTCGGCTTCGGCTTTGTCACCTATGCCAACGAGGCAAAACAGAAGCTGCTGGGGGTGGGCGTCGACACGCTGGCAAAACACGGCGCGGTGAGCCCCCAGGTGGCCGCCGCCATGGCGGCGGGAGCCGCCCGGGCCGCCGGCGCGGATGTGGCCGTGGCCCTCACCGGCATCGCCGGCCCCGGGGGCGGCACCCCCGAAAAGCCGGTGGGCCTGGTCTGGCTGGGCGCGGCAAGGGGGGACCAGGTCTTTGTAAAGCGGCTGGACATCGGCCGGCGGGACCGGGCCACCATCCGCCGCGCCGCCTCCAGCAACGCCCTGGACGCCGCCCGCCGGCTGGTCTTGGGGCTGCCCATTCCCGGCGCGCTGCGCGCCCAAGATATCCCGGAATAAGAGGTGAACACCATGGAACAGTATACCTCCTCCCTGGTACTGCGGCTGTTCGGGCCCCAGCAGGAGCAGGTCACCCAGATCCTCCGCCAGGCGGCGGCCCAGGGCTGCCCCGGGCTGAACCTGCTGATGAAGAACGGGGAGTACGCGGTGTGCGTTACCGCCCGGGCCGCCAGCCGGCAGGCCGCCGACGAGGCCTGCCGCCGGTGGCAGAGCTATTTCACCAGCCGCTTCGGCGACGCGGTGTTCTGCGTGGGCGAGGAGAGCCTGGCCGCCACCGCGGTGCAGGCCCTGGCCAAGGCCGGGCGGCTGGTGGTGGCCGCCGACGAGGCCACCGGCAGCCTGCTGAACGACGCTTTCGCCGGCTGCGAGCAGGCGGGGGCGGTGTACGACTTCGGCGCCCAGAGCTACGCCCACCCCAAAAAGGGCGGGCGCATCGCGCCCCCCGCCCGCCTGTTGAAAAGATACCCCGACTGCCCGGTGCAGCCGGTGGCCGGCCGCGCCCACGAGGCGCTGCGGGTGTCCGGGGCGGACTGGGCGGCCGCCTACCAGCCTGCCGACGGCGCCCGCCCCGGCTTTGTGCTGGTGTGCGGGCTGAAATACGCCTGGATGCACCCGCTGCCCCCCTCCGCGGACGAAAAGGGCCTGGCCGCCGGCTGGCTGCTGGACATGCTCCGCCGCATGGCCCTGGGCCTGGACATGGACCCCTTTGTGGAGCGGTTCAAGCTGGGCGGCCCCGCCCCGGTGCCCCAGCTGCCGGAGGCCGCGCTGGCGGGCCTGGCCGCCCCCCGGGTGGTGGCCGGCCCCGCGCCGACGCCGGCCGCCGCGCCCGCCGAGACGCCCGCGCCGGCCGCGCAGAAAGATCCTGCCCCCGCGCCGACCGCCCCCGCGGCCCAGCCGGCTGCCCCGGCGCCCTTTGCCGGCAAGGCGGCGGTGGCCCCCGGTGAGCTGCTGACCCCCGGCGAACAGCTGGCCACCGCGGCCCAGCTGCTCTTTGACGACGAGGCCCAGCTGCCCGCGGAGACCCAGGACAAGCCCGCCGGCCCCCACTGGGGGCGGATCATCGCCAGCGTGCTGCTGGCGGTGGTCATCGCCGGCGGGGTGGGCCTGTGGGTGTGGCTGGGCGGCAAGCTGCCCGGCGGCGGCAGCGTGCTGGGCGACGTGGGCTACGGCACCGCCGACTACGACACCGCCGCCCGGGACTACCTGCTTGCCCAGCAGGAGAAGCAGCAGGGGGTGGCCGCCTACCTGGCCCTGCCCCAGCTGGAGGGCGCGCTGGTCTACGCCGCCGGGGCGCCGGCCCCCGACGCCACCCCCGGCACGGTGAGCGCCGCCGAGGACCCGCTGACCCGCTTCACCGGCCCCGAGACGCTGGGCCAGAGCCAGAGCAACGTGATCCTGCGCTGCCCCGCCGCCTCCATGGAGCAGCTGGGGGAGATGGCCCGGGAGGAGGTGCTGCGGCAGAACAGCGGCTTCACCCTGTACACCGCCGAGGGCGATTACCGGTACAAGGTGGCCGCCGTCTACGAGTGGGATCCCGCCGAAACGGGCGAGTCCGCCTTTGACCTGTACGGCCTGCAGGACCTGTCCAACTACGAGGATTACCTCACCTTTGTGCTGGGGGTCAAGGCCCGCAGCCTCTACGAGATGCCCGCCGACCTGCGGGACGGCGACGCCTTCGTCACCCTGGTGGCGGACGGCGAGGACGGCCGGATGCTGGTGATCACCGGCCGCCAGCTGCGGGACAACGAGGCGGCCATCCTGTTCGGCAACCTGGTGGCCCCCGCCGAAGAGCCGCTGATGCCCCTGGCGGTGTACCAGAGCCAGGGCCTCTCCACCCCTGACCTGACCACCCTGGGCCAGTACTGGCTGAACTGGTATGTCACCGGCGGCGCCACCTCCAGCGACGTGCAGGAGGAGGCGGGGATGCCCGAGGAGGACCGCCCCCTGAGCGAGGTGGGCGGCGGTGAGACGGTGGAGCCGGAGGCCACCCCGGACGGGGAGGCGTCTCCCAGCCCGACGCCCTCCGCCACGCCGGACGCCTCCGCCAGCCCCAAGCCCTCCGTCAGCCCCTCGCCCACCCCCTCCGCCGGGGCCTCTTCGGGCACCGCGCCCACCGCCGCGCCCACCCCGGCGCCCA
>DXAC01000021.1 GCA_019117205.1 Candidatus Allofournierella merdigallinarum | reverse complement strand
AGGGTGGCGACGACCTCCTCCACAAAGGCTTTGTCCACCTTTCTTCCGTCCAGCTCCACCGGCAGGACGATGTTTTCCCACACGCTGAGCACCGGCACCAGATTGTAGGACTGAAACACAAAGCCGATCTTCCGGCGGCGGAAGATGGTCAGGGCCTCGTCCTTTAAAGCGAAGATGTCCTTGCCGTCCACGGTGACGGTGCCGGAGGTGGGCCGGTCCAGCCCGCCCAGCATATGGAGCAAAGTGGACTTGCCGGAGCCGGAGGTGCCCACAATGGCCACAAACTCGCCCGGCTCAACGCGGAGGTCCACGCCGTCCAGCGCCTTGACCTGGGTGTCCCCGGCGCCGTAGTATTTTTTCAAGTCACGGGCCTCAAGAATCGTCATGCTGTGTTTCCTCCAAAGAAAAAGTCTGTACCGTCTTTTGACAATACAGACTATACCATGCAAATCTGTCCTGGCACTTTCGGGAATGTGTCAGTTGTGAAAGAATGTCACGGCCGGGGCAGGAACAGCGAAAAGGCGCTGCCCTTGCCCGGCGCGCTCTCCACTTTCACATAGCCGCCCTGATTTTCGGCGATCTGCCGGGTGAGGTAGAGGCCGATGCCCACGCCCTCGGTCTGATAAGCGCCGGGGGCGCGGTAGAACCGCCCGAAGATCTTGGCCTGCTCATCCTCGGGGATGCCCGGCCCCGTATCGCTCACCCGGATGGCGGAAAACAGCTCGTAGTTTTTGACCTCCACCGACACCGCCCCGCCGGCGGGGGTGTACTTGACGGCGTTGTCCAGCAGGTTGCACAGCGCCTCCTCCGTCCACTTGGCGTCAAAGACCGCCGTGCCCTCGGTGAGCCCGGCGGCCAGTTCGACGCCCTTTTCCACCGCCTTGGGGGCGAGCTGGGCCACCGCCCGCTCCACCGCCGGTGCGATCTCGCCGGGCTGGGGGTGCAGGGCCAGGATGCCCGTCTCCAGGCGGGAGGTCTTGACCAGCGCCTCGATGAGGGTCTGGAGCTTGTCCGCCTGGGCGGAGATGGCGGCGGCACAGTCCTGCCCTTGCGGCGTGAGGGGCTGTTCCGCCAGCAGCTGGGCATAGAGCTGCAGGTTGGCCACCGGGGTCTTGGTCTGGTGGGAGATGTCGGAGACCAGGGTGCTGACCCGGTCCTTTTGTTCTTGCACATTCCGCGCGGACAGGGCGCTGGCCGCGAGATACCGGGCCAGCCGGCTCTCCAGGGCGGAGAGGCGGCTCTCGTCAAAAGAACTTTCGGAAAAGCTGCCCTCCATGGCGGCGGTGAGCATCTCGTCCAGCCGCCGGATGGTGCGGGCGGTGCGCCAGCGGTCATAAAAGACCACCGCCAGTGCCAGCAGCGCCGCCGCGCCCGCGAGCACATACCCGGTCATGGCTTCGCCTCCCAGATGTAGCCGATGCCGTACACCGTTTTCAGATATTCAGGCTTGGCGGGGTCCGCCTCCAGCTTGCCCCGCAGCCGCTTGACCGTGACGGACAGGGCGTTTTCCTCCACAAATTCCGCGCCGTCCGTCCACACCCGGTCCACCAGGGTGGCCCGGGGCACGGTGTGGCCCCGGTTTTCTACCAGCACCCGCAGCAGGCGCTGTTCGGTTTTGCTCAGTTCTACCGCCGCCCCGTCCCGGCGGAAGTCCATCCGGTCGAAATCAAAGGTGAAAGGGCCCACGGACAGGGCGCGGGGCGCCGCGCAAGCGCCCCGCCGGAGCTGGGCGTTCACCCGGGCGCGGAGCACCGCCAGGGAAAAGGGCTTGGTGATGTAGTCGTCCGCCCCGGCCTCCAGCCCGGTGACCTCGTCCAGCTCCAGGTCGTTGGCCGTCAGCAGAATGGCCGGGGTGCGGTCGCCCCCGGCCCGCAGCTGCCGCAGCAGCTCCAGGCCGCTGCCGTCGGGCAGGTTGACGTCCAGGACCAGCAAATCAAAGCGCTCCGCCGCCAGCGCCTCCCGGGCGCCGGCCAGGGTGGAGCGGCAGGCGACCGATGCCTCCGGCCCGGTCAGCGCCATGGCGACGCCCCGCCCCAGGGTCTCGTCGTCCTCCAAAAGAAAAATGTGTGTCAAGGCCGCTCCTCCTTTTTTGCTTGCGCTTTTCTTTGGCCTATTATACCACAAGTTCCGACGCATGGGGCGGCCCCGGCCATCTTACCCGCCCTCTTCGGGGGTTACCATTCGCCACCCGGATGTCCGCACCCGGATAACAGGGCGGAAAAAGTCATAGCCATTGTGGATCGCGTCATCCGCCCGGACCTCCGGCCTGCAGTGGGGGGAACAGGGCAGATAACCAAGCAAAGGCCCCATGCCGCCGCAGATGTTGCAGCCGCCGTCGCCGCCGCAGGTGGTCAGCGCTTTCCCGTCCACCAGCTCCCGCTTGTAGGGGTCGTAGGCGATGGACAGGCCAAAGAAGTTGGGCTGCTCCATGTCGTAGGGCCTGCCCTGGTCCTCCTCGCTTTCAAAGTGGTGCAGGTGCATGGAGTAGTCCAGCCCATCCCCCCAGGGGAACAGGGTGCGGCATCCGCCCCCGCACAGATAGGCCCACTCATCCGGCGTGGGGAGGGTGGCTGCCAGCTCCCACAACAGGGACCGCTGAAACGCCGGGTAGGTCATCGGGTGGCACAGCCACGCCCGCCAGCTATCCCCATTGCGCGCAAAGCAGACTGTCTCGTGTATCTCAAAGCTCTGGCCGCTGCCCGCCCACTTTTGCAAACTTTCCAGCCAGTCCGGGTGGGCGGTGATGCGGGGGTCGCTCATGGGCACGCTCTCCCAGCCGATCTCCTCCAGTTTTCTGCCCGCGAACAGGGGGCCGATGGTCGCCTGGCGCACCGGGGCCATCCCCTGCCGGAGAAATTCCTCCGCGGTGCCCTCGTATTCCATCTCCGCAAACGTGTCCGCCAGTTCCGCCCGGCTGGCCTTGTCTATCCCCCGGGCAAAGCCCTCCCAGCCAAGGGTCACGGTGTCGCCGGGCACAAAGACAAACTCCCGGCCGTCTTTTTCAAACACGCCTGTCGTGCAGCTCTGTCCCCAGCGGGAAAAGGCGTACAGTTCCTTGAAAGCAAGTCCATAACGAGCCCCCAGGGTCTGCATCAGCCAGAGCTTATCGGACAGTTTCAATGTATCAAATTGTGGACGAAATAAATTCTCGTTCATGGCCGCGCACCTCACAGCAAGTCCGCCTGGATACCGTGCCGTTCCAGCACCGGCAGCACCTGCTCCGGCCTGGAGGACATAAGGGTCATGTGTTTGAGGTTCGGGAACTGGCGCAGCTCCGCCTCGGTGATGGTGTTGAGATCAAAGGCGCCATCCTCGCCGTCCCAGAACGGGCAGAGCTGGGTATAGATCTCGCTGCCGCCGTCCATTTCGATCTCTGTGACCTCCCCAGCCAGCCGCGCCGGCACCGGGTATTGTTCCAGCCACTCCCGTATTTCCGGGATGGGCTCATACCCTTCCGCGTCAATGTCGATCCTGCGGCGGCGATACTCTCTGGCAAACGCACAGGCGTCCAGTTTGGGAGCCAGCAGGCCTTTCTCGCACATCAGTACCTCCAGCACCGCCAGCTTGAAGTTGAAAGTATCAAAGTGCAGCACCGGTTCCGTGGGCTTGGGCAGCTTGTATTTCTGGCCGTTCGCCGCTTTTTTCTCCGGCTCTTTCCAGCTGATCTGGACCATGGCGGAGAGGGCCTCCAGCTTTGCTCTCTGCGCGGCCTGATCCTCGGGAACGGGGCCCGGCAGGCGGGTGTAAACGGTGAATCCCCCCGATTTGAGGGTGTGGGCAAATCCGGCAAGATCTTTCCAGCTGGCCTCCCGGTAGTCCCTGGACCCGATCCAGACCGCGCCGTCAAATGGCAAAACAATGCCGGTTTCGGGACTGCACACATTCCAGCGAACCGGGCTGCGCCATCTGCCAGGCGTTGGAAAGCGGCGAACTGGACGCAGAGCGCTGGAGGTCTTACCTGAAATTGAAAGCGGAAAATGCCTACACAGAAGATTCGCAAAGTTATCTTGCCGCAAAGGAAAAAAGGTTCAAGGAGATCGCAAAGATCAACAAGACCAATAAAAAATAAAGAGGTAGGCCACCGGTATGCCCATCGCCCAAGGGGCGAACGCGCACCCGGCGCCGCGCTGGACATCTGCCGCCACAGCCTCAACAAAAACAAGCGCCCCGCCGGGCAGAAGCTCGGTGAGGCGCCGGGGCTGTAAAACAGCGCACAGGCGAAGCGATCCCTGGCCCATGGTTTGAATGGGCCAGGGATCGCTTCGCTTTCTGCCGGGATCTTCCGGCACTTATCCAAGATTTAACGATGCGCGGATACGCTGTGCGGCGGGCGCCGATCCCACAAAGCCCACGCACCGGCTGGGGCGGGCGTTCACCGCCCAGTCCAGCATGGGCTGGGCGGCGCCGGCGGCGTCCAGGCAGGTATCCAGCGCCAGTACGTCCTCCCAGGCCCGGTTGAGAAAGGCTACCTCCCGCCGCCCGTGGGTGCGGGTGAGCCGCGCTTCGCCCGCCGCTTGCAGATACGCCTCGATCTGCGCCGGGCCAAACCCGGCGGCGGTCAGGCTGTCGGTCAGGCCAGCGCGGAACAGCCCGGGCAGATCGGCCCAGAGCAGCCCCGGCACATCGAAGCGCACGAAGGCGTACCGGCTGTGGCAGTGCACGGCCAGCAGGCAGTCGCGGCCCCGCAGTTCGATGACGTGCAGATCCCAGCAGAACCGGCGGTCGGCTTCGCTGCCGCAGGGCGGCGGCTTTTGGTGCAGAAACCGCTGCAAGGGAAAGGTCAGTCCCAGCTCCATCAGCGCACCTCGTGGGGAACAACGATTTTCTCCACCCGGATGTCCCCGCCGGCCACCTGGGCCCGCATCAGGGTGATCTCCTGGTGGAACCGCCGCGGCCCGCAGCTGCCGGGGTTGAGCCACAGCACATCCCCGCGCCGCTCCTCGCTGTACTTGTGAGAGTGGCCGAACACCACCACGTCCGCCCCGGTCAGGTCCGCCGGCACGTACTTTTTGTTGTGGACCATGTAAAACCGAACGCCCTCGAGGGTGACGGTCAGGTCGTGGGGGAGGCCGGTGGCCCAGTCCTTGTCGTTGTTGCCCCGCACCACATACAGCGGCGCAAAGGAGGAGAGCTTCTCCACCACCGCCCGGGAGTTGATGTCTCCGGCGTGGAGGATGGCGTCAGCCGTTTGCAGCAGTTCCAGCACCGCCGGCCGCAGCAGGCCGTGGGTGTCGGATAAAATGATGAGGTCCATGGTCGTCTCCTTTGCCGCGTGATGCTGTTATTATACAGGCTCTGCGCCGCCGGCGCCAGTCTTTTAATCCGCCTATCGCTGTTCGCAAAGCCCGGCCAAAGCCGGAATTTGTGTTCGAATACCACCCCGCAGAAACAGAAAGCGGCCTTGCCTTATCCGCGGTTGGCTTCGATCCACCGCACCGCGAAATCCACCAGCTCCCGCTGCCGCATCAGGCGGATCGTCCCGTTGCCCAGGGCCGCCTTGCGCACGGGACACGCCTGCTCAAAAGCCGCGCCGATCTCGTTAAAATCCTCCCCGC
>DXAC01000020.1 GCA_019117205.1 Candidatus Allofournierella merdigallinarum | reverse complement strand
GTTTTTTACAGATCGTCCGCGTCCTGGGTGGGCTTCTCCCGGGGCTCGCCCGCCGGGGTGCCGGTGTAGCTGCCCAGGGGGTCCGCCTCGCTGCCCGACCGGGCCGCCTGGATCATCTTTCGCACCATGTTGGGCAGGGCGGCGTCCTTTTCTTCCCGCACAAACCATCCCTCCTTTTGCATATACCCTGCCCGGCCGGGCCATGCTACATGCACAGTCCGTGCTGGCAAAAGGAGGAAACACCATGAAGAAGAGCGGGGCGAGGGCCTTTTGGGTGGCCTTTTTTCTCACCCTTGCCATCCTGATGCCCCTGCTGGGGGCGCTCATTTTTTATTCCGCCTGGCAGGGAGGCGCGGCGGCCGCCCCCGCCGCCGAGAGCCAGGCCGGGGTGCCGGTGGACAAGCCCGGCGCCGCCAACGACCTCACCGCCCTGGCGGTGGTGGCCGCCGAGGAGCCGGCCTTTGTGCTGGTGCGGCTGAACGCCCTGGAAAACGAGATCACCCTGTGCCCGGTGCCCGCCGAGAGCGTGCTGCTGGGGCCCACCGGGGCGGTGCTGCTGGCGGACAGCTACGCCAGCGCCGGCCCCGCCCGGGCCGCCCAGCTGCTGGCCTCCACCCTGAACATCGTCATCGACCGGTACATCGCCATCGCCCCCGCCAGCCTGGCCGAGGCCTGGGGGGAGCTCGCGCCGGTGCGGGTGAACCTCACCGGCCTGCTGGAGCAAAGCGAACTGGACGCCCTGGGCCTTGCCGCCGACCCGGTGGTCTCCCTGGAGCCCGGGCAGGCCACCGCCTTTGTGGCGGCGCTACAGCTACCGGTGGCCCGGGAGGCCCGGGTGCGGGGGGCGGTGTGGCAGGCGGCTTTCCGCCAGCAGCTGGAGGCCCTGCCCACCGCCCTGCCCGCCGGCCTGCGGGCGGTGAGCGGCAGCCTGCTCACCGACCTGACCGCCACCGACCTGTACGACCTGGGCGACACCCTGGGCTTTCTGGCCAGGGGCCAGGCGGCGGTGACCGCCGAGACGGTGCCCGGCCGGTACGACAAGCAGAGCGGCCGGTACGACTTCGCCCAGGACTCCATCGCCTTTGCCACCACCCGCTTCGTCCCCGCCCAGGGGGACGCCGCCGGCCCGGCCGCCTCCGCCGCCGCCAGCGACGGCCTGCCGGTGGCTTCGCCGTCGCCGCAGCCGTCGCCGGAGCCCTCGCAGTCGCCCTGACTTCAGCCCCAGGCGGCGCGCAGAGCCGCCGCCGCGCCGGCCACCTGCTCGTCTTTAAGGGCCCCGTAGCCCACCACCACCGTGTTGGCGGGGCAGCGGGCGGCCCCCGAGAGATAATAGCCGGACAGCCCAGCCAGCCGCACCCCGGCGTCGGCGGCCCGGCGGACCATCTCCCCCTCGCCGGGGCCCTCTTTCAGCCGCAAAAGAAAGTGCAGGCCGGTGTGCTGGCCGTAAAACTCCAGCGCCCCCGGGCCGAACGCCTCCTCCAGCGCCCCGGTGAGGGCCTCCATCCGGGCCCGGTAGCGCCCCCGGGCCCGGGCCAGCTGCCGGGCAAAGTGGCCCTCGTCCATATAGATGGCCAGGGTCTGCTGCTCGAACCGGCTCACGGTGGAGGAGTAGCCCCCGTAGGCCGCCTCGAACCGGGTGAGCAGCGGCAGGGGCAGCACCATGTAGGCGATGCGGATGCTGGGGGCCAGGCTGCGGGAAAAGGTGGACAGGTAGATCACCGGCCCCTCCCGCCCGGCCATGCCCTGCAAGCTGGGCAGGGGGCGCACGTCGAACCGGAACTCGGAGTCGTAGTCGTCCTCGATGATGAACCGCCCCGGGGCCGCCGCCGCCCAGTTGAGCAGCTGTGAGCGCCGGCCCGCCGGCATCACCGCCCCGGTGGGGAACTGGTGGCTGGGGGTCACGTAGACC
Organism: Candidatus Allofournierella merdigallinarum; assembly: GCA_019117205.1. Lineage (GTDB taxonomy): Bacteria > Bacillota > Clostridia > Oscillospirales > Ruminococcaceae > Allofournierella_A > Allofournierella_A merdigallinarum. The sequence continues at coordinate 21,207 of DXAC01000020.1, read as the reverse complement.
AGCCGCGCCCCGGACGCCGCCAGCGCCGCCGGGTCCAGGCCCTGGCCGTCCACCCCCACCGCCACACACCGGATGCCGTTGTTGTGCAAAATGCGCCGGGTGCGGGCGTAGCCGGGGTTCTCCAGGGCGGTGATGGGGCTGCCCACCACCCGGGCCAGCAGGCTGATCAGATACTCCACCCCCGCGCCCACCACGATCTGCTCGGGGTCGCAGTCCACCGCCCGCCAGGCCCGCAGGTGGGCGGCGATGGCCGCCCGCAGCTCCCCGTCGCCCCTGGCGTCCCCCCGGGCCAGCAGGCCGGGGCGGCTGTACAGCAGCTCCCGCTGGATGCGCCCCCAGGTGCGAAACGGGAACAGCCCCGTGTCCACCCCGCCGGTGGACAGGTCGTACCGCCAACCCGGGTCGGGGCTCTGGGCCCGGGGCGGCGCCGCGGCGGGCGCCGGGGCCGGCGGCGCCAGGGGCGGGTGATAGGGCAGCACGAAAAAGCCCGAGCGCTCCCGGGCCTCCAGCCAGCCCTCCGCCGCCAGCATCTGGTAGGCCGCGTCCACCGTGTTCACGCTCACCGCCAGCTGCTCCGCCAGGCTCCGCTTGCCCGGCATCCGCTCGCCCGCTTTCAGCTGGCCGGCGCGGATCTGGGCCACCACCGCCCGGTACAGCTGCTCGTACAGCGGCGTGCCCGGCCGGGGCGAAAAGGTGAGTTGCATCATATGGGCCCCCTCCTCCCCAAACTGACCCCATAAAAAATATTTTTTCTGGCTATTTCAATAGCACCAGATTGGAATATAATGATAGCATAAAGGGCGGGGAACAAAAAGTCAAGCCCCGCCGCCCGTGCGGGTGGGAAAGCCGCCGGGTGGGGAAGGAGTTGTTGGTCATGCCGAGAAGCAATGAGAAGATCCAGAGGCTGGTGCTCATCGGCCTGCTGGCGGCGCTGGTGTTCGTGTTCACCTACATCGGCTTCGATGTGCCCAGCCCGCTGGGCAAGGCAAAGGTACACATGGGCAACGTGATGTGCCTGCTGGGCGGGCTGCTGTTTGGCGGGGTGCCGGGGGGGCTGGCCGCGGGCATCGGCTCGGGCCTGTTCGACCTGATGGACCCGGCCTGGGCGCCGGAGTTCTGGATCACCGCCATCAACAAGTTCGTCATGGGCTTTGTGGCGGGGGCGCTGGCCCACAAGCTGCCCTTCAGCCGGCATCTGAACTACTGGCTGGCGGGCGTGGGGGGCGCGGTGAGTTACAGCACCCTGTACGTGCTCAAGAACATCCTGTCCGGCCACTTCATCAGCGGCTTTTCCTGGCAGGTGGCGGTGGTGGAGACCCTCACCGTCAAGCTGCCGGTGACCCTGACCAACGCCCTGATCGCGGTGGTCTGCTCGGTGCTGCTGGTGGAGATGCTCCAGCCGGCGCTGCGGCGGGCGGGGCTCTTCGTGCGGGAGATGTGAGCGCCCGGATACAAAACACAGCAAGGCGGCGGCCCCGGTGGGGCCGCCGCCTTGCTTGTTTTTCTTAAAACCCCGGCAGCACCGGGTCGTCCCGCAGGCTTTTGAGGGCTAAGGGGCGCTGGTCCGCCTGGTGGATCTCGTCCGCCGGCCCCGGCCGGCCCAGCAGCAGGGGAGAGGCCGGGTCGTGGAGGCAGAAGTTCTGCCGGGCCAGCCTCTCGTTGGTGTTGGCGTAGCAGTAGCGGCAGCCGTTGGGGCAGCTGTCGTAGGCGCCGATGTCCCGGGTCTCGATGCAGTGGCAGCCCTTTCGCATCCCCCGGTGGACCCGGTCTTTGAACTCCAGCCCGTTGGCCCGGCCCAGGGTCTCCAGGGTCATGCAGCCGGCGGGGCGCACGCCAAAGGGGGAGAGGTCCTCGTCGGTGCCGCAAATTTGCAGGGGCAGGCCGCGCTTTGCGGCAATGGCCCCCAGGCCCGCCGCCAGCTCCTGCCGCAGGGCGGCGGTGAGGGGCTGCAGCTCGGGCATGTTCACCGCCAGCTTGCGGTACATCTCCACAAAGCTGAAGATGCACCTGTCCACAAAGGGGGCCAGCTCCCCGGCCAGGGCCTCAAAGGTCTCAAAATGGCGGGCAACGGTGTATTTTTCCGTGAGCAGCACCGGGTCGTCCCGCCAGGCCACCCGCCGCCGGCCCACCAGGGCGCTCAGCTCTTTCAGCGTCTGAACGCTGGCCTCCAGGCAGGGCACCCCCGGCTCCACGTCCCTGCCGTAGGCGGTGATGGTGTAGAAAAAGCAGGTGGGGAAGCGGCCGGTGATCTGTGCCAGCCGGGGCAGGATGGGCCGGTAATTTTTGGAGCAGAAGACCACGCAGTCCACCCTGTCGGGGGTCAGCTGGTAGCGGCTGATCTTGTGGGGGAACAGGGGGTTGCGGACGAGGACATAGCCCTCTTCAAAGCGGCGTAGCAGCCAGTCGGTGTAATACTGCACCGTGTCGGTGCGCCCGCCGGTGTTGATGATCATGGCGTCCAGGCCCCCCCAAAAAAGCTCTCTTTTGCGGCCGGCAAAGCCGGCCGCCGCCTTTATTATACCGCGCCGGGGCGGTTTTTCCAACCGGGCCGCCCCCCGCGTTTTTCTGCCGAAAGTGGGGCAAAAGGGTGAAAAAACGCCGGTTTTGTGCCCCAAAAACCGCCGAAAGGTTTGCACTGGCGGGCAAAAAGGTGTAAAATAGCAGCGTGTATCCCACCCGTTTTGCCGCCCGCCGGCGGCACGGGCGGCAAAACAGCAGGAAAGGGGAGCCCCCTGTGCAACCGAAGAAGAACGCTTTTGTGGGCCTTTGGGAGAAATTCCAGGCCTTTTTGAAGACTCCCGCCGGCCTGCCCATCGTGGTGTGCGTTGCCGGCGTGGCGCTGGTGGGCGCGGCGGTGGCCGTGACGGTGGCGGCGAGGGGCGGCGACAGCCTGCCCGGCAGCGTCTCCACCAGCTGGTCCGAGCCGGAGGACGACAAGACCTACGACGCCGAGGCCGGCAAGGTGAACAAGGAAGAGTTCACCGGCATCATTCTGCCCGTCACCGAGGACGCGGGCCAGGAATACCTGGACGAGACCCTGTTCATCGGCGACTCCAACACCGCACGCTATATGTACTACGGGCCGGACGACGACTCCGACGTCCACTTCACCACCATTGAGAACACGGTGGGGGTGGTCAGCGCCGGCGTGCAGAACATCACCAGCCTCAAGTGGGAACACTTTGTGGGCAAGGGCGATATGGCGATCCCCGAGATCGTCCAGATCATGCAGCCCCAGCGCATCATCATCTGTTTCGGCACCAACAACCTCACCATGGAAACCGACACTTTCATCGACTACTACACCAAGGGTCTGGCCGCCATCGAGGAGGCCTGGCCCCATGCCGACATCATCGTCAGCGCCATCCCGCCCCTGGACAAGGAGCGCAGCAACACCAATCTGTCCATGAAGCAGGTGGACCGGCTGAACACCGCCATCGTGGAGATGTGCGAGGCCGAGGGCTACAAGTACCTGGACACCAGCGAGGCCCTGGAAGACCCGGACACCGGCTGGGCCAAAGACGGCTATACCCTGGACCTGGACGGGGTGCATCTGAGCAAAAACGGCGCCCGGGCGCTGTTTGAGTACATACGCACCCACGCCTACATCACCGAGGACACCCGCCCGAAGCCCCTGAAAGACATCCCCAAGATCAACGGCGTCACCCCCGGCCTGATCACCCAGGACCCCATCGGGGTGAGCGGTTCCAGCCTGGTGCCGGTGGAGATCTCCGCCAGCGAGGGCGGCCACATCGTGGGCGAGACCAGCCAGAGCGTGAAAAAGGGCCAGCAGACCAGCATGATCACCGCCGTGGCGGACGACGGCTGGGAGTTCTCCCACTGGTCGGCCAGCATCGGCTTTGTGGACCAGCAGGAAAGCATCATGTTCACCGTGCCCGGCAACGCGGACGCCAACGGCGTGTTCCTCACCGCCCACTTCCGCCGGGTGGAGGAGGAGCCCGACCCCACCCCTTCGCCCACGCCCAGCCCCTCGCCCAGCCCCTCGCCCAACCCCACTTCCAAGCCGTCTTCCACCAGCACCCCGGCCACCAGCACCCCGGCCACCAGCACCCCGGCCACCAGTACCCCGGCCACCAGTACCCCGGCCACCAGTACCCCGTCCACTGCCCAGCCGGAGCCCACCCCGTGCCCTCACGATTATAAGGAAACTTCCAGCACGCCGGCCACATGCGAAGCGGCCGGTTCCCGCACCTTTACCTGCTCGCTTTGCGGCAACAGCTACACCGAGCCCATCCAGGCCCCCGGCCACAACTATGTGGACGGCGTGTGCGCCGTCTGCGGCGCGAAGGACCCGAACTACACCGAGCCGGCGCCCGCCCCGGACAACACGCAGACGGAGGGCGGCGACGAGGTGGACGGCGCCCAGAACGTCACGAACGTCCCGCCGGCGGAAGAGCAGCCGGCCGATAACGGCGGGGGCGACGTGACGTAAACCCAGTTTTTCGCAAAAAGGCCTTCGCGGGCCTTTTTGTTTTGCCGGGCCGTTTTGCCGCGCGCCCGGCCCAAAACGGCAAAGGAGGACATTCCCATGGAACACACCGCCAAAAAGCAGGGCCTGTTGCGGCGCTTCTGGCCCTATCTGAAAAAGTACCGGCGCATTTTGTTTTTTGACCTCTTCTGCGCGGCGCTCACCACCGTCTGCGACATGGTGCTGCCGCTGATCATGCGCTTTCTCACCAACACCGCCATCAACGACGCCTCGCTGCTCACCGCCGGGGTGGTGCTGCGGCTGGGCGGGCTGTACCTGGTGCTGCGGCTCATCGACGGGCTGGCCAACTACTACATGGCGGACATGGGCCACGTGATGGGCGTGTATGTGGAAACGGATATGCGCCGGGACGCCTTCAGCCACCTGCAGCGGCTGGGCTACACCTACTACTCCAACACCAAGGTGGGCCAGATCATGGGCCGCATCACCAACGACCTGTTCGACGTGACGGAATTCGCCCACCACTGCCCGGAGGAGTTCTTCATCGCCGCCATCAAGATCTCGGTGAGCTTTGTGATCCTCTGCCAGTCCAGCGTGGCGCTCACCCTCATCCTTTTCGCCTGCGTGCCGCTGATGGGAGTGGTGTCCACCGCCATCAACCTGAAGCTGCGGGCGGCGTTCCGCCGCCAGCGGGTGCAGATCGGCGAGCTGAACGCCCGCATCGAGGACAGCCTTTTGGGCGAGCGGGTGGTGAAAGCCTTTGCCAACGAGGCGGTGGAGGTGGACAAGTTCCGCAAGGACAACGAGACGTTCCGGGCCATCAAAAAGCAGACCTACCGGTTCATGGCCGCGTTCCAGACCAGCACCCGCCTGTTCGACGGGCTGATGTACCTGGTGGTGATCGTGGCGGGCGGGCTGTTTCTGGTCACCGGGCGCATCGCCGCCGGCGACCTGGTGGCCTACATGCTGTACGTGACCACCCTGATCGCCACCATCCGGCGCATCGTGGAGTTCGCCGAGCAGTTCCAGCGGGGGCTCACCGGCATCGAGCGTTTCTGCGAGATCATGGACGCCCCCATCGAGATCACCGACGCCCCCGACGCAAAGCCCCTGGAGGTGAAAGAGGGGGCCATCCGGCTGGAGAACGTCACCTTTGAGTACCCGGACGACCACAACCGGGTGCTGCGGGGGGTGGACCTGGAGATCCGGCCCGGGGAAAAGCTGGCGCTGGTGGGGCCCTCCGGCGGAGGCAAGACCACCCTTTGCAACCTGATCCCCCGGTTTTACGACGTCACCGGCGGGCGCATCCTCATCGACGGCCAGGACGTGCGGTCGGTGACGCTGGACAGCCTGCGCCGGGCCATCGGCGTGGTGCAGCAGGACGTGTACCTGTTCAGCGGCAGCGTGTACGAGAACATTGCCTACGGCCGCCCCGGCGCCTCCCGCCAGGAGGTGGAACAGGCGGCCAGGCTGGCGGGGGCCCACGAGTTCATCGAAAAGCTGAAAGACGGCTACGACACCTACGTGGGCGAGCGGGGGGTGAAGCTCAGCGGCGGCCAGAAGCAGCGCATCTCCATCGCCCGGGTGTTTTTGAAGAACCCGCCCATCCTGATCCTGGACGAGGCCACCAGCGCCCTGGACAACGAGAGTGAAGTGCTGGTGAACCGCAGCCTGGAGGCGCTGGCCAAAGGGCGCACCACCCTGACCATCGCCCACCGGCTGACCACCATCCAGAACGCCGACCGCATCCTGGTGCTGGGCAGGGAGGGCATCGAGGAGCAGGGCACCCACCGGGAGCTTTTGGCGAAAAAGGGCGTGTACTACCGGCTGTGGAACGGCCTGGTGGGGGCGGAGAGCTGACACGCCCGCTTGCAGCGGGGCGCGGCGTCTGGTACAATAGATACCATTGAATACAAAAAGGCCGCCCGGCGGGCGGCGGGAGGCAAGAAATGGACCTGAGCGACATCTTTTTTATGGGCATCGTGGTGTGTGTGGGCCTGCTGGCCTTTGCGCTGACGGTGTTCCTGGCGAACCTGATCCGGGGCAACCAGCCCGAAAAGGCGAAAGCCGCCTCCTTTGACAAGGAGGACGAGCACAAGGGCGCCGCGGCGCTGCTGCGGGCGGTGCGCCGCAGGGCCGCCGCCGAGAGCTGGGCGGTGATCGCCCCGGTGGAGCTTTCCGGCAGCCGGGACGCCGCCGACCTGGACGCGCTGGTCATCGGCTGGTTCGGGGTGCTGGGGATCAAGTGCATCGGCTGGGGCGGCACCATCTACGGCAGCGCCGCCGAGGCCGAGTGGACCCAGGTGCTGGGCGGGGCCCGGCGCAGCTTTGAGAACCCCATCGTCCGGGCGGGCAAGAGCGAGCGGGCGGTGCGGGACGTGCTGTTCGCCGCCAGGATGAAGAACGTGCCGGTGGAGACGGTGGTGGTGTTCACCAACGCCGCCGCCGAGCTGTGCCTGCCCGCCTCCACCGGCCACTACACCGAAAAGAGCTTTTTGGCCTACCTGAAGTCCAGCCGCTTCGAGGAGGACAAAAAGGTGGACACCGCGGCGGTGGCCGCCCTGCTGGGCAAAAAATAAGCCCCGCGAACAACACGCAAAAAAGGGGGGCCGGCACGCGGCTGCGTGCCGGCCCCCCTTTGGCGTTTGGTCATTTCCCGGCGGCCTTGTCGGCGGCGATGAGGCGGCGCAGGGCGCCCACCCCCACCCGGATGGCGGCGTCGGTGTCGTGGACGATGGGGTTCTCCAGGCCGGCGGCGGCCCGCTCCTGGTTGCCCACCACCAAAAAGACCGACCCCACCCGCGCCCGCAGCCAGGCGGCCACGGTGAACAGGGCGGCGGACTCCATCTCGCTGGCAAGGCAGCCCAGCCGCAGCCAGGCCTGCCACTTGTTCTCCAGCTCGTAGCTCACCGGCTTTGTCTCCGGCTCGTGCTGGCCGTAGAAAGCGTCCTTGCACTGGACCACGCCGGTGTGGCAGACGAAGCCCTGCTCGGCGGCGGAGGCCGCCAGGGCGTTTGCCACCTCCAGGGTGGCCACGGCGGGGAACTCGATGGGGGCGTACTCCTTGCTGGTGCCCTCCATGCGGATAGCGCCGGTGGCCACCACGATGTCGCCGCCCTTGACGCTCATCTCCATGCCGCCGCAGGTGCCCACCCGGATAAAGGTGTCCGCCCCGCAGTTGTGCAGCTCCTCCATGGCGATGGAGGCGGAGGGCCCGCCGATGCCGGTGGAGGTGACGCTCACCGGCACGCCGTCCAGGGTGCCGGTGTAGGTGACATACTCCCGGCTGTCCGCCACCAGGCGGGGCTCGTCAAAGTAGGCGGCGATCTTGGCGCAGCGCTTGGGGTCGCCGGGCAGCAGCACATAGCGGCCCACGTCCCCCTTGCGGATGCGCAGGTGGTATTGCAGGCCCACTTCGCCGGAATAGTTTTGCATGGCTCGTATCCTCCTTTGCGCCGCCCGAACGGGGGCGGTATCCTGTCGGGGCGGGCGGGGCGGCGCGTGGCCGCCGGGGCCGGCGCCCGGTTTTCCTCTACTGCCATTGTAGCAGATTTTGGCGAAAATTCCAACCCGGCGGGGGACAGGGCGAGCGGCCGCCGGGGGGTGGAAAGGGGCCGGACAAAAGCCTTGGGGAAGCGCCTCTCCTCCGGGGCCGGGCGAAAGGGGCCATATCCTCCCCAGGCCGGGCGAAAGGGGCCATATCCTCCCAAGCCCGGGCCAAAGGGCCCATATCCTCCTAAACCCGGCCAAAGGGAGCATATCCTCCCAAACCGGACGAAAGGGGCCATATCCTCCTAAACCCGGCGAAAGGGGCCATATCCTCCTAAACCCAGCCAAAAATCATGGGACCGGTTATCCTCTCCATCCCAGGCGTGTAAAAATGGGACCCGCTATCCTTTACATCCCAGGCGTACAAAAAGTGCCTCCCCGTGTTTGCGGACCACGGGGAGGCGGTTAAGGGGTATCGCTTTGGTGTGAGGAGGAATCATGTACAGGATCGCGGTTGCGGCTCCGTGTCCTGTGATTATAGTATATCCGGAACATGCGGAAGAATTTTGAAAGCACTGTTAACTTTTTGTGAATGTGCGAAAAATCTTTTGCCGCCCCCGGCGGCGGGCTCAAAGGCAGCCGTAGATGCCCTGCACGCTCACCTCGCCGCTGAGCAGATGCCGCTCGCCGCCGTCCGCCTCCACCACCAGGCGTCCGTCGTCGTCCACCGCCCGGGCCACGCCCGCGCCCCCCGCAAAGGTCACCCGCCGGCCCAGATTGACGCACCGGGCCCGGTACTCGTCCGCCAGGGCGGCAAAGCCGCGGCGGTAGAACTCCGCCAGCCGGCCGTCCTGCCGGAAGATGCGGGTGAGCTCTTTCGCAAGCCGGGCGGCCGCGTCCGGCCCCGGGTCGCGCCCCAGCCGCAGCGCCACGCTGGTGGCGTGAGGCAGGCCGGCGGCGGCAAAGTCGGCGGCGCTTTGGCACAGGTTCACCCCGATGCCGCTGACCCAGGCCCCGGAAAAGCCCTCGCAGAGGATGCCCACCGCCTTTTTGCCGCCCAGCAGCAGGTCGTTGGGCCACTTGATGGCAATCTCCAGCCCCGGGCCGAAGCAGTTTTCCAGCGCCCAGGCCGCCGCCAGGCTGGAGGCCAGCGGCAGACACTCCGGCTGAGCCAACCCCCCCTGAAACAGGATGGAGTAGTAGAGCGCCTGCCCCGGCGCATTCTCCCAGACATGCTCCCGCCGGCCCCGGCCCGCCGTCTGGCTGGCGGACCACACCGCGTCCAGATGCCCCATCTCCCCCAGCCGGCGCTTGCAGCAGAGGTTGGTGCTGTCCACCTGGGGCAGATACAACAGCTCACTCATAGTCCGGCACCTGGAGATGTTCAAACCGGGGCGGCTTGCCCTGCTCCACCGTGATGCGGCCATAGGTGGGCCGCCCCACCCGGGGCATACCCGCGCTGCCGGGGTTGAACAGGGTCACCCGCCCCAGCTCCACCAGATCCGGGCAGTGGGTGTGGCCGAACAGGGCCACGTCCGCCCCCCGGGCGATGGCGTTGCGGGCCAGGTCGTCCACCCCGTACTTCACCCCGTACTGATGCCCGTGGACGTAGTAGAAAAGCACGCCCTCGAACGCCGCCAGCCCCTCCCAGGGGTCCAGGCAGCCGAAATCACAGTTGCCCGCCACCGAGTACACCGGCAGCGGCAGGGCGTCCCGCATCCGGTCCAGGTCCCGCCAGCCGTCGCCCAGAAAGATCAGGGCGTCCGCCGCCGGGTTCTTCGCCAGCACCCGGGCAAAGGCGCTGGCCGAGCCGTGGGTGTCCGAAAGCACCAGAATGGTCTTCATTGTTCCTCCTCCTCCCGCGTGAGCAGCCGGTAGATCTGGCTCTTGCTGAACGGCGTGTCCTGCGCCGCGCGTTTTGCCGCGGCGCTGGCACTGCTGCCGCTTTCCATCAGCGCCCGGGCGGCCTGCACCGCCTGGTCCAGGCTGGGCGGCGCGGGCCGGGCCTCCTGCCCGGACGCGCCGGCCATCACCAGCACATACTCCCCCCGGGGTGCGTTGGCCTCGTAATAGGCCGCCGCCTCGCCCAGGGTGGTCTTGACGATCTCCTCGTGGAGCTTGGTCAGCTCCCGGGCCAGGGTGACGCTGCGCTCCGGGCCAAAGGCCTCTTTCAGGTGGCCCAGGGTCATCCGCAGCTTGTGGGGCGCCTCGTAGAAGATGACGGTACGCTGTTCGCCGCGCAGCTGCTCCAGCCGCTCTCTGCGCTGTCGCAAATTTGTGGGCAGAAAGCCCTCGAAGACAAACCGCCCGGTGGCCTGGCCGCTCACCGCCAGGGCGGTGACGCAGGCGCTGGCCGCCGGCACCGGCACCACCCGGATGCCCGCCGCCAGCGCGTCCGCCACGATCACCTCGCCCGGGTCGGAGATGGCGGGCATACCCGCGTCGGAGCACAAAGCGCAGTTTTCCCCCGCCAGGACGCGGCCCAGGATGTATTGCCCCCGCTCTTTCAGGTTGTGCTCGTAGTAGCTCACCAGCGGCTTTTTCAGCCCCAGGTGGTTCAGCAGCTTCAGGGTGACCCGGGTGTCCTCGGCGGCGATGAAATCCACGCTGCCAAAGGTGGCGGCGGCCCGGGGGGTCATATCCTCCAGGTTGCCGATGGGGGTGGCCACGATATACAATGTGCCTGCCACAAGGCCTCACATCCCTTCCCGATAGATCTTTTGCAGCTGGGCCGAGGGCCGGCCGCCCGCGTCCTCCATGAGCACATCCGGCGCAAGGCGCAGGCCCGGCCGGCGGTTCTTCTGGGCCTCCAGCAAAAACAGCCAGGGCGCGTCCTGCGCCCGCTGCTTGACGAACACCAGCCGCTTGGGCTCCAGCCGCGCCGCCGCCAGCGCCGCGAACACCCGGGCCAGCTGCTCCGGCCGGTGGCACAGGGCGAAGCGGCCGCCGTCCCGCAGGCAGCGGGCCGCCGCGGCGGCCACCTGCTCCAGGGTGCAGCCCCCCTCGTGGCGGGCGGCCGCCCGCACTGGGTCCGGACTGACAAGTCCGCCGGAAAAATAGGGGGGATTGGCCGCCGCCAGATGGGCAAGGCCGTCGCCCGCAAGGTCGTTCAGGTCGGCGCACAGCGGCCGGATATGGCCCAGCTCCGGGTCCTCCGCCACCGCCCGCGCCAGCAGCGCCGCCGCCTCCGGCTCCTTTTCCACCGCCAGGCAGGGCCCCCGGTGGCCCAGGTCGTGCCAGCGCAGCGTCACGATGCCGCAGCCGCTGCACAGGTCCACCGCCCGCTCCGCCCGCCGGGGGCGGGCAAAGCCGGAGAGCAGCATGGCGTCCGCGCCGAAGCGGTGGCGTCCGCTCACATACACGCCGGTGCCGTGGCGCAAGACCTCCCGGGTAAACTCCACCGCCGCGCACCTCCCCATGGATAAATTCTCACCGGCACCAAAAAAGCGGCGGACCCACAAAGGCTGTGTTCCGCCGCTCTTTTTGTGCTTTGACGACAAAGGAAAGGCTGTGATCAGCCCTCTTCGATGGCGCCCACGGGGCAAGCGCCAGCGCAGGTGCCGCAGTCGATGCAGGCGTCCGCGTTGATCTCGTACTTGCCGTCGCCCTGGCTGATGGCGCCGACGGGGCACTCGCCCTCACAGGTGCCGCAGGAAACACAGGAATCGGTGATCTTGTAGGCCATGGTCATTCTCTCCTTTTTTCTCCGCGCATAGGATGAGCCCGGGCCGCATGGGCGGCCTGCGCGGCCGGCCGCCCGCCCGGGTTCCGGGGGCAAAGCCCCTTTCTGTGAATATTGTAGCATAAAATCCAAAAAGAACAAGGGGAAAATGGCCCCAACGGGTCAAAAAATCAGGGCTGGTCCGGGTCCGGCGCCTTAGGCGGCCGCTTGCCCCCCCGCAGGTAGACGCACTCGCTGCGCTTGTAGTATCGGGGCGCCAGCGCCTCGCTGGCAAAGCGCACCTTGAGCATACCGCTGACGGGGTTGGCCTCCACCACCACGCCCTCGCCGTCCGGCGTGCGCACCACACTGCCGTTCATGGGGGTGATGCTGTTCAGGTACTCGTAGGCCTTGTGCTCGTAGGAAAGGCAGCACATCAGCCGCCCGCAGGCCCCCGAGATCTTCGCCGGGTTCAGCGACAGGCCCTGCTCCTTGGCCATCTTGATGGATACCGGCTGGAAGTCCTTTAAAAAGCGGCTGCAGCAGAAGGGCTGGCCGCAGATGCCCAGGCCGCCCAGCATCTTGCTCTCGTCCCGCACGCCGATCTGACGCAGCTCGATGCGGGTGTGGAACACCCCCGCCAGGTCCTTGACCAGGTCCCGGAAATCCACCCGGCCGTCGGCGGTGAAGTAAAAGACGATCTTCGAGCGGTCCAGGTTGTACTCGGCGTCCACCAGCTTCATCTCCAGCTTGTGGGCGGCGATGCGCTTGGCGCAGGTCTCAAAGGCGGCCTTTTCGTCCGCCCGGTTCTTCTCCATGCGGCGCACGTCCACCGCGTCCGCCATCCGCTGGATGGGCTTGAGCTCCCGGCTCACCTGGCTGTCCGGCAGCGACCGGGGCCCGGCCACCACCTCGCCGCACTCCACGCCGCGGGCGGTCTGCACCACCACATGGTCCCCCTGCTTCACCTCAAAGCCCGCCGGGTCGAAATAGTAGGCCTTTCCGCCGGCCTTGAAGCGCACGGATATCACTGTTTTCATGGTTTGTCTCGCTTTGCCCTGCCGCCGGGCGGTGTGGGTGTCAGTTCCCCTGCCCGCGGCGGATTTGGGCAGAGGCGAAAAAGGAAGAAAGGGCGGGCCGGGCGGCCGCGCCGAAAAAGCCCCGCCCCCCGGGGCGGGGATCCCGGGCCGCCGGACGCACCGGGGCCGGGCGATATGCGGGCAGCGGCCCGCCGGGCTCTCTCAGCCCGCAAGCTCCCCCGCCAGGCGGGTGAGCAGAAGTTTCTGATTCAGGTTGCGGTCCAGATCGCGGCGGGCACGGGCCGCGGCGGCGGCGATGCGCCCGGCGTCGGGCCGGCCCAGGCCCAGGTCCGCCCCCTCCAGCGCCGCCGCGCCGATGGCGGCCAGGTCCTCCAGCAGGCGGCCGGCGGCCGCCCGGTCCTTTTCAAAGGCCGACAGCAGCCGCAGCAGGCCGTACCGGTCGGCCCCGGCGGCGGCCCTCGCCGCCTCCAGCGCCGTGTCCAGGGTGCGGCGGGCGGCCTCGTCGGCGGCGATGCGCGCCGCCCAGCCGATGCGCCCGGCGCTGACGGCGGCCAGCAGCGCCGCGTCCCGGCAGCCGGGGAAGTTTTTCTTCAGATAGGCTTCGCACGCCCCGGCGCTCACCGGCGCCACCGTGTACTGGCCGCACCGGCTGCGGATGGTGGCCAGCACCCCCGCCGCCCCGGGGGCGGTGAGCAGGAACAGCACCCCGGCGGGGGGCTCCTCCAGCACTTTCAGCAGGGCGTTGGCTGCGGAGGGGTTCATCCGGTGCGCCCCGTAGAAGATGACCACACGCCCGGCGGCGGACAGGGCCGTCTCGTAGACGCTGGCTCGCGCCTGGCGGGCCTGACCCACCAGGATCTCCCCCCGGGCCCCCTGGCCCCGCACCTCCAGGCACTCGGGGCTTCGGCCCTCCAGCACCGCCTCGGCCGCCGGGCCGCCGGCGGCAAACAGATAGTCGGCGGCAAGACAGCGGGCCGCGAACCCAACGCCGCAGCCCGTTTCCCCGCACAAAAGCACACTATTGGAAAGCCGCCCTGCCCCCAGGGCGGCTTTCAGACTTTGTTTGAGCTCTTCGTTGCCCTCGATGCGCTCCAGCATCACAGCTTCTCGAAACGCTCCACGTTGGTGACGAAGATGGTGGCCCCGCCCACGGTGACCTGCAGCGGATAGGCCGTGGCCACGCCGATGCCGTAGCTGGCGGTGCTGGGCACCACCTCCACCCGCTGTTTGCAGTGCTCGGCGATGACCTGGATGCAGGCGTCCACCTTTTCGTCCTCGGTGCCGATCATCAGGGTCATGTTGCCCGCCATGAGGAAGCCGCCGGTGGTGGCCAGCCGGGTGACCGAAAAGCCCTCCTGGATCAGGTGGTTACACACCTGCCGGGAGTCATCCTTGTTGATGATGGCCGTGATCATTTTCATAGAGCGCATCCCCTTTCAGCGCGCCACAGCGCCGTTTGTTGCCTTTATTATAGCACACTCCGCCGCGGATTTCCACAAAAAACGCCGGTCAGCGCCCGCGCCACTGGTTCTGCCACTGGCGGCGGCGCCGCCGGGCCTCGGCCCGGCTCTTGAGCTGCCCCGCCGCCCCCGGGCCGAAGAAGACAAGGAAGCCCGCCAGCCCCACCACCAGCGCCGCCGCCTGGGCGAAGTGGAGCGTGACCAGCAGCAGCGCCAGGTTCAGCAGGTACAGCGCCCCCGCCGCCAGCCCCAGCCACTTCACCTTGACCGGCAGCACGAAGAAGAGCAGCAGCTGGTGGTCCGGGAAGAGCCAGGCAAAGGCGAAAAACAGCGAGTAGTACAGCGAGCTCACCGAGCCGTAGCCGGTGAGCAGGCAGCCCACCCAGGCCCCCGCCATGCCCAAAAGGAAGTAGACGTCAAACTTGAAGCTGCCCCAGGCCCGCTCCAGGGAGATGCCGATGATAAAGGTCAGGTACACCTCCAGGGCGAAGAACAGGGGGTTGGTGGTCAGGTCCATGGGGCAGAAGACAAAGGTCACCAGCCGCCACAGCTCCAGGCGCAGCAGCCCCGCCCGGGTCAGCTGGATCCAGTTGTACAGGCCGCTGTAAAACAGCATGATCACCAGCCAGGCCGCGATCTGCCCGCCGGCCACCACCAGCATCAGGTTTTTCGGGGCCCGGGCCCCGTAGCGGTATTCCATCCTTGCCAGCCATTTCATAAGCAGGACCTCCTTTTCGGGCCGGACAGGCCCTTGTCTGCCGTGTCTGTCGTTTCATTTTTGTTGCATCCGTTCCGGCGAGGGCCGTTCGTGCAAATTTTTGGTATTTTCCGCCTTTTCATTCAACAAAAAGTTATCAAGCCTTGATTTCTCCACCGCCCATGTTGAAAACCCCCGGGACAGGCAGGGGTTTTTCACACTTTCAACAGAGTTTTCAACATTTTCGTGGAAAGAACCGGGTTATACCCGACGTAATCGCCACCGGAGCATTCCCGGTAAATATTGGTAAAAATCGCCCGAAAACTGGAGTTTTGATGCCGTTTTCCGGCCCTACCGCTGGGCCACCTCCGGCGGGCGGAAGCCCTCGCCGAACACCTCGTTGGCCTCGCAGATCATCACCAGGGCGCCCCGGTCTACCTGATGGGCCGCCAGCCGCACCTTGAACACCTCGTTGTTGGAGCAGGCGCACATGACCATGGTGCGCCGCATCCCGGAGTAGCTGCCGGTGACGTCCACCAGGGTGCTGCCCCGCTCCACCGCCTCGTCGATGGCCCTGGCCACCGCCGGCCCGTCGTTGGTGATCACCAGCGCCAGCTTGCCGCTGCCCGCGCCGTAGATGATCTTGTCCATCACGATGGTCAGGGCAAAGGCGCTGACCATGCCGTACAGCGCGGCGTCGATGTCCCCAAAGGCGGGCACCCCCAGCAGGATCACCACCCCGTCGATGGCCAGGCTGATATTGCCAAAGCTCAGGTGGGGGGCCTTGCGCTTGGCGGCGTGGATGAGGAAATCCGCCCCGCCGGTGGAGGAACCCCGCATGTAGATGATGGAGAGCCCCGCCCCCAGCAGCACCCCGCTGAAGCCGGCGGCCAGCAGGCGGCTGCCCTGGTAGACGGGGAAGAGGGGCAAAAGCAGGTCGATGATCAGGGTGCTGATCACCATCGTCCGCAGGCTCTTGAGGAAGAACCGCCGCCCCAGGGTGGAAAAGGTCAGCGCCACGATGGGCAGGTTCAGCAGCAGGCTCACGGTGCCCACCGGCAGCCCCCACAGGGCGTTGATGATCAGGGCCAGGCCGGACACGCCCCCCGGCGCGAATTCCCCTTTCAGGGCAAAGGTGTACACCCCCACCCCGTAGAGCAGGCTGCCCGCCAGGTCGCAGGCAAGGTCTTTGAGCAGTTCGCCCCAGCGGGCGGAAGACGCGGACATGGGCGGCCTCCTTTCCTTGCGCCCCGGGGGCGTTTTCTTCTATTATAGCCCATCGGCGGGCAAATGAAAAGGGTGCGCCCCGCCGGGCGGCAAAAACAGGCGGGCGGCGGGGCACGCCGCCCCGCCGCCCGCCCGCTTTGAGAAAGGAGCGATCGGTGTGATATTCAGCCCAGCAGCAGCCGGATGAGCCCCAGGGCGAAGAGCACCTGGCAGCCGCCCACCAAAAGGCCATAGGACAGGGCACGGGGGCCCTCCCGCACCAGGTCCCGGAACTTCACCCGCATACCGATGGCCGCCAGGGCGATGATCTCAAACTGGCCGCTGACGAACTTGGCCGCCGCCGACATCTGGGCGGGCACCAGGCCCAGGGTGTTCAGCCCCGCCAGCACAAAGAAGCCGATGATGAACCAGGGCACCCCGGCCTTTACCCCCGCGGCGCCGCCTTTGCCGGCGAAGAGGCTGCCCTCCTCCTCGTGGTTGAGGCGGGAGAACGCCAGCGCCACCAGCACGATGAAGACGATGCGCACGATCTTGAAGATGGTGGCCCCCGGCACGTATTCCGCCCCCACCAGGCCGGCGGCGGCGATGACCTGGCCGATGGACTGCATCACCCCGCCGATCATGGCGGTGGTGGGCAGCATGGCGTGGCCGTAGACAAGGCCGGTGACCAGGGGCAGCAGCACCATGAACACCGTGCCGGTGACGTTGACGATGGTGATGGAGATACCCTTGTCCTTGCTGTTCGCCCCCACCACCGGCGACACGGTGGCGATGGCGCTGGAGCCGCACACCGCGTTGCCCGCGCCCATCAAAAGGCAGAACCGCCGCCCGAAGCCGAACCGCCGGCCGATCAGGTAGGCCGCCGCGACGGTGAGGGCCATCTGGCAGAGGATGAACGCCACCCCGCCCAGCCCCAGCGCCAGGATGTCGCTGAGCACCAGGGTGCCGCCGGTGAGCACGATGGAATATTCCAGCAGGCTGCGCTCGGAGAATTTCGAGCCCTCGTCAAAGGCCGGCCTGTTCAAAAAGGTGTTGCCGCACACCATGCCCAGGGCGATGGCGAACAGCGCCGCCCCCACCGCCGGCGCCAGCTTCGCAATGGCCTGGGCCAGCAGCCCCAGCACCAGACAGGCCCCGAACCCGGGAGCCGTTTTTACCGCCCATTCCTTTGCCCTTGCCGCCATGTCCCATTCCCCGCTTTTTTGTTTTTTCCGCCCGGTCCGGGGCGCTGCGCCTTGATTATACGGCGGTTTTTATATAAAATCAAATTAGATATATTTGCCAACTTATAAGAATTGCTTATGTTTTTGAGGGAGACGGGATGATCGACCCGAAGCTGTACACCTTTGTGACGCTGGTGGAGGCGGGCACCACCCTGCGCTGCGCCGAGGCGCTGCATCTGAGCCAGCCGGCGGTGACCCAGCACATCCGGGCGCTGGAGGCGGAGTACGGGGCGAAGCTGTTTGTAAAGGAGGGGCGGCGGCTGGCGCTGACCGGGGCGGGGGAGCGGTTCTACCGGCTGGCGAAGCGGCTGCCGGCGCTGGAGGCGGGGCTGCGGGCGGCGGCCCGGGAGCCGGCGGCGCCCCTGTGCTTTGGAGTGACCCGCAGCATCTGCGAGGGGCTGATGCCCCGCCTTGCCCCGGCGCTGCTGGAGGCGCTGCCAAACCGCCGGCTGGAGATGCGGCTGCAAAACACCCGCACCCTGCTGGAGGCGCTGGAGCGGGGGCAGATCGAGTTTGCCCTGATCGAGGGCAACGCCAGCCACCGGCGCTACTGCTGCCGGCCCTTTTACACCGCCCGCTTCTCCGCTTTGGGGGCGGCGGGCGGCCCCTGGGCGGGGTGCGAAACGCTGGCGGCCCTGCGCGCCGCGCCGCTGCTGGCCCGGGAGGCGGGCAGCGGCAGCCGGGAGATACTGGAAAGCGCTCTGGCCGCCCGGGGCCTGGCGCTGGAGGACTTTGCCGCCTGCCATGTGTTCGAGAGCGTGCCGCTGCTGCTGGAGCTGGCGGCGGCGGGGCTGGGGGTGACCTTTGCCTACGAGATCGCCGCCGCCCCCCTTTTGGAAAGCGGCCGGCTGACCCGGCTGGCGGCGGGGGACTTTTCCCTGACCCGGCCCTTTGCCTTTGTCACCCTGCCGGACAGCCCCCTGGCCCGGCGGGAGAGCGGCCTGTTCGACCGGGTGCGGACCCTCTGCGCCGGGCTGTGAGGGGCGGAAAGGGGTTGGACGGCCCCGGCGGCCTCCTGTGCTACAATATGTCCACAATGATCGGCCGGCTTGTTTTTCTACCACGTAAGGAGGATACTGACATGAAGCGAATGATCTGCATCGCGCTGGCGCTCTGCCTGGCCCTTGCGGCGGCGGGCTGCGGCGGCGCTTCCCAGACCGTTGCCGGCCAGGGCGGCGGCCTTTCGGGCGGGGAGGAGACCCTGACCGAGGCCGGCGCCCAGGACAGGAACTGGAGCTTTTCCCTGCCGGGCCAGAACGGCCAGAACGGCCAGAGCGGCCGGCAGCTGGTGGCCGACCCGCTGGACGAAGAGGCGGTGGCCGCCCGCCAGCCGGGGGAGTTCATGGCTCTGGAGAGCTACGGCACCGGCCTGGAGGTGGGCAAGGAGAACACCTCCGACGGCCAGAAAGTGCGAAGCTACAAGGGGAACAAGAGCTGCTACGCGGCGCTGGAAAGCTATGTGGATGTGCTGTGCAGCGAGTACGACTTCCGGCAGGAGGGCGAGCCCTACTACGAAGTGATAGGCGGCGACCTGTTCTTTGATTTCTGCCTGGTGTACACCGGCGAGAACGCCCCCGCCAGCCACAAGGTGACGGGCACTTTCAGCAAGACCATGTGTGACCTGTCCCTCTATGGCACCACCCAGGGCAGCACCCTGAAAGGGGGCCTGTGGTTCGACCCCTCCCTCACCGGCCTGGACGGGGGCTACCGCTACGGCCAGGAGGGGGCGGACGTCACCCCGGTGGGCGAGTCCGCCCTGGCGGGGCTGTGGCGGGAGGCGGACGGCAGCTTTTCCACCAGCGACGGCCGGCTGACCGCCGCGGCGGGCAGGGCTATGCTGCTGTGGGACGACGAGGCCTCCACCGCCTCCGCCAGCTACCTGCGCTACACCGACGAGGGGCGCCAGGAGCTGGTGCTGGAGAGCACCTCCGGCCGGCTGGCGCGGATCTACCTGCCCCTTTCCTGCGAGCTCACCGGCGGGCGGGTACTGGGCCAGGAGCAGTTCATCATCGAGAGCAGCTACGCGGTGAGCGCCGGCGGCCTGTTTGAGGACGAGCCCAGCTACACCTGGCCCAGCATGTTCGCGGTACACCGCCAGGAGGGCTGGGTGGTGCCGGTGCGGGGCATGAGCGGCGCCATGACCGCCCTCTGGACGCGGGTGATGTACGCGGAGGGGGACACGCTGGTGATCTACGCCGCGGCGGAATTTGAGACGTCCCCCCGCGCCCTGGAGCTGCTGGCGGTGGTGTCCACCGCAAACAGCGAGGTGGAGAGCGAGCCCCCCGCCGGCGGCGGCTCCGGCTCCGGCAGCTGCTCCTCCTGCAACGGCTCCGGCAAATGCACCACCTGCGGCGGCACCGGCAAGGTACGCAAGGCCCTGGCGGGCACCGGCAAATGGGTGGAGCAGGACTGCACCGCCTGCCGACCCGCCGGCTCCGGCAACTGCCCGTTCTGTGGCGGCGACGGCAAGGCGTAAGGGTTTGCCGGCAGCCCTTTGGAGCCCGGCGATGAAAGAAAACAGGCCCCCGGCGGCGGGGAGCGCGCTCCCCGCCGCCGGGGGCCTTGCCGTGAAAAAGGGCCGTTTTTTTCAAAGGCAACCAAAAGTTGCGCGGCGGTCGATGGACAAGGCGCGGCCCGCTTTTTATAATGGAAGCAGAGGAAAGGGGGCTGCGCCATGACCATGGGGGAGAAGATCCGGCAGCTGCGAAAGGAAAAGGGCCTCACCCAGGACGCCCTCGCGGAGGCCCTGGGGATCAGCCGGCAGGCGGTGGCCAAGTGGGAGAGCGGCCAGAGCGCCCCCGCCACCGAAAACCTTTTGAAGCTGGCCGCCCTGCTGGAGGTGCCCCTGGAGGTGCTGGCCGGCCCAGCGGCCCAGCCGCCGGGGGCGCTGGAGGAGTACGCCCGGATGAAGCTGGAGCAGGAGCGGCGGCGGCAGGCGGCGAAAGCCGCCCTGGGGGCGCGGCTCCGGGGGTGCGCGGCCGTCGCCGCCGGGTATCTGGCGGTGTATCTGGTCTGCCTGGCGGTTTTTTATCTGGCCGGCATCAAAAGCTGCGTCTGGGGCTGGATGCAGTCCTGCCATGTTCTGGCGGTGACCTGCCTTGTCCACCTGGCGTTTTGGCTGCTGGGCCGGCGGCGCGCCGGCGGGGCGCTGCTGGCCGGCACGCTGGCCGCCATCCCCCTGGCCAACGCCGCCGGGCTGGCGGTGATGGAACGCACCCTCACCGGCCGCAACTACGGCTGGATGTTCTATCTGGCGGTGGTGTTCGCCTGCCTTGCCGCCGGCTGCCTTTGGGAGCTGCTGGCCCCAAAGGCGAAAGCCGGGCCCGTGTCCCGGCGGCGCGGGGCGGCGGGCGCGGGGCTGGCGGCGGCGCTGGTCATCCTCTTTCTGGCCTGTGCTTTCTGGTCGGTGCGGCAGCTGCGCTACGGCCTGGGCGCGGAGGCCGGCTACCGGCAGGGCTACGCCGCCGGCGCGGCGGACGCCCGGGCGGGGGACCCCCCGGACGCGTCCCTCTCCGCCGACCGCTTCCCGGCCCATTACACCTTTGGCTCCTCCCCGTTCAAGGGCTACGCGGTCTACTGGCCCGCGGGCTACCGCGCCGGCTACGACGCCCAGGCCCCTCTTGCGGGCCAGGCCCCATAAAAGGCGGGCCCGGCGGCGGGCTTTTTCCAAACCGAACAAACACGCGGCGGGACGCCCCTTTGGACGCCCCGCCCCTTTTTCCGCCCGGGCGGGGCAGGCGCCGGCCAGCCTCCGGCGCGGAAAACCAGCGCCCAGGCCGCCCTTTCAAATTGAAACGCGAAAAAAGGACCCCCGCGGGTGCGGGGGTCCTTCAGCTTGTCGATAAACCTCTCGCGGGAAGAGAGAAAAATTAAGATGACGTCAGGATTCCCGGGCATGTACCGGGAATCCTGACACCTTGACAGAAAAAACACCCGATTTTGTGTGCGTAGTGCGCAAAA
>DXAC01000019.1 GCA_019117205.1 Candidatus Allofournierella merdigallinarum | reverse complement strand
TGCTCGTCGGTGCCGGTCAGGAACATCACGTCATACCCCTGCATCCGCTTGAAGCGGGCCAGCGCGTCGCAGGCCACGGTGGTGTAGCTGTGGCCGATGTGCAGCTTGTCGCTGGGGTAGTAGATGGGGGTCGTGATGTAGTAGGTGTCTTTCTGCTTCATGGGTCTTACTTCCTTTCATAACACAGCCGCGAATGAAACGGCTGTGGGATCACAAGAATTCCGGCGGGATGGGCCGGCCGTGGTCGTAGCGGGTCAGGTCCTCCCCGCCGATGGGGCGCACCACCCGGCAGGGGCTGCCCATGGCCACCACGTTCGCCGGGATGTCCCTGGTGACCAGGCTACCCGCGCCGATGACGGTGTTCTCCCCGATGGTCACCCCCGGCAGGATGGTGGCGCCCGCCCCCACCCAGACGTTTGGCCCGATGGTCACCGGCTTGTTGTACTGCACCGCTTTTCTCCGCAGGCCCGGGTGGATGGGATGGGCCGCCGTGGCGATGGTCACGTGGGGCCCCAGCATCACGTTGTCGCCGATGTAGATGTGGGTGTCGTCGGTGAGGGTGAGGCCGAAGTTGGCGTAGACGTTGTTCCCCAGGTGGGTGAAGCACCCCCAGTTGGCGTAAAAGGGCGGCTCCAAAAAGCAGCCCTCGCCCACATCGGCAAAGATGCGGGGCAGCAGGGCGACATGGCCGTCGGTGTCCCGGGGGTCCATCTGGTTGTACTGGTGGATGAGCGCCCTGTATTCCATCTGCAGCCGGAACAGCTCCGACGAATTGCAGACGAAAAGTTCCCCCGTGTGCAGGGCGGGCAGATCGGGCGTGGTGTCCGGCATGGGGCGGCTCTCCTTTCGGCGTTTAGAAGTCAAAGCCCACGGGGGTCTTGCCGCAGGCCTCGATGGTGGCTTTGGCCAGCACCTCGGTGCTGTCGATGAAGAAGTCGTCCAGGCCGTAGTCCCGCTTGATGAGGGACAGCTCGGTGCAGCCCAGCACCGCCCGCTGGCAGCCCCGGGCTTTCAGGCCGTCGGCGATGCGGCCGAACAGCGCCAGGTCCACCGGCTTGCCGCTTTTGATCTGGCCGTAGATGATCTGGTCCATCAGGGCGGCCTGGTCGGCCTCGTCGGGCACGGCACAGCCGATGCCCTCCGCCGCGCACATCCGCTGATAGGAGTAGCTGGCTACCGTGCCGGTGGTGGCCAGGATGCCCAGCTTTTGGCAGCCGCCCGCCTTGGCCGCCCGCACCGTGAGCTGGATCATGTTCAGCACCGGCACCGGCAGGCTGCGCTGCAGCCGGTCGTAGAAGTAGTGGGCGGTGTTGCAGGGAATGGCCAGCACGGTGGCGCCGTAGCGCACCAGCATCTCCGCGTCCCGCTCCATCACCGAAAAGGGGTCCTCGTTGCTGGTGCCCAGGATGTAGGCGCTGCGGTCCGGGGTGGTGGCCCGGCTGCTGATGACGATGTCCAGGTGGTCCTGGTCCTTTTCGGCCTTGGTGTGGGCGGTGATCATCTCGTAGAAATACACGGTGCTCATGGGGCCGATGCCCCCCAGCACCCCCAGCACCGGATGGGGACGGGCGGGCGTGTCGTTGGTCTGGTTCATGGCGTTGCCTCTCTGATACTTCTTCGCCCGGCGGGCGGGGGTGTTGCTTGACATGCGCGGCGCGCAAAAACAGCCGCCCGCGCCGCGTTCGGCGGGGCGTACACATCTTTAATTATAAGGGCGGGGGTGTCAAAGTCAAGCAAAACCCGGCAGGGCGGCAAAGCCCGCCTGTGCGCCACGATTTTTAACACGGCGGCCGCTTTTGTGCCGCGTTTGGTTGGTGGAAGCGGCTGGAAGGCCGTGATAGAATGTGTTAAAATCTTTTGCAAAGGCGGGAAAACATATGCGCCGGCACTATCTGGACAATCTTCGCTGGGCCACCGTTCTGCTGGTGGTGCTCTATCACGTCATCTATATGTACAACGGCGTCATCACCGCCGGGGTGGCGGGGCCTTTTGCCCCGGTGCAGCCCCAGGATGCGGTGCAGTACCTGCTCTACCCCTGGTTCATGGTGCTGCTGTTTGTGGTGTCTGGCGCGAGCGCCCGTCTTGCGCTGGAGCGGCAGCCGCCAAAGGCCTTTGCCGCCCGCCGCACCGAAAAGCTGCTGGTGCCCTCCACCCTGGGGCTTCTGGTCTTTCAGTGGGTGCTGGGCGGCTTCAATATGGCGCTGGCCGGGGCCTTTGACATCCTGCCGCCCCTGCCCGCCCCGGTGCTCTGGCTCATCATGGCGGTGTCCGGCTGCGGCGTTTTGTGGTTTGCTCAGATGCTCTGGCTTTTTTCCATGGCGCTGGTTCTGCTGCGCCGGTTTGAACGGGGCCGCCTCTACCGCGTCTGCGGGCGGCTTGGCCCCCTCGCCCTGACGGCGCTGGGCCTGCCCCTCTGGGCCGCGGCGCAGGTGCTGAACGCCCCTTACATCGTGGTCTACCGCTTCGGCATCTACGCGTTCGCCTTCATGCTGGGCTATTTTGCCTTTGCCCACGAGGAAGTAGTGGAGCGTCTTGCCGCTCATCCCCTGCCCTTCTGCGCCGCGGCGCTGGCGCTGGGCACGGCCTACACCCTGCGCTGGTTCGGGCAGAATTACGCCGCGCCACCGGCGGTGAACTGCCCGCTGGCCGTCGCCTTTGCCTGGGCGGTGGTGCTGGCGGCCTTCGCTGCCATGAAGCGCTGGGGCGACAGAACGGGCCCTCTGGCCGCCTGGCTGGGGCAGCGCAGTTTCGGGCTGTATGTGCTTCACTACCTGCCCCTGGCCGCCGTTGCCTGGGCCATGGACCGGTTTTTGCACCTGCCCGCCGTGGTCTGCTATCTGCTGGCGGCAGCGGCGGCCTTCGGCGGCGGGTATGGTTTGAACGCCCTCATCTCCAAAACGCCGGTGCTGCGCTGGTGCGTTTTGGGCAAGCGAAAGGAGAAACGCCATGTTTCGGGATAACCTCTGCCAGCTGCGCAAACTGAACGGCCTCTCACAGGAAGAACTGGCGGAAAAGGTGAACGTCTCCCGCCAGACCCTCTCCAAGTGGGAGAGCGGCGAGTCCACGCCGGACCTGGAGCGGGCCGCCGCCCTGGCGGAGGTGTTCGGGGTGACGCTGGACGATCTGGTGAATTACGAGAGCACGGTGGAGGGCCTGAGCCCGCCGCCCCGGGGCAAGCATATCTTCGGGGTGGTCGCCGTGGGGGAAAAAGGGCAGATCGTCCTGCCCGCCGCGGCCCGCAAAATTTTCGGCATCGACCCCGGCGACCGGCTGCTGGTGCTGGGGGATGAAACGCAGGGGCTGGCGCTGATGCGGGAGAGCGTCATTTTTGAGCGGCTGGTGAAGCCTTTCCTGGACGGGGACGAGCACTGAGCGTCGCGCCCTGCAAAAGGGCGCAAAAAAACCGGGGCGCCGGACACGGCGCCCCGGAATGCTGTTTAGTACATTGGTCTGCCCTCTTATTTCATGGATTTAAAACGTTCAAACTGAAATTTCTTCATGTTCCTCACGCTTTTTTTCCAGAAATCCGGTTTTGCAGGCTTTGTAGTTTCACATCGCCTGCGCGAACGGGTCGGGAGCAAACGATGCTACCACATTGGGATCTCCCTTTTTTCTCCTGTTTGGATCGCGCTTACCGAAAGGCGTTACAGTTCATTGCCTCTGTGAAAATCTGGGGTTTGATGCGAAACATACCTATCAAAATTTGCTGTCAGCCGCGCCTTTCGATCTGCTGTATCGGGTCAAACTTTACCTGGATCTTTTTGTGTTTTGTGAGAATACATCCACTTTTCTCAATGATCTGTTCGATCTCTTGGGTGTCGCTTTCACGGGTTTTTAAGGGATCACCCTTTGCTGGTCAGTACATTGGAGTTGAAACCTCCGTGTTCTTGGATTGGCGTCTTTTTACAGACTCCTTTTCTCACACCGGTGTGAGTATGAGAGAACCACTTTTTTAAGGTGGTCTTTCAAGGCGTTCTATAATCGGACGTTCTGGCCGCTTTCATAAAAAAGACGACCGCTGTAATGAGATTTTAAACGGATGGAAGTGGGAATGTCGAATTTCTTTTTGCGCTTTTTTAAGCGCCTTGATTCGTTTTCTTCCGGCTTCATCTATCTAAAAAATCATGCTGGCAGGTCGTGGGCCCTGAACGCTATTTGAACAACTTTTTCAGATGATACGCTCAAATTTGGTCCTCTTTGAAGAAAGCATCTTCGATGTTCTGAGCGATCTGGTGTTCAGCGGCAGGACCCACCCTGCCCAAAGTGCTTGGGTTCTTCTCTTACCATGATGGTCCTGCGCTCCTTTCTTACCCGGGGGCCACGTTTCTTCGTTTCCTACCCCTCGGTTTCTAGACCTTGGTGTTCTCTCCTTGGTGTGTCTATACTATAGCATACCCAAAATGGTTTGTATATTGGCAAGCTGCATAGACTTATGGTGCGAAATTTGTACCATTGTTGCCTTTAAATGGCACAAATGTTGTGATAGAATAAAAGAGTCAGAGTGTATAAAACGCCGCCTGCTCCCGAGGGGAACCGGCGGCGTTTTCCTTTTGCCGCCCGGGGTTTACAAAGACTGGGGGCTATGATATAGTGAAAGCATGAAGGGTCTCCGGCCCGCCGCCGAAAAAGGAGGATGGAAACCATGAAAGCGCTGAAGAGCCTTGTGCCCTATTTTCTCATCGCCGCCCTGATGTGGCTGTTTTGGCTGTGCAACAGCAACGCGGAACGTCTTCCCTTTGTAAACATAGACCTCTGGGCGGCATTGTTCTATCTCGCCCCCCTGCTGCCGCTGCTCATGGGCGGCGTTGTGGGGCGGTGCGCGGGCCTGCCCGTCGCTTATCCGGCGTGGCGGGCGGTGCTGGACGGGGCGCTGGCCCTTGCGCTGTTCCTGCTGGGGCATGGCGCGCTGCTGCTCCGGCTCTTCGGCCCCGGCGGGCTGATGCCGCTGGCCGAGTCGGTTTACGAAGGCGGCCTGCGGGTGCCGTTCATGCTGTTCAGCGGCCTGCTGTTGGGGCGGCTCACCCTGCTGGCCGGCCGCCGCCGCGGGGACACGGCTCCCCTGGAATAACGATAAAACCGCCGCCTGTTGTTAAAAACAGGCGGCGGTTTTTTATAAAAGGCTCACATGCTCTCGGGCACGGTGATCTTGAACATGGTGAGCACGTTGGCGATCACGTTTTTGGCCGCCAGGCACAGGGCGATGCGGCTCTGGCGCACGGCGGGTTCGGCCTCCTTGATGCGGCAGGCGCCGTAGAACTTGTGGAACGCCCCGGCCAGGTCGATCACATAGCGGGTGATGCGGGCGGGGTCGTACTTCTGGGCGGCGGTGATGATCTCGGCGGGAAACGCCGCGATGGCCCGCACCAGCTCCAGCTCGGCGGGGTCGGAGAACGGCACCCCGGCCCAGGCCAGGGGCCCCTCGTACGCCACTCCCTCGGCGGCCAGCTTTTTCAGGATGGAGCAGATGCGGGCGTGGGCGTACTGCACATAGTACACCGGGTTCTCACTGTCCTGGCGCACCGCCAGGTCCATGTCGTAGTCCACGGCGCTGCCCGCCTCCCGCAGGTTGAAGAAGAAGCGGGTGGAGTCGATGGGCGCCTCGTCCAGCAGGTCCACCAGGGTCACGGCCTTGCCGGTGCGCTTGCTCATCCGCACCGGCTTGCCGTCGCGCATCAGGTTCACCAGCTGCATGAGCACCACGTCCAGCCGCTCGCCGGAAAGGCCCACCGCGTCCATGGCGCCCTTCATGCGGGCCACATGGCCGTGGTGGTCGGCGCCCCACACGTCGATGGCCTTGTCAAAGCCCCGCACCGCCAGCTTGTTGTAATGGTAGGCGATGTCGGCGGCGAAGTAGGTGGGCACCCCGTTGGCCCGCACCAGCACCTCGTCCTTGGCCTCGTCCTCGTCCCGGCGTTTGTTGGCCGCGCCGTATTTGGCGGCGAACTGGCTGCTGCGGTACATCACCGCGCCGTCCTCGGCCACGTAGGCCGCGCCGCTTTCCAGCAGCTTGTCCACCACCGCCCGCACCGCGCCGCTCTCGTGGAGGGTGCTCTCCCGGAACCACACGTCGTACCGGATGCGGTATCTGCCCAGGTCCCGCTCCAAAGCGGCGATGTTTTTGGGCAGGGCGTAGTCGATCAGGGCCTGGCGGCGCTTCTCCTCGTCCGCCTCCACAAGGGCGTCGCCCTGCTCGGCGGCGAAAGCGGCGGCCAGCTCGGTGATGTCCACCCCCTGGTAGCCGTCCTCGGGGAAAGGCACCGCCGCCTCCCCCTTGAAGTGCTGGAGGTAGCGGGCGGACAGGCTCTTGCCGAACTTCTGGATCTGGTTGCCCGCGTCGTTGATGTAGAACTCCCGGGCCACCTGGTAGCCCGCCCAGTCCAGCACGGCGGCCAGGCAGTCGCCCAGAGCGCCGCCCCGGGCGTTGCCCAGGTGCATGGGGCCGGTGGGGTTGGCGGAGACGAACTCCACGTTGATCTTTTTGCCCTGGCCGTAGTCGGTGCGGCCGTAGGCCTCGTTCAGGGTGGCGCCGCAGATCACCGAGGTGAACCAGCCGGGGGCCAAAAACAGGTTGATGAAGCCGGGGCCGGCCACCTCCGCCCGGGCGAAGATGCTGTTCTTCAGGTCGGGCAGGTGGGCCAGCACGGCCTCGGCGATCTGCCGGGGCGCCTTTTTAAAAGCCCGGGCCCCCGCCATGGCCAGGTTGGAGGCCACGTCGCCGTTTTTCACGTCGGCGGGGATCTCCATGATAAAGGCGGGTAGCTCCACCGCCGGCAGGTCTCCCGCCTGGATGGCAGCGCCGGCGGCGGCGGTGAGCAGGGCGCGGGCCTCCTCCAGGGCGGCGGCGCGGGGGTTGTAGTTCTGGTAAGCGGCTTTCATCTCTTCCGGACATGCCGACATCTCGGCGGGCATCTGGGTGTTGTTCACGGTGTTTCGTCCTTCCTTTTTCTTCTCTTCCTTATTGTAAAGCGGCGGCGTCAGCTCTCGGAGCCGGTGCGCCGCACGCTGATCTTCACCAGGTTGCGGCTGAGGATGGTGTTCTGGTCGGCGTCCAGGGTGTAGCTGAACTCCACCTCGCCCCCCTCGTCGGTGAGGCGGCTGTGGATCTCGTCCGCCGCCACCCCCAGGGTCATGGCGCCGTAGCCGGTGTCGTAGTGGCACAGATGGCGGGTGCCCTTTTCCACGATCAGCTGGCTGGCCGCGGGGCCGAACCGTATCATGGACACCTTGCTCTCGTCCTTTGCCACTTTCACGGTGGTGGTGCAGCCCTCGTAGCCGGTGGTCTCGGTCTCCTTGTAGCTGATGAAAAAGCTGCCGCCCCGGCGCACGAAGCTGCCCCGGGTCATCAGCTGCACCGAGTCGTCTCCGTCTGCCTGCTCCATGCGCCCGTCGATGCGGATGAGAAAATCCTCGTTCATGGGCTCTGTGTCTCCTCCTTGTGGTTCACTCGCCGCCGATGACCACCTGGGTCACCGGGCCGTCCTCCCCCTCGCCCACAAAGCGGCGGATGAAAGGGGAGAAGCCCGCCGGCTCGTCGCTGACATAGTATTCCGCGCCGCCCGCGCTGCCGGCGGGGGCCAGCAGGTCCAGCTGGCAAAGGCGCCGCCGGGCCAGCAGCGCGCCCTCCCGGCCGGAGTCGATCAGGCTCACCCCGGGGCCCATCACCCGGGCGATGGCCGGGGCGATGAGGGGGTAGTGGGTGCAGCCCAGGATCAGGGTGTCCACCCCCTGCTCCCGCAGGGGCGTCAGGTACTCCCCGGCGATGGCGGCGGTGACGGGGTCGTCCGGGGCCACATAGCCGTTTTCCACCAGCGGCACGAACATGGGGCAGGCCTTGGGGAACACCCGAAAGGCGCCGTTTGCCCGGTGCAGCCGCTGCTCGTAGCTGCCGCTGCGGATGGTGGCGCTGGTGCCGATTACCCCGATGCGCCCGTTTTTGGTGGCGGCGGCCGCCGCCGCGGCG
>DXAC01000018.1 GCA_019117205.1 Candidatus Allofournierella merdigallinarum | reverse complement strand
AAAGCCAAGGCCCGCTATTGCATATTGGCAAAGCGCTCGACTGCTTTGGTAAAGCGCTCAATGGTCTTTTCGGCATCGCCATGTTCCAATCCGTCGCGCACGCAGTGCTGGATATGCCCTTCCAGCACCACCTGCCCCACCCGGTTCAGCGCGGATTTGGCCGCGTTGATCTGGGAAAGAATGTCCTCGCAGGGTACGTCTTCGTCCACCATGCGGTCGATGGCCTGCACCTGGCCGATGATCTTTTTCAGCCGGCGGTGCAGGTTTTCCGCGTCCATACATTGTCTCATAGCCTTGCCCTCCTTACCCATGGGGGTATATGTTCAGTATAGCCGGGCGGCGGGGGCTTGTCAAACGGGGCGGCGGGGCACAGAGAAACCGGGCGGCCCCCCGAAAACGGGGGCCCGCCCGGCTGCTTGCCGTGTTTGCGGGGCCGCGCGGGTACTTAGCCGTTGCGGCGTTTTTTGAAGCGGATGGTCGCCGTTCCGCCCAGGGCGGCCGCGACGATCAGGCACACGCCGGAGGCACCCAGCAGCGCAATGTCACGGGCGGCAAAGCCGGACGCCGCGCCGGCGGCGGGCAGCAGGTCCGCGGCGGTGAATTCCACCTCGCGGAACGCGAATTCCGGCCCGGCGGCGGTGAGCTCGGCGGGGGTCAGCTCGAAGTCGTCAAAGTAGATCTTGCCGGTGCCGCAGCCGATGTCGAAGATCACATCGTACTGGACGATGTTGACTCCCGGCTCCTTGGGCACTTCCAGCTCCACCTTGGTCCAGTCGCAGGTGCCCATGGGCACCGACTGGTAGACGTTGTACTCGTTGCCGTCCGCCCCTTTGCGCTTGACGCCGATCTTGACGCCGTTGCCGTCCAGCACCGAGACGCCGTCCATCTTGACCCAGGCGGAGAAGATGTAGTCGGCGTTGAAGTCGAAAGCGTTGTCCTCGGGCAGACGATACTGGTAGATGGCCTGGGGGTTGCTGTAGACCAGCTCAATGCGCACCGAACGCTCGCCGCTGTGCTTGAACTCGGTGGTGCCGTAGCTGTTGCGCTGGCCCTCTTCGGGGTTGCCGGGCCAGACGTCCCAGTGGGTGACGGTGCCGTCCGGGTTGAGCTGCTCCACACCGCCGTTTTTCAGCAGCGCGCCGTCGCTCTCCTCCTCGCCGGCGCTGGCCGAGCCGGCGGGGGCGGGCAGGTCGGTGGGGTACAGGCCCCAGCTGTCGGCGTAGAGCACGCCGGTGCCGGGGGCGACCTCCAGGGTGACGATGATGTCGTCCACCGGCTCGTTGGTGGCGGGGATGTAGAGTTCCAGCAGGGTCCAGCCGGTGCCCAGGGCGGGGTCGATGTCCACCAGGTGCCAGTCCATGTCCACCACCGCCACGGTAAAGGGCAGTTTTTCGGCGCAAAAGCGCTCCATCAGGGCCAGGTACTCGGCCTGGGTGTACCGGTGAAAGCGGCTCCACCAGCAGCCCAGGGCGTAGCGGGGCAGCAGGGGCTGGGGCCCGCACAGGCGGTAAAAGCCCGCCACGCCGGCTTCAAAATCCCGGTCGTAGCCGAAGAAATAGATGTCCTGCCCCGGGGCATGGGGAGCCAGCCAGCCGTCCGGCGTCAGGGCCATGGCCCGGCTGTCGTCCAGCACGGCGCAGCCCTCCCAGGAAAAAAGGCTGTCCTGCAGGAGGATCTCCCCGTCCGCCCCGTCCAGGGTGCGGGCGGTGCCGCCGATAGGGTGCAGCTCCATGCCCCAGCGCCAGGGCGGTCGCGCGCCCCCCGCCGCCGCCAGGGTGACGGTGAGCCCGCCGGAGGAAAAGGGGCCGCCGTTGTAGCGCAGGTGCAGGTGTTGCGCGTCACAAAGAATGAGATTGTCGTTCAAAAAGAATGAGAAATTCTTTGCTGCTTAAAAACAACAAAAAAGAATGGCGCTGGGCAAGCATACAACACTTGTCCAGCGCCATTCTTTTTAATTGCAAAGGGTCTTTATCGTGCATTGGCGATGTCATAAAAGCT
Organism: Candidatus Allofournierella merdigallinarum; assembly: GCA_019117205.1. GTDB lineage: Bacteria > Bacillota > Clostridia > Oscillospirales > Ruminococcaceae > Allofournierella_A > Allofournierella_A merdigallinarum. Next base: position 5,763 of record DXAC01000018.1, on the reverse strand, counting down.
CTTGTCAATTTCGAATCCGACCCAGTCTCGCTTCGCATTTTGACAAGCCACTTTCGTAGTGCCACTTCCCATGCAGCAGTCCAGTACAAGCTGCCCAACATCAGTATAAGTTCTTACCAGATACTCAAACAGGGCTACAGGCTTTTGTGTTGGGTGGAGTCCCTCTCTTTGACAGGGGAAAGTAAGTACCTGCCGCGGATAATTCGTATACTGTTGAATGCTCGTCTTATCAAGGCTACCAGCTCGATACACACTGGACTCTGTAAACTGTTTCGCCTTGTTTACGATAGGTTTCTCCAAGGCGACTAAGCCCTGCGGGTTATATGTTGGCTTTCGGCGGTAGAACACCACGATTTCTTCTATGCAGCGTAAAGGTTGCAGTTTTGCAAATGGAAAGCCGGTTACCTGATTCTTTACCCAGTACCAGCAGTACCTAAACTCTTTGCGGTTGCTTTGGATCAGCTGTGTTGTGAATGGCTGGGCGGCAGTAAAAACCATTGCAGCATTCGGCTTCGTTATCCGATGCAGTGCTGCCCATAATGGCTCAAATGGAATCAATGTGTCCCACGCCCCAGATGTCGTTCCGTAGGGAAGGTCAGTAAGAACCATATCAACAGAGGCATCCGGAAGCATTGCCATCCCTGCCAAGCAATCCATGTTGAAAATTCTGTTTCTGTACTCGGTCATTGTCGCTCCTCTCATTCAAGAGCAGCCACAACCACAACGGTGCGAAATTCCCCGGCCCTGCCTCATGCAGCCACAGGCCGGCATAAAAAAGCGGTTCCGCAATCCGTGGAACCGCTTTTGGTATTATACCGTGGTGGTGCTATATCCATGGTGTAGGTATCACCCACCCAGATATCGTTGCTGGCAATCTCATCGTACTGACGCGAGATGTAGGGGCTGTACTTAGCCCACCAGCGCCTTGGGCCCTCCCGTGCATAACACACGACTTCCGGCGGGATCTGGCGCACACCGCGCTGGAATGTTTGAACACTGGGCAGGGGCAACGCGGCGGGCCGGTTTTCCAGCGCCCATTCTTCTGTCAGCTCCATGCATCGTTCCACGCTGAGCTGGGTTTGGCGCAGATACAAGCCGCTGAACACTTCCCAGGCGTCCGGGTGAATGCTGCTCCAGCCCTTACGTGCCTTGCCACGGTTATCCACCAGGCTGTCCCAGTCATTTTCACGTACAGCCTGCCATTTGCGGTACAGTGTGCCCCGGCTGATCTGGCGGTCCGGGTGCCTGGCGCGTACACGTTCAACAAAGTCTTCATCCAGATCCGCAGCTTTGCCCGCCCCCTGCCGGAACTCCCGCCACTCGGCCACCGTGTTCATCCAGAACGCGATCTGCTCCCGTTCGACCACAGTGTATTCGTCCAGAGGTTTCTTCCCAGGAGTTTTTCGAACTGCTCCAGGCTTGTCCGTTGCACCCTGGTCTGTCGCTGTCAGCAGTTCTGTTGTTTCGGCCTTTTCACCATGCTGCGCATACCAGCGACGCTGGATGTCGGTGGGGAGACTGGAGAGCGGGAACAGATATGCAGGGACCTTTCAAACACTCCCCAAAAACGCAGAAAAGCGGCCCGTTTTGAACAGGGCCGCTTTTCTCATTTTAATCCAGCACGCAAAACACTCCGATTTCCCCCGATTTCCAGCCGGTCAGCACACAAAAAACGGCTTCATATCGCCATTTGCGGGGAAAAACAGCTTTCTGAAGCCTCACGCCCTCCAAAATCTCATTCTACGTGACCCCTCACATTGGGGCATAAAAAAGCGGGCCGGCCCTTGGTGTTGGGCCCGCCCGCTGGGGGAATTCGCGGGGGATCAGGCTTTTGTCTGTTCCACCTGGGTCTCGGGCTGGTCTTGCTCCTTTTTGCGGCGCTTGCCAAGCACCACAAGCAGCAGGACCAGCGCCAGTGCGGCCAGGGCTGCCAGCGCCAGGACGGTGTACCCGGACGCCTCGGCCTGCCGGATGGGGATGATGAACGGGCCCGCGGGCGCTTCGGCGGCCGGGTCGGCGGCCGGCTGCGGCTGCACAGGTTCGGGCTCCTGTTGCTCCAGCCGCCACCAATACCAGCGGTGTTTTGGCGCGGGCGGGAGCACAGCCTGTACGGGGTTTGCTTTTTCCGTCCACTTATCCCGATGGGAGTTGCTCCAGAAGACACCCGGGATGCCGGCGGTAAGCGAGACCTTGCCGCCCACCTGGATGTTCAGCGGGTTGTCCTTGGCACCGATGTGCCCGCCCGCCTCCACAGTGAGGTTATCGGCCACGATGGAGGGGCCGCCGTCCACGTCGTACACCGAGCCGTCGGTTACGATGGTCACGTCCTTGTTGGCCACGATGCGGTCTGCCACCACGTCGCCATGGCTCTTCAGGTAGATGTTGTCGCCCCGGGCGCTAATGGTGTCGGACTCCACATGGATGGGGTCGTCCTCGCTGCCCACGTCGCCCTTGGCTTGCAGGTCGATGGAGCCGGCCACCACCGAGTCTTCGGGGTCGGGCCCGGCGGTGATGTCGCCGTCGGACCGGATGCTCGCCTCTTCTTCGGCGGTGATGGGGCCCAGCTCGGTGTCTTTGTGGTTGTGGATGTAGACGTTGTCGCCCATGGCGGCGATGGTGTCCGCCATGGTTTCGATATACCGCTGGGCGGAACCGGTGTCGCCGCTGGTGCTGTTGAGCACCAAGTCGGGGGCGGTGTAGTCCAGGCCGTCCCAGGCGGGGTCGGCGCTGCCGGCGGGGGCGATGTCGCCCGCCGTTTGGATGGAGATGATCTGCTGGGCCTGGATGGGCCCGGTGGACAGCGGTTTGTCAGAGGGGCTCTCGAGCCAGACGCCCTGCAGCGCGCTGCCCTGGCCGGCGGTGATGTTCAGCACGCCGCCCACGTCCACGCCAAAGGCGTTGTCCGCCCGGCCCACGCTGCCGCCGTTTTCCAGCACCAGGTGCACATTTTCGCCGGCGGTGAGCGAGGCCGCGCCGCTTTGCTTCAGCGTCTCGCGGGCTTTTTCCAGCGCGGCCTGTGCGGCGGCGTTGGCCTGTTCGGCCGCTTTCAGCTGGTCTTTCAGCGCGTCCACCTTGGGGGTCTGGGCCGCGATGGTCTGCTCCAGCTGGAGCAGCTCGTCGGTGAGGGCCTGCTTTTCTTCCTCCAGCGTCTCCAGCTTTTGCTCAAGCTGCCTGATGGCGGCGGTGTTCGGCCCGCCCTCCAGCAGGGCTTCCTCCAGCGCAAGGTCGAGCGCCTGCATTTCGGTTTCCAGCCTGGCCAGCGTTTGCTCCAGTTCTTCCTTTTCCGCCGTGAGTTCGTCCAGGTACCCCTGATGCGCCGCCAGCTGTTCCTCCAGCGCTTCCTGCCGGGCTTCGGTGCGTCCGGCTTCTGTCTGCGCCTGGGCCAGTTCGGCGGTGGGGTCGGCGGCAAGGTCGGTGAGCTGGCCCTGGATGTTCATGGCCACGCTGCCCTGCGCCCGGATGCTGTTCACCGTTACGTCGCCGATGGCTTTGTCCACGGTGATGTCGCCGGCGGACGCCATGGTGAGCGCGCCGCCCGCTTTCAGCTCGTTTACATGGGTGCTGCCCGCCGGGCTGGTCACCGAGAGATCGTCCTCGGCGTGCAGCCGGGCGGCGTTCAAATCGCCCCGGGTGTTGCTCACCGTAAGGTCTTTGTCGGCCAACACGTCCAGATGGGCGTTTTCGTCCAGGATGTCGGCAACAAGGGTGAGGTCGTCGGGGGTGGTCACCCAGGTGTCGCCCTGGGAAAGGGTGGTCAGGGTGCCGCCCACCGACACATGCAGCGGGTCGTCGCCGGCGCCGATGGCGCCCTGGGGCGCGGTGACGGCGGCGTTGCCGGCGGTGGAGATGTTCAGGCCGTCGGGGGCGGTGTTCACGTCCACAAGGTCGCCGTTGGCCACGGCCAGCAGGATGTCGCCGCCGTTTGTGCTCTCGGCCTTTGCCAGGCCCAGGTCGCCCTGCACCTCGGTGATGGAGATGTCGCCCACTGCCAAGGCGGTGAGGGTGGTGGCGGTGTGGTGGTCGTCCACGCTGATGGTGGTGAAGTCGATCTGGAAGTTCATCTCCAGCAGGCCGGTGGCGGCGTTGCGGATGATGGTCCAGCTTTCGCCGGCGGCGGGCATTGCCGCGGGCGCCTGGGTCAGCTCGGACATATCCACCACCGTGTGCTCCACCCAATCCCGCTGGTCCACCGTCAGGCCTTCGATGCCGCCGGTGGTGGCGGTGAAGTCCAGCGCCGTGCCGGTGACGTTGGCGCCGGCCACGCCCGCCGCGCCGGCGATGGCCGGGGCGGTGATGGTGACATCCTCATAGCCGGAGGTCACCTCGCGGGCGGTGAATGTGCCCGCCGCCTGGGTGATGGTGATGCTGCCCAGGTTGGTGACGCTGGAAGCGCCGGTGGACTCGCCGATGTCAAGGTGGAAGTCGCGGAAGTCGCGGTCGTCCTTTGCCGGTTCGGGGTATTCCACTTCCTCCCAGAGTTTTTCCTCCGCCAGGGCCAGCTTCTCCTCTTCGGTGAGGGCCGCCCAGTAAAGCGGGATCAGGTCGTCGTCCGCCAGCAGAGGCTTGGGCGGTTCGGCGGGCTCGCCCGCCGGGTCTTCGTCCTCGTCCGCTTCGGGGGTACGCAGCGCCAGCACCAGCAGCTGGTCCAGCAGCTCACCGAGCCGCTTTTTGTTCTTCTCCCGCTGGGCCTCGGCGGCCGGGTCATTGGTTTCTTCCAGGGCCTCCAGCAGGGTTTTCAGTTCGCCCAGGTCTTTTTCCAGCTTCGCGGGCGTTGTGCCCAGTTTTTCCAGCATCTGCCCGAACGCCTCTTCTTGCTGCGGGGTATCCAGCGCGGGGGCCAGGGCCTTTTGCACCGCCCGGGTGACCTCTTTCAGCAGTTCCCCGGCTTTACCGGTTTGGTCGGCGTCGTCCAGCGCGCGCTTGAGCAGCAGGTCGGCGATCGCCTCGGGGGTCTGGACGTCCAGCTCCACGCCCACGGCGGTGTCGGCCCCTGCCATCTCGTCGATCACGTCGCCGGTGAGCATAGCGCCGTCTTCGCCGCGGCCGGTGAACTGCCGGGCGGGCTGGTCGTTGAGGCCGACAGCGTCGATCCAGATGTCGCCCGCCAGGGGCACGTGCATGGTCAGCGTTTCGGGGATATCCACTTTCAGGTGACTTTTCTCCTCGCCCACGCTTACCGCGCCGGACACCGAGAGCCAGGCGGTGGTGTTGTCGTCGGCTTCGTCGAAGAAGATGATGGCGTCCGCGCCGTCGGGCAGCAGCCGGCCCACCACGCCCTTGGCGTCGATGATCACGCTGCCGCCCTTGCCGTCGATGCGGTCGAAGCGGTAGTCGTCGCCGGTGGCAGCGGCCAGGGCGCTGTTCTGCACGTTGGTGTCGGTGGTGGTGGCGTTCTTGCCGGCGGTGATGTGGGTGTCGGAACCGCCGGAAAGGTCGAACTTCTTGCCGGTGTAGTCGCCCGCCGTAGCCTCGAGCGTGAGCTTCGCGCCCACGTTGGTCACGTCGTCGGTGGTGACGTTCACGCCGGCGGTGACGTCCACCGTGCCATCGGTGAGGTCGAACACGCCGCCCTGGTAGTCGCCCGTGGTGGCGGTAACGGTGAGCGCGGTGCCGCTGGTGGTCACGTTTTCGGTGGTGACGTTCACGCCGGCGGTGACGTCCACCGTGCCATCGGTGAGGTCGAACACCTTGCCGGTGTAGTCGCCCGTGGTGGCGGTAACGGTGAGCGCGGTGCCGTCGGTGGTCACGTTTTCGGTGGTGACG
>DXAC01000017.1 GCA_019117205.1 Candidatus Allofournierella merdigallinarum | reverse complement strand
CCGCTGTTTTATCAATACTGTCCCCCGTTTGTGACCAAAGAGAGCATCCTGAACGACATGGCCGCTTTGCCGCCCCGCACGCCGCGGGACCGCAAATACTACCTGGGCTATTTCCAGGGGGAAAAGCTGATTGCAGTCCTGGACCTGATTCTCGGATATCCCAACGCCGCAACCGCTTTCATCGGTCTCTTCATGATGGCCAAGAGCGAACAGGGACAGGGTGTCGGCAGCCGGATCGTAACCGAATGCGCCGCCTTTCTGCGGGAAGAGAGCTTTCATTCCATCCGCCTGGCTTACGCAAAAGGCAACCCGCAAAGCCGCGCGTTCTGGAAGAAAAACCAATTCACCGAGACCGGAATCGTATCTCAGGAAGCAACCTATACGGCTGTGATCATGCAGAGGGTCTTGTAAGGGTTTTGGGGATAACGAAAAGGCGCAGAATCAAAAGATTCTGCGCCTTTTATGTGGTGCACCTCCAGGGACTCGAACCCTGGGCCCACTGATTAAGAGGAACCGAAAGACATTTTTCGTCCAGCCTGGCATTCAGCGAAAATCTGTCGTTTTCATCCAATCACCGTTGTTTTATCTGTTTTTATTCATTGCATTCTTTGCACCCTGTGCACGACTTTGCATCCAATTTCCAGCCCTACGATGTGCAGAAAATGTGCAAAAATGTGCAGAGGGCAATCCGTTCCATTCCATTCAGGTTCCGGCAGGGGTCAAGACAATAGGACAAATGGAACAGCCGCCCATTGCGTGTCAAAACGCAGTGGGCGGCTGTCTGCCGTCTTATTACGGCAAAGGTTGATATGAAAGGATAAGAGAATGTCGTCGTTACACGCCCGAATAAGCCTGGAAGCCGCCGTCCACCGGCAGGACGATGCCATTGATGAAGCCGGCAGCCTCAGTGTTCACAAGGAAGAGCAGCGCGCCTTCCAGTTCTTCGGGTCGCCCCATTCGGCCGGCGGGGGTTCCGGCCAGTATCTTCTGAGCACGGGCGGTAGGGGTGCCGTCCTCGTTGTAGAGCAGGCGGGCGTTCTGCTCCGAGACAAAGAAGCCAGGCGCGATGGCGTTGACCCGAATGCCCTCTTTGCTGAAGTGCACCGCCAGCCACTGGGTGAAGTTAGAGACTGCCGCCTTCGCGCCCGAGTAAGCGGGGATCTTGGTCAATGGGGTAAACGCATTCATGCTGGAAATGTTGACGATGCAGCAACCCGGGCGGCCCAGCATCTGTTTGGCGAATGCCTGGGTCGGCAGCAATGTGCCGAGAAAGTTCAGCTCCAAAACACTCGAGACGTTCTCGGGTGAAATGGTGAAGAAGGTCTGCAAGGTCGAGTCGTCAATGTCACCCGGCTCGTAGAATTCCTTGTCGGTGTTGGCCTTGGCGCTGTTGCCACCCGCGCCGTTGACCAGAATGTCGCAGGGCCCGAAGTCCTCCAGCACCTGCTGTGCAACGACTTTGCAGTCGTTCTCGACCAGGACGTTGCACTGGTAGGCTTTGGCGATCCCGCCCTCGGCGACAATGGCATCGGCGTGGACCTGTGCTTTGGAGAGCGTGCGGTTGAGCAGGGCGACTTTTGCCCCAGCGCGGGCCAGAGTCTTGGCCATATCGGAGCAGAGCACTCCGCCCGCCCCAGTGACCACGGCGACCTTACCGGAAAGGTTAGTGTTCAATACGTTTGGTTTCATCGTTCGGTTATTCCTTTCAAGGCGCAAAGGCAAAAGCCGCAAATTGCAGCCTCCCCTCTGTTGTTTCAAAGCGGATATAGAGTGCATGTGTTCCGTCCAGCGGCACCAGTTCCAGCCCAAAGTCCTGCCAGGAGCCAGCCAGCGCCCCCGTGCAGCGGCCCAGACAAAGACCGTCGGGATCGTCGGCATGAATTGCTGCGGAAAAGTGTCCCTCTCCGCGCAGCGTCAAAGTCAAACGCCCGGGGCGGTCGAAGGCAAAGTACTTGTACCCCACTACCGTGCCCGGTCCGATGTTTGCAATAAAACAGGGGTAAGGGCAGGGCTGCCTGCCGCAAGGCTCCTCGTAGATGTGGGGTTCAACGGAACGGCGGCAATCGCGGATGGTGTAACGTTTCGACTGGATATCAGGAGAGGTCAGGCGGCAACAACAGGCCGCCGGATAACTTCCACATGCCGGCAGCGGCCCACCGTTCAGCCCGCAGCTTGTGATCTCAGCCTGGCCAAACCAACCGTCCGACCGGCGTGGCAGCTTTTCGGCACAGCCCTGGCGGCTGGCCTCCTGCCCCGATGTCTGGCGGTGGTAAAAAATATACCAGTCCCCGCCCAGCTCCACAAGGCCGCCATGGTTGTTGCCGTAGGGCATCACAGGGTGGATGTTGCCAGCAAGGCCAAGATCAGCGTTGCTGACCAGCACCCCTGCATAACAATAAGGTCCGAAGGGAGTGTCGGCCAGTGCATAGGCCAGCTCATGGCTTTGCTCGGTCGAGTAGACCATCACATACCGCCCTTCGATCTTGCGGGGACTGCTGGCCTCATAAAAGGCGTGGTTTTCAAAGCCAGTGCCTGCTGCTGTGCCCGCCCCCGGCAGAATGGGTACAGGACCACGGCGGATGGTCATCATGTCGGATTCTAGCTCAAAGCCGAGGCTGGTGGGAGCGAAGGGACTGGCCCTGCCGGTGAAACGTTCCGGAACCGGCATCACCGGTATACAGAAGCCCACATACAGATACACCCGCCCGTCGTCGTCCACTAGGACGCCAGGGTCAAACATCTTGTATCCCTCATAAGGCGTGCCGTCCGGTAGACGGACTTCACCAATCAGCTCGAACGGCCCCGTCGGCGTTTCGCTCACCCCCACCCGGCAAACTTTCTGCGCGTTGGTGTTGAAATAGAGGTAATACCGCCCATCCGGCCCGCGGACCACATCGGGCGCGGCCATGGCATCCCCTTCGGTCATACCGGGCACGGCGCTGCGAGCCAGGCTGACCCCGTGGCAGGTCCAACGGCCCAAGTCATCTACCGGGGCGCTCCAGACCTCGTAGTCTCCGGGACAAAAACCTTTCTCGCCCCCCGCGAGGTCGTGGCTGCCGTAAACATACAACCGTCCGTCAAACACTCGCGGCTCCCCATCCGGGATGTAAGCAGTCAGGGGCAGATAAGGATTCATGGCAGGGGGGTTCATTTCCTGCCCTCCGTCTTTTTAGGGATAGTATTCAGCTTGCGGTTGAGGTCTTTCAAAAAGTCCTCATCCGGTTTATGGGGCATCCGGTTGATGATACGAATCAGGCCCATACTGCGGTATTTGCGGCTCCGCTCATCGTGGGCGATGGCGGGCAGCTCGGTTTCCAGCAGGGCAAGAGCCTCGGCATTGTCAAGGATCTCCCCGATGGGGTCCATGATCGAAAAGCGGTCTTCCGGGAAGAGGTCCTCCCCGCTGTCCTGCATGGTGAACCAGTTTTTCACGTCGATCTCCGGGTTGGGGTCCACGTAGATGTAGCTCTGCTCAGGCTGGGCCACATGTTCGAGGGTGATGCTGTCGGCGCAGCCCGTCCCCTCAGCCCGCAGCTCGAGGGCGCCGGCGTCCAGCGGTACGGTGAAGGAAAAAACGCCCGCCGCGGTCTGCCTGCCGGGTATTTCCCTGCCATTTGTGGTCAGGGTCACTTCCGAACAGTTGGAGTAGACCTTGACGGTAGTGCTTTCTCCGCTTCGCTTTACAAAGCGGCGGCCCGCAATGTGAACAAAAAGCTCCTCCGACCACTGGGCTTTGTAATAATAGAAGGCGTCCTTTTTGGTCTGGCGGTCCCAAGTGACAAGGCCCTTGCTGTTGCGCCCCTTGACGCCGCCCTCATCCCGGATACTGCTGCCAAAGTCGAACAGGTTCCACACAAAGCTGCCCCAGACGGCGGGCTCAGCGGTCAGCTGGGGATAGACCGTCTCATGGTAGAGGGCCTGGTACTCCTCCGAATAGTCTTTGCGCCGGGGCGTCTCGCTGTGGTAAGCCAAATTGCAGTCCACCCCGTACTCCGAAAAGCCGAGGGGAACGCCGGGATTGTCGTTGCGGAACTTGCGAATAAAGCCGGCATAGTCCCCCATCTCGCCGTAATACCAGCCATAATAGAGGTTATAGCCGATGCAGTCAGGGATGAAGTTGAGCTGGCTGTTGTTCTTGACGCAGTAGAGGTTAGCCGCCGTAGTCAGGCGGGAGGGGTCGAGCTGCTTTGCCAGACCGTTGAGCTTTGCGACCTTGTCGTACATCTCCAGGCTCTCACCCATCATGGCGATTTCGTTCTGGATACCCCAGAAACAGATGGAGGGGTGGTGCCTGTTCTGCAGGATCAGCTCAGTGAGCTGGCTTTTTGCGTTCTCGAACACACCGTCGTTGGCGTCCGGCATGGCCAGCATGGGGATCTCGGCCCAGACCACAAAGCCTTCTTTGTCACACAGGTCATAGAAATACTGCGGGTGCTGGTAGTGAGAAAGGCGCACTGCATTGGCCCCCAGCTCCTTGAGGATGGCCATGTCCTCATCCAGTTGAGCACGGGTGAAGGCGCAGCCCATTCTCTCGCGGTCCTGGTGCTTAGCGACGCCGTTCAGCCGCAGATGCTTGCCGTTGAGGGAGAAGCCCTGCGCCGCGTTCATCTCGATTGAGCGGAAACCAAAGCCCAGTTCCACTGCATCGCAGACAGCGCCCTCCCGCAGCAGCTCAGCCCGCAGTGTGTAGCAGTGGGGGTCAGCCTTGCCGTTCCAGAGGCGGGGATATTCCACCTGCATGGTCACATCCCTCCCCGTTATGGCAGACACTTCGCAGGCGGCCGCAATGCAATTACCGTCCAGAATGGTGTAGCGGGCCATGGCCCCCTCTCCCCCTGTGATGTGAGGGGTGATCTTCACTGTACCGTCGGCCTCGGCGTCGATCTCTACTCCCTGGGTGCCATAGTAGAGCAGGTCGAAGTGGGTGCCATCCACCTCGATCAGCTTAACATCACGGTAGATGCCGCCGTAGTTGTCAAAGTCGCCGGTCAGGGGGTTGACATCGCTGTAACGAGTGTTGTCGGCGTGGACGGTGAGGGTGTTGGCCCCTTCCACAAGTGCCTCGTCCATCGCAAAACGGAAGGTAGAGTAGCCACCCCGGTGCTCGCCCAACAGCTGGCCATTCATCTCCACTTTACAGACGCCGGCCACGGCTTCAAACTCGATAAAATGCCGCTTTTCCAGCTGGCGTGCATCCATCCCGAAAGTCGCCTGGTAGACACATTCGCCGGTCTGGCTGGGATCATCCTTGTTCCAGACGTGCGGCAATGTGACATCCTGCCAGACCTTCGACTCCGGCGCGGGCAGCGGTATACCGGGACTTTCCAGCCGCGCAAAACGCCAGTTGAGGGCATTGAGAGAATAGATCGTTCGCATAAAGTTCCCTCCAGTTTTATTTCCCGTTTAGGGCCAGCCAGGCGTCCAGCTGACGCTGTTTTTCTTGGATGATGGCGTTGATGCCGGCGTCCTCCAGTTCCTGCAAAAAGGCGGGGATCGTGCTTTCCGGTTCAAGGAAGCCGCAGAGCAACCCCTTGTGGTACTTTTCCACTACCGTTTTGCAGGCCTCCGCCTCGGCGGCGTAGGCGCTGGCATCGCAGACAAAGCCGTAGGCCGGCGAATAGCGCACCTGCGTTTCTTTGGGGATAAGGCGCAGTTTTTCTAGGCTGACTTTTTGCTGTGCCGCCTGCCAGCCGGGCCAGGCCCATTTGTTGCCCGACCAGCTGGCATCGGTCACGGTCAGCTCCCCGGCGGCATCCAGGCGATAGTCGGTCCCCTGCTCCCCAAAAAGGAGCAGCAGGGCGATGTCGGGGTCGCTGTAGATGGCCTGCAAAAGCTGTACCGCCTGCCAGGGCTGGGCGCTCTGGGCCGAGACGCCCCAGAATACATAGTTCGTGTTGGTATCAAAGGTCGGCTCGGACAGACGCAGCCGGACCCAGCCTTCCGACGCACCGTATTCGCCGCTGCGCTGCAAAAAACAGCATCCTATCCCCTGCAGGATTTGCAGCACACCGTTCACCTGTCCCTCGTAGGCGTCGGGCAGGATCAACCCCTCCTGGTACCACTGGCGCATCCGGCGGCAGATCATCCGGTAGCGGGTGCTGGCGTAGAGGTTTTCCACCGTGGTGTCGCCGCCGTCCTCATCCACCAGAACGCCGAGATCATCCCCCAGGCTGTCCTGGCCGAAGTAGCTCTGCATCGCGCCGTAGTGGGGTACCAGGGGCGCGCGGCCGGGGTAAAGCTCTTTCATCCGCAGCAGCAGCCCGTGCAGTTCGTTCCAGCTCCACAGGCGGTCGCCCTGGGGGATGCTCAGCGCATCGGCTGTCTCCTGCTGCATCTGGCAGGTGGTGAACTGCATGGTCTCGCTGTACTGGGTGACGCCATAGTAGTCGCCGTCCCGCCGGGTGCAGCCCCACAGGGGCCGCGGGATCTGCAAGCTGTCGAGATAATCCTCGTCTATATAGCCGTGCAGGTTGCGCAGACAGCCGCTGTCGTAGAGGCTATCAAAGGCGGACTGCTGGTAGATGGGAAACAGGTCGGGGGCCTCCCCCTGCAAAAAGGCGATGTTCAGCCGTTCGTTGTAGCTGCTGCGGGTGACCATGGTCAGCTCGACCGAAAGGCCCAGCTTTTCCCGGGCAAGGGCATCCAGCCGGGCTTCAATGCGGCGGTGGGTCGCCTCGTCGATGCCGCCGATCCCCCACAGCCGCACCACCGGCAGCGTCTCGGGCACAGGGCTGGCCGCAGGGCTTTCCGTTCTGCCGCAGCCAGCCAGCAGCAAAGCTGTGCCCGCCGCCCCGCGCAGGAACGCGCGGCGGCTCATCTTCCCGGCCGGCGTCATGGTTTTGGCTCCTGTTCCGTTGCCTTGCGCTCAGCGCTGGGGGAGCACTGGAAGGCCGCCTTATAGCTCTGGGAGAACTGGGAGAAGTTCGTATACCCCACCCGCATGGCCACGATGCTGACCGGCAGGGCTGTCGTGCGCAGCAGGCTGCGGGCCAGCAGCATCTTCTGCCGGACGATATACTCTTTCAGGGAGCAGCCCTTCTCCTTGCTGAACAGGTGGGACAGATACCCCGCGCTGACGTGGGCGTAGGCGGCCACATCATCCCGGCGGATGTTCTTTTCCAGGTTGTGCTTGATGTACTCCTCCGCTTTCAGCACGATACGGCGGCTGCCCTCTTCCCCAGCCAATCCCTCGTACTGGCCGCAAACGTAAGCCAGGAAAGTTTTCATCTCCTCCACCGAGTGGGCGGCGTTGCGGTAAAGCTCGAAAGCCCCCGCTGTATCAAAGAGGTTTTTGGGGTCGATGCCGCTCTCCTCTGCAACGTCGTAGAGCGCCTGCATGAAGTCCTGATAAAAGCCGCGCAGGGCGGCGGCATCCAGCTTGCCCTCGGCCAAAAGCTGGTCCAGCCGGCCGAACAGCCGGGCCTGCGCCTGCGTGCTGAGGCCCTGGCCCAGCAGCCGGGCGATCTCGCTGCTGTCGAAGGCGCCCGCAGCGGCCCTCGTCCCGGCGGCGGCGCTCTCGCCGCGGCAGATCTGCACTACGCCCCGCCGGGCGATGTTGTCGGCGTGGGCGGCGGTCAGCTTTTCACGGGCTTCGGGCAAGTCCCGCACCAAAACGGGCGAGAGAAGGTAGACCGCCGCCTCGCCGTGGAAGTATAGGCGGAAAGCGCTGCACAGGTATTCATATTGTTTGGCGGCGCTGCCGGCGTCCGGCGCCGTCTCGCCCCAGACCATGCAGCAGTAATCCTGCGGCGCCAGCTCGGCCAGCACGGCTTTGCAATCGCAGGCTGCAAACAATTCATCCACCATATTTTTCATGGCGTAAAAGAGGGTGTCGCTGTTCCAGCTGTTCTCAGTGTTCCAGCGCAGGATGCAGATCTCCGCCAGGCAGACCTCGTCCTCAAAGGCTGGCAGCCGGCCGGCAGCCAGCACATCCCGGTACGGGGCTTGCTGGCGGCTGACCAGCCAGGACTGCAAAGCCATGCCCTCTATCAGTTCCCGGCGCTTTTGCGGCTCTTCGCCGGCGGGGGAGGTCTCCTGCCGGCGCACCCGCTCGCCGCACTCCTGGATGGCCTTGCGGACCACCCGCAGCACCTCGGCGTAAGGGGCTGGCTGGACGATGTAGTCGGTCACATCCAGCGGGATGGCCTCCCGCGCATACTGGAAGTCGGGGTGGGCAGTGAGCAAAATGCAGCGGGTGGGCATTTTCTGCTCGCGCACCCAGCGTATGAGGGACAGGCCGTTCTCCATCGGCATCTCGATGTCGCAGAGCATGACGTCCACCGCGTTCTTTTGCAAAACGGTGCGGGCCTCCAGCGCATTGAGCGCGATGAACACCTCCGAAAAGCCCTCGGCTTTCCAGTCAATGCCAAAGCGTAGGCCCTGCGCCACATAGATCTGGTCATCCACGATCAGCAATTTCATCTTGTAAGCTCTCCCCTTTCTCATCCGGTATAAACAGATCGACGCAGGCGCCGCAGTATTCGTCGTCCTCCATCCCGTTATAAAAGGCGATGTGGAAGGCCTCGCCGTACAGTTCGCGGCAGCGGCGGACGAGGTTGGTCATCCCCACATGGCCCTCCCCGCCGGCGCCGCTTTCCAGGTGGTTGAAGCGGTCGAGCCATTCGGGCGCAAAGCCGCCGCCGTTGTCCCGCACGCTGACATTGAGCAGCGGCGCGCCCTCCTCCCCTTCCAGCAGGCAGGCGGTGAGCAGGATCTTGAGGGGCCGGTCCTGCCGAAAGGAGTACTTGACGCAATTTTCCACCAGGGAGAGGAGGGTCACCGGCGGAATGGCCTTTTCCCGCAGCGCCGGCTCCACCTCGACGCTGCACTGGATGGGGTAGGTCACGTTCATCGAGCTGAACAGGGCCATATAGTTCCGGCAGAGCTCCAGCTCCTTGCCAAGGGTGGTCAGCTGGGCGTGGTCCGAAAAGATATAGCGCATATGCACCGACAGGTAGCGGATGCTCTCCTGCATCTTTTCCGGGGTGCTGACCTGAGCCATCGCATAGAGGTTTTTCAGGCAGTTCAGATAGAAGTGGGGCCGTATCTGGGAACGCAGGTATTGTAGCTGCGCGTCCCGGCGCTCCAGTTCTTTTTCGTAGGCCTTGACCTTCCACTCGGTGATCTGGGAGAGCAGGTTTTTCAGCGCCGCGTTCATCTGGCGGAACTCCGCCCCGCTGTACACATGGTCCAGCACGTCGGGGGTCAGGCTGCTGTTTTGCAGCCCCTCCATGGTGGCGGCCAGGCGGGCCACCGGGCGGTAAAAGCCATTCCAGAGATAGGCGACCCCCAGCGCAAAGATCAGCAGCACAGCCGCCGCCAGAGCGATCAGCAGCAGCGGCAGCGCGCCGGTAAAGCCGGCCGGCTGCGGTGTGAAGCGGGCCAGCGTCAAGCCGTCCTCGCTGGCCTGCGCCACAAGATACCCGCTTTGAAAGACGGCCCGGCCGGGCGTGCCGGGCAGCGCAAAGGGCGTCTGCGCGTCAAAGAGGGGCTGCCCTTCGTAATAGAGGGCCGTCACCGCATCCGCCCCCGCCGGGGCCGCCGACAGCAGCCCCGACAGCGGGCAGGCCACGCAGCACAAGATCTGCTTGTACTGCGCCACCCGCACATACAGCACCTCGTCCCCGGCCTGCACGCAGAACCAGCGGTCGGCGGGTTGACCCCTCTGCCGCAGTTCGGCCTGCAAAGCCTGACGGAAGCCACGTTCTTCCAAAAGGGCAAGCTCGTCCTTCAAATTGACGCTCTGCCGCGCCGCCAGCATAAAGTCCAGCCCCGTGTGGTAGAGCGCGACAAGGTATTCGCCGCCGCTCATCCCGGCCATGGCCGCCAGCTCGTTTTGCAGCGCGTCGCTGGCAAGGTAGAGCGCCTCCCGGCTGGTCTGCCCCGACAGATTCTGAAAAGTGTCGTTGGTGACCGCCAGATAGGACAGGTACTGCTCCATGCTCTCTTTGCGGTTATGGAACTCCTGCATATAGCTTTGCAGCGGTTCCTCCGCTTCCAGCAGCATCCGCTCGCGCAGGTCGCCCACCATCACCGAGCCGTACACCGCCAGCAGCAGCGTGAACGCCGCCAGCAGCGCCAGCGTCAACATCAGCAGCCGCCCGCGGACAGTGCCCGCCTGCCGGTCTTTTCGCATCCGTCACCTCTCCCCTCTCTGTTTTGATAAGGGCAGTATACCATATCCGGCAAAAGTGCCGCAAGGCCGCGCTTACAGCCTGGTATCCCACCGGCCGCAGAAGACGTTCTCGTCAACCTTACCCTTAAATTCGCTCTGTCCGGTCAGCTTTTGGATGGCGGCGCGGATGTGGGCGCGGTTCGGCGCGTAGGCGTTGACAAAGGTGTGTATCTGCGGCAGGTCGATCAGGTGGTTGGTATAGTTGAGGCTCATAGCCACAGTGGGCACTTCCTCGTTGTACCAGGGCAGCTCCATGCTGTGGTTGCAGCTCCAGCGGATGCGAACGTTGTTCTCCTGCGCGTAGCCCTTGACGTTGACGACGATCAGCGCCCAGTCGTGCTGCGCGGCGAACGCTTCCCGGCTGGAATGTCCCAGCATCTTGACAAAATTCATGGGGGACACGCCGTTTTCGATCTCCAGCGCGTGGTAGTTGGGGCACAGGTCCACTTCAAAGCCGGCGCGCTCCAATTCTTCCACCACTACCTGCTTGGTGGGGTCGCCCTTGTAGCCCTTGGTGGTGGGGGTGCTGCCGACATAGACCAGGAACACCCGCTTTTTCTTTTCGGGGTCGATGGGCAGGTTGCCGCGGGTGTCCTTCACAAGGGTGATGCAGCTGTCGGCCGCGGCGGCGCTGTACGCCTGGTGTTCTTCGCAGCCAAGGCAGTCAAGGCCGGCGGCGTCGGGGATGCGGACGCGCTCCTCATACAGATGCAGGTGCGCCTTGAGGCCCAGGATGCGGTGCAGCGCGTCGGACAGCCGCTCTTCGGTCAGCCTGCCGCTCTCGTAAGCGGCGCGCAGGAAAGAGACGTCCTCTTCCACATCGTTGGCAAACAGGATCATGTCGCAGCCGGCCATGATGGCGCCGGGAACGGAATCCCGCCGCTTTTCTACTGCACTGAAACCCACCATGTGAGTGGCGTCAGTGATGATGACCCCGTTGAAGCCCATATCTCCGCGCAGCAAGCTGGTCAGGAGCTCCGGCGCAAGGGTGGCCGGCTTGATGTCCTTGTCGGCGATGCCGGGGCAGAGCTTCCGGCTCATCTCGGGCAGAGCGATGTGGCCCACCATGACGGCTTCCAGCCCGTCGGCGATCAGAGTGCGGTAGACCCTGCCGAAGGTCGCCTCCCAGTCCTTCACGCTGAGGCTGTTGACCCCCATGGCCAGGTGCTGGTCCAGTTCCTCGACGCCATCGCCGGGGAAGTGCTTTGCCGTGCAGGCCATGTTGGGGTTGGCGTCCTTGACGCCCCGGATGTAGGCCCGGGCGTTGGCGATCACTTTGTCAGGATCGGAGCCGAACGACCGGGTGTTGACGATGGTGTTGCGCCAATTCTTATAGACGTCCACCACCGGGTTGAACATCCAGTTTGCGCCGAGGGCGCTTGCCTCCCGGCCGGCGACGAGGCCGACGTGGTAGGCGTTCCCGGTCTCCTCCCCTGCGCCGCACTCGGCGGCGGTGGCCACGAAGGTGCCCTCGGGAGCAGTGCCGCTGCCGCCGTCGTCACAGTTAGCGGCGATCAGCAGGGGCAGTTTGCTGTACTTCTGGAAGGTGGTCAGCTGGTCATAGATCTGCTGTTTGTTGCCGCCGTTCTGCCACCGCAGGCCGCCCATGCGGGACTTGTCCAGCAGATCTACTACCTGCTTTTCCCCAAAGCCGGGCTGGGCCTGGAGGATGACAAAGAGTTGGCCCAGCTTTTCATCCAGGGTCATACCGGCGATGGCGTCTTCCACCCACTGAATTTGCTCGCCGCTGAGATAAAACGGTTTTGCTTTGAGATCGACCATGAGAGTTGCTCCTTTCCGTTACGCTTTATCCGAGAGGTTGTCCAAAAACGCCTGCGCCTTCTGTGCGCCGTAGGGGCCGTAGCTGCCGTCCAAAAGGCGGGCCAGCGCCTCGAGGAACACGGCCCAGCTCTCGGCCTCGTGCCGGACGAGGATGGGATAAAAATACACCCCGTTTGCCTCGGCCGCGGCCTTGTCGCCCGGCGCGTCGCCGCACATCAGGATGTGGCCGGGGGCATAGCCCTTCTTTTTCAGTTCCGCGATGCAGTGAGCCTTGCTGCCCGCATCCTGGCAGAGCAGCAGATCGACCGAGTCCAGCAGGCCATACCTGCCCCACTCTTCCACCACGGCGTCCCGGTTGGCGCTGGACACCACCGCCAGGTCGGCAGCAGCGTGGGCCGCCTGCAAGGCTTCGGCCACGCCGGGGAAGGCTTTCTTCGACTCTGCCGGCAGGGCCGCGATGGCTTTGTTGACAGCTTTGGACCAGCGCAGAGCCCGGGCGAAGATGGGGTTTTCGGTCTGTTTGTAAGCCTGCTCCACCGCGTCGTTGCTGGGGGCCGCGCCGCTGTCCACCCAGGCCAGCAGGTCCGGCAGGCCCTCGATGGGGGTGTACTGCTTGTCGATCTCGGCCAGCGCCATGGCCAGGCCTTTGAAGCGGTTGATGCCGCGGGTCATGGTGTAGAGGTTGATTTCGTTCCAACGGGCGAGGATGGGCTGCGCCCACTGCTGCAAGCCCCACTCCTCCACCATGCAGGGGCCGAAACAGGTGTGGTGTTTGATATCCATGGTGTCGATGGCACAGCCGTCTGAATCGACGCAGATCAGGTAGTCTTTCTGTTTTGCAAAGGTTGCGAGGGTCGTTGCCATATGGACAAACCTCCTGAAAAGCTCCCCTACCAGAATGGCGGGCGCAGGCCGTGAAACCCGCGCCCGCCGGCGGTAAGAGAAGAAATAATGAGATGGAATTATCTTGTTTTATGCGGCGGCGCGGGCCTTCTTCATGGCCTGGGCCTGAGCGATCCGCTCGCGGTCGTGCTTATACTGGGCGATGCGGTAGCTGTTGGCCTGCCAGATCAGGAAGGCGATGAACAGCGCCATGTTGATGCAGCTGCTGACGGCGTCCGAGATGTTGAATACCAGCAGGCCCATCGCAAAGATGCGGATAGCCACCGACGCCGACACGACGCCCACCGCCTGGTTGATGTAGCGGGACAGGAAGTTGCAGCCGATCATCATGGGGAACATATTCGCCATAACGCTGCCGTTGCTGGTCAGGCCCATGGTGGCAGCCATCGACCCGGCGAAAGCCGCGTCCAGCACACCGGAGACGCCTACCAGTAAGCCTGCCACCGCGTAGCAGACGGCCACGTTTGCAAAGACATTGACGCCCGCGTTGGCCGCGATGAACTGGGAGCCGCGCACCGCCCGGAAGCGGTAGCCGAAGGTGGTGTAGGTCATCAGGAGGAGCATGGCCACCAGCATGGCAGCCACCACTGCGATGGTGAAGTTGACGTCGGACAAAGCCGCAGAGCCGGCAGCCGTCACCATCTTGAAGCCCGCGCCGCCCGACAGGGCGAAGCCGACGCACTCAAGGATGCAGGCCATGCCGATGCCAAGGACCATGGGCGGGATGCGCAGAGTGACAAACACGGTGCCCACAAGCCCCCCAAACAGGACGCCGAACAGGATGGCAAAGACCAGGATCCAAATGCCGCCCAGGCCCAGTGCGGTGGCCGCAAAGCCGCCGCAGATGGTGGCCGCCACCCGCTGTGCGCCGAGGGACAGGTCCATACGGCCGCTGGTCAGGTTCATCGACCAGGCGAAGGCGATGGCTGCCGAAATGCCGGAGGACCGGATCAGGTTCTTGATGTCAAGGCTCGACTTGATGATGTGCTCGCCCTGGGTAAAGAAAGCCAGCGCCTCCATGATGACGAACATGGCCACCGGCAAGGCCAGCGCAATGGCGACGCTTTTGAGCGCCCTGACGATTTGATTGGACTGTTTCATAACACAGACGCCTCCCTCGTGCTGTCAGTTCTCTTATGCGAACTTAGTCATCAGATAGTCGGTGGTCTGCTTGGCGCCCAGCGCGTCGATGTCCGCATAGGTGATCTCGGGGTGCAGCAGGCTGCAAACGCTGAGGATCTCGTCCTCGGTGATGAAGGCGTAGGGCAGATCGTCGCCGGACAGGACATTGTACTCCTCGGCGCTGGTGATGACGGTGGGCCGCATACCGGGCACACGGCTGCAAGTGCCGTCCTCGCTGCGCATCTGTTCGACATAGCCGTCCAGAGCGTTGCGCAGGACGATGATGCCCGCCAAAAATTCGTACAGGCCTGTGCAGACGATGGCGTTCAGGGCCGGATGGCCGGTGGAGTCCTGGCTGTTGAAAGCGGTGCCCACCATTTCGGAGAAGGTGTTGCGGCTGATGATGTTGATGTTCTTGCCCAGGGCTTCCTCCACCTCGTTGATGGCGATGCTCAGGGAGCCGTAGATGTCGGTGGTGCCCACCACGACGTCGTAGTCGCCGGTCTGCAGCAGGGGCGAGACCATGTTGGCCAGGTCCTCCATGCCGGGCATGATGGTGATGCGCACGCCCTTGTCGTTCTCGGCCTCTACCTGGACACTGCTGGTGGCCAGGGCGTTCAGGTCCTCGTTGTAAGTCAGGCCATAGACGTCCTCCAGGGCACGCAGGCTGCCCACCGTGCCCTCGATGAAGCTGGTCGCGCCGTAGCAGGCCGCGCCGGACAGGATCAGGATGCTGTGCTCTGCGCCGTCGCCCACCACCGAGGTCAGCGCCTCGGCGTAGGAGTCGCCGTAGCCCTCAGCAGACGCGCCGCAGACCGAGACATAGCAGGGCAGGTCCTGGTTTTCAGCCGCGTTGCTCGAGCTGATGCCCACGAAGTAGAGGCCCAGGTCGTTGCAGACGGCGGCCGCCTGGTCGATGGCGTTGCTGACGTTGGTCAGGACGGCGTCGCAGCCCGAAGCGTAGGAGTTCTCGATGAAAGTGGTCAGAGCGCCGGCGTCCGAGATAGGCTCGGAGTGGACGAATTCGAGGTTGAGCAATTCGCCGATCTCGCCGTCGAAGTGGGCCTTGGTCTGGACGACGTCGTCGTTGGCGCCGTTCCAGGCGATGGCGATCTTCTTATGCTCAAAGCCGCTGCCGGACGCAGCGCCCGAGGCCGCGGCGGTACTGCCGGCATTCGCCGCGCTGCTGCCGCCGGAACTGCCGCAGGCGGCAAGGCCAAGGGTCAAGGCCGACATACCGGCCAGGGAGAGGAACTGCTTGCGCGAAATCTTTTTCATAAGAGTGACCTCCAAAATCTTTATTTGTATCGTGTGTTTTATGCTTTTTTCGATTCAGCCGTCGCGGCTGGGCAGGCCCTTGGGCCGGGTCTGGCTGACGCAGACCAGCACGATGAAGATCACACCGCGGATGGCCTGCAAAATGGTGCTGGACACGCCGATCATCAAAAGGCCGTTGTTCAAAACAGTGACCAGGACCGCGCCCACCACCGCCGAGTAAGTGTTGGAACGGCTGCCGCCGAAGCAGGACATACCGCCCAGGACGATGGCCAGCATGCAGTCCATGTTCAGGCTGGCGCAGGTGTCGGTAGTGATGGAGCCGTTGCGGATGATGGTCATGATGGCGCCAAAGCCGACGCCGATGCCGGCGATCACGAAGGCGATGAAGAGATACCGTGCCATGGGGAAGCCGGTCAGCTCGGCACAGCGGTCGTTGATGCCGAGGTAGCGCAGCTTGCGGCCGAGGGAAGTAAAATGGAACAGAATGGTGCAGAATGCAAAGAAACCCAGGAAAAGGATGTAGGGCACGCCGGCATTTTTCAGGCCGCTGGTCACGTCATAGGGCAGGGACAGTGTGGTGGAACCAAGGATGCCCTGCTGCATCGAGGCCAGCAGCGTCATCATGACGACGGTGATGTACAGCACCCGGACTTTCAGAGTGGTGCTGAGCAGCGCAGTGATGGCCAGGGTGATGACGCCCGCCACCACCGAGACGAGGAACATGACCGGCACCGAGACGGTGCGCACATACATCTGGGCCGCGATGGTTGCGATGAGGGCGGTGGATGCGCCCATCGAGATGTTGACGTTGCCGGTGGCAAAGATGAACACCGCGCCGCTGGCAACGGTGGCCACCACCAGGGCCTGGTCCACCACCATGCGCAGATTGCGCAGGTTGCTGAACCGCCCGCCGGTCAAAACGCTGAACAGGAGAACCAGCAGCACCAGAATGACCGGTGAGAACAGCCGGCTGGTCCAGCGGCTCTCTTTGAGTTTCTGAAACGTGTTTTGCATGGATGCCGCCTCCTTAAATCATATACTCGATCAGGTCGTGTTCGGTGGGGTTTTCGCTGCGCAGGGTCTCATGGACGACCTGTCCGTCCTTCATGATGAGGATGCGGTCGCTCATGCCGATCAGTTCGGGCAGCTCCTCGCTGATGAGAAGGATAGAGCGGCCCTCCTTCTTCATTTTATAGATCAGCTGGTACATGGCGGCCTTGACGCCAATGTCGATGCCGCGGGTGGGACAGTCCAAAATCAGGATGCGGGAATCTGCGCCGATCCACTTGCCAAAGACCACCTTCTGCTTGTTGCCGCCCGACAGGGTGTTGACCATGTGGTACTGGGAGGCGCACTTGAGGCTCAGGTCTTTGATCTCTTTGTCCACATAGGCTTTCTCTTTTTTAAAGGAGATGATGGGACCGAAAATGCGATTGGCCTTGTAGCCGGTGGAGGCGATGTTGTCACGGATGGAACCCGGCAGGCCCACCGACTCATGGTCACGGTCCTTGGAGGTATAGCCAATGCTGTTGGCGATGGCGGTCTCGGGGTTTTTCACTTCTACCTGATTTGGCCCGACCGTCACCTTGCCGTCCAGGATCTTCTCCGCGCCGAACAGAGCCTTGCCCACCGTGTGCATCCCGCACTCGGACAGGCCGCCGATGCCCAGGATCTCGCCCTTGTGCAGCTCCAGGTCGAAGCACATCAGGTCCTGCCGGGTGGTGATGCAGTCGGCCCGCAGCACCACCTCGTCGGAATAGCCGTCGTAGTCGCTGCGGTAGTAGTCGCCCTTGACCTCGCGGCCGACCATCATCTTTTTCATCAGGTCGGGGTCGAACTCACTTTTGTCCAGCGAGCCGATGATCTTGCCGTCCCGCAGCACGGTGACGGCGTCGCACTGCTCGATCAGCTCGTTCAGGTCGTGGCTGATGAACAGGACGCTGTGCCCCTCGCCCGAAAGCTGATGCATCAGCTTGTACAGCAGTTCACGCCCGGTCTGGGACAGGGCGGTGGTGGTCTCGTCCACGATGAAGATCTCGGGCTTCCAGTACATCCCCTTGGCGATCTCCACCAGCTTGCACTGCTGCATGCTCAGCCGGCCCGTCCGCATCGAAGCGTCGATCTTGATGCCGAGGGAATCCAGCAGTTTCTGGGCTTCCTGCACCATCCTGGCGTGGTTGACGAAAGGCCCCTTGGCAAACATCTTCTCGTGCCCGAGGAAGATGTTGTCCGCTACCGGGATGTCAGGGATCGTACCGGCTTCCTGTACGATCATGCAGATGCCGGCGCTCTGGGCTTCCAGGGTACTGGCCGGGTTCCAGGGCTTGCCCTTATAGAACATCTCACCGCTGGTAGCCTTCTGGATGCCTGCCGCAATGGATGACACCGTCGATTTGCCGCTGCCGTTCTCCCCGATCAGGCCGCGGATCTCGCCGCGCTTGACCACGAAATCGACGTGGTTCAGCGCAACGGTGACGCCAAAGTTTTTGCACATATCTTTGACTTCCAATAAAACTTCGCCCTTTTGAGGCATAGGCTCTCTCCTCCTTACTCTTTGCGGAACCAGACTCTCTCGCTCCGTCTTTTCTTGAGCCTATTGTAAATTTTCTGCGCTGCGCGCACTATCTGAAATGTGTTCAAAATTGTCAAAAATGGGCTGTGCCGCAGCTCCCCTCGCCAGCATTGTCGTTTTTGTGACGCCGGCTGTCGATTTTGTGCTTTTCGCAGCCAAAAGGAAAACCGGGCCTGCACCGCACAGATACAGGCCCGGCCTCCCGCCCTCAGCGGGCAGAATGGGGATCAGGAACGCTTATAGGAGGAGCGCAAAAAGGGAATCTCTCGTGAAAGCAGAAAAACTCAGACCTCTTCGTCTACGTCCGCCATAACCAGCTCGGACGTGTCAAACCAGAGGGACTGGCCGCTGCTCTGGGCAGTCTCCCAGACCGGCAGACCGTCGCCGTTGGGGTTGCCGGTACGGGCAAAATTGGTCAGGTAGCCCACCATAGTGTCGGACAATGCCTGATCCTCCTCGGTGAAGGGGCGCCAGCAGTTTTCCAGCGTACCGAACCAATACCACAGGTCGGCGCTGTGGAAGGCGCCCTTCTCATCGCCGGGCAGCTGCCGGGCAAAGCAGTAGGCGTAGCTGTTTACCGGCTGCTTTTCGCACCAGTTCAGGGCATCCAGCGCGAGACCGGTCACCTGGTCTTCGGTATTGCCGCCGCACAGGTAAGGTACCGGCAGGGTGAAACCATCGTTTGGGAACAGAGCGTTATCCCAGACAGGACCCAGATTGTTCATGACGCCCATGTAACCATAATCCGGGTGAGCAAATAGCGCCCCCATGGCTGCCAGCACTTCTTCGGATGAGAGGGCGCGCAGCTCCTCAAGGGTGGCTGCGCCGGTGGCTTCTTTCCAGACCTTCCAGAAGCCGTATTTAGCCTCCATGTTTTCCTCACCGGCAAAGAGGGACGATTCGTCACCCGCGCCGCTGGACATGACCACCCGGCGGACCAGCCCCTCGGCGGCGTGGGTACTGGACAACATCTGGACGCTCTTCGCGCCGGCGCTCTGGCCCATCAGGGTGATGTTGTCGGGGTCGCCGCCGAAGGCCGCAATGTTGTCGCGCACCCACTGCAAGGCGCACAGCTGGTCGTATAGGCCGTAGTTGCCGGTGTGCCCGGCCTCGGCGGCCAGCTCGGGCAGACAGGCATAGCCAAAGACACTCAGGCGGTAGTTGAGAGTCACCCCGATCACGCCGTGGCTGGGCCAGACCGGTTCGTCGAACACCTTATCCCAGCCGGAACCGCTCAAGAATGCACCGCCGTGGATGTAGACGATGACCGGCGCATTTTTGGCGTCATCAGGGGCCCAGATGTTCAGATACTGGCAGTCCTCGCTGTAGGTGTAGTCCAGCCCCTCGCGGAACTCACGGTAGTAGAACTGGTCGCGCCCGTTCTTCCACTCGGGGGTGATGGCGTTTTCCTGCATGGCGCAGGGACCGAATTCACTTGCGTCGTAGATTCCGTTCCAATGGGTCACCTGCCGGGGATATTCCCACCGGCCCGCCTCTGCATAGCGGATGCCCTTATAAGCGGTCACGCCGGGCGCTTTGGCCGTGACGCCCCGAATGTATCCGCAGGGCGTGCGGCGCAGGTGGTCGAAAAAGGGCAGGCAGGCGGAAGCGCTGACAGGGGCAACACTGGAAACTGCTCCGACGGCTGCGGCAGCACCCAGCGCAGATAGGAATCGGCGGCGGGAAATTGGCTTTTTCATTGGTCTGATCCTCCTCATTTTTGATGGACGCTGCGTGGCTTTTATCCGTGCCATCCACCTTTGTTGCGGCTATTGTAAAATTTCTGCGCACCGGCTTCTATCAAAAATATGTCCAGAATTGTCAAAATCAGGCTGTCCTGCCAGCCGTCCAGGAAAAATTGTTGAGTTTGTGCTTGATTTTATTCATTTTATGACAACTTTCCCATTGCATCATAATTATGTCTTATCTACCAAATTTTTATATTCAGATTTGTTCATCAATCCAAATTTCAAATTGTTTTCTTGACACTTGGCCCCTCTCATGGTACCCTTTAATCCACACGAATCACTTTACTGTGATAAACCGCTGCCCCGCAACCACACCGAACCATTTTGCCGCCGCTTTCCTCCGACAAAATCCTTTGGTCTCTTGCGGGGCGGTTTTCTTTATATTCCGAGAGAATTTGCAGACGGGCGACCGGCCTGCAATTCTTCATATCCGCTCCGCACCTTGAAATCTTTATGAGCCGTCTGGATCTGGATACCGCGCCACGACCTCGCACAAAATGCGGGCGAGCCGGACAACGCCGCTGCAACACAGGGGCAGGAACGTAGATTCGGTGTAAGCAGCGACCCCGCAACTTCTATTGGAACCTGCACTCCCAGCTTTGGAACCCGAAACCCAATTTGAAATCTGTGTTTTCATTTTGGACGAAAAAGCGATAAGCAAGGTTCGACCTGTGGCCACAATTTCAAAAATTGAAATTGCGTCTCACATTTCGGTCGTACTTGTTGGGGAGCGCCTTCCCCAAACCCTGCTTTTGTTTTGAACCGTTTGCACTTGTTCGCTCTATGCTCCGCGCGGCTTTTTCACAGCGCCGCCCAAAGGATTGGAGGCTGATACCCACCAAGAACACCGAAAAAATCACTCCGACCACTCACAATGACAATCCGAACAACCGGACCCACATTATCAAATTTCGCGTGACCGAAAAAGAAAAAGTTACCCTCGAACTCTGCTGCAAACGGCTCAACATCAGTATGTCAACCCTCATTCGTCAATCTCTGCTGGGGAAACCTGTCCAGCACACCGTTCTTGTGGCTGGCGGCGGAGAGGATGCCCTGAACATTCTCTCTGCCCTGCTGGGCCAATGCGGCAAGATCGGCGGCAACCTCAACCAGCTGGCCCGGCATTTCAACACTGGCGGCCGGGACACAGAGCAGCTTCGAGCTCAGCTTTTGACAGAGCTGTCTGCACTCACACTCTTTCGGCTGGACGCCGAGAAAGCGATCGGTGAACTGTATGGCAACCATCAAGCATACAAGCTCGAAGAACTCTGACCTCTCGGCGGCGGAACGGTATCTTACCTTCCAGCACAATGAGTATACGGGCTTACCCATCCTCGATTCAGAGGGGAAACCCAGGCTCCGCGAAAATTACTTGCTGGACACACTGGAATGCGGCGGCAACACCTTCGCCATGGCCTGCCTGCTGGCGAACCGGAAGTACGGCAAAAACGCACAAGCTGGTGATGTAAAGACCCACCATTATATCATCAGCTTTGACCCACGGGACACTGTGGACAATGGCCTGACCCTGGAAAAGGCGCAAGCTCTGGGCCTGCAATTCTGCAAGGAGAACTTTCCTGGCCACCCGTCCATTGTCTGCGCCCACCCGGACGGCCACAACGGCTCAGGCAATATTCACGTTCACATCGTCATTGGTTGTTTACGCATCCGTACCATCGAACGCCAGCCCCACATGGAGAAACCCTGCGACTGGCAGGAAGGCTGCAAGCACCGCTGTACGGCGGCCATGCTGCGGCACCTCCGCGCCGAAGTCATGGAGCTTTGCCAGAACGCTGGCCTTTATCAAATCGACCTGCTAAAAGGTTCCGGCGACCGCATCACTGAACGGGAGTATTGGGCGCAACGGCGCGGCCAGCGCCGCCTCGACTATATCAACGCCAAGGACGCAGCTTCCGGCCTGCCCATCCGGCAAACCAAATATGAAACCGAGAAAGCTGCCCTGCGCAAAAACATTCGTTCCATTCTGCGAAAGGCGACCAATCTTGAGGACTTCTCTGCTCAGCTTTTGCAGGAGTATGGCATTACTCTTACCGAGAGCCGCGGCCGGTTCAGTTACCGCACCCCCGGCCGAACTAAGCCTATTACTTCCCGCAAGCTGGGGGATGATTTTTCCAAGGAAAATGTTCTGGTTGTTCTCGCCCAAAATGCTGAACGCCAGAAAGCCGCCGCTTTCCGTCGTGCCGACCCGAACCCGGATAGAGTCAGCCGCCTGATCGACATTCAGGCCAAGCGGGCCGCGGGCAAAGGTGCTGGTTATGAGCGCTGGGCCAAAGTGTTCAACCTCAAGCAGATGGCAAAATCCCTAGCACTGTTCGCCCGGTACAATCTGAACAGCGAGGAAGAACTAAATGCTCGGGTTGCTGAACTTCAGGAAAATCGAGACGGGGCTCTCAAGGTAGTGAAAGACCTGGAGGGCCGCATCAAAACCAACCAGGAACTGAGGCGTCATGTTTTGGCCTATGTCCAGAACAAGAAGCTACCTCAGCAGGTCAAGACAGCCAAGAACCTGGAAGCGTTTCGGGAACAGCACCGCGCCGAACTGACAGCTTACCAGGCGGCAGCCGCCTATTTCAAGGCCCACAACATCCAAAAGCTGCCCAGCCTGAAACAGCTCGAAGCCGAGCGGGAACAGCTAATCTCGGAAAAGGTCCAGTTCTATGAGGCGTACCGCGAAGCGCACAAAGCCTGGCTGGACCTTTCCACCGCCCAGCAAAATCTGGAGGCCCTGCACCGCGCAGAGGGTCGCCGCGAGATGACGAGAGGAGGGTTGCATGAGCTGGACAAATGAGGATGTCCGCGATGAAATCTACGAGCAGGATGAGGAGGAAGAGGAAAGTCCACCCTGGGTGGACGACAAAGGCAAAATTTTGGAGACAGCCTTTTGTGAATACTTTCTCCAAAAGCATCCCCTGATGTGCCTGAAACAGACCTTATTTGATCTGGACGGCGAAGTGGACGAGGATAAGCTCATCTACGAGATTCACCAGGAGATACGCTATCATACCCGCAATGATGTTGCCAAAAAGGTCAAGCGTTTGGTGGAGGCCCTCAAGATCGAGGCATACTGCGAGGAGTGGAAGCCGCAGCTCGACCGCATCCACCTCAAAAACGGCACCTATTATCTGGATGAGCGTGGTTTTGTTTCGGATAAAGAACTCTGCCTGAACCGGCTCCCAGTGGAGTATCAGGCGGACGCTGCGCCGCCCATTCAATGGCTGAAATTTTTGGATGAATTGCTGATTTCCGAGGATATTTTTACTTTGCAGGAATATATCGGCTATCTTCTCATCCCTTCCACCAAGGCGCAGAAGATGCTGATTTTGACCGGCAAGGGCGGCGAGGGCAAGTCCCGCATCGGGCTGCTCTTGAAGAAACTGCTCGGACCTGCCGCCCACATGGAGGCTGTCCTCCGGTTGGAAACCAACCGTTTCGCCAGCGCCAATCTGGAACACAAGCTGGTGATGATTGACGACGACCTGAATATGACCGCTCTCCCCGAGACACGGAATATCAAGTCCATCGTCACGGCCGAGGACCGCATCTGCGTGGAACGCAAGGGCAAACAGGCCATCCAGGGCCTGCTCTATGCCCGGCTGCTCTGCTTCGGCAACGGCAATCTGGTGGCCGCTCACGACACCAGCGATGGCTTCTGGCGGCGGCAGATTTTGATCTCGGTCAAGGACAAGCCGGAAGGCCGGACCGATGACCCTTACCTGATCGATAAGCTGTCGGAGGAACTGCCCGGCATCCTGCTCTGGGCGCTGGAGGGTCTGAAGCGGCTACTGGCCAATCAGTACCGCTTCACTCTCAGCGAGCGTGCCAAACAGAATCTTGCCGCCGCTATGGAGGACGGCTGTCACCTCGACCAGTTCATGCAGGCCAAATCTTATCTTCGGTTTGCCCCCGGTAAGTCAGCCCGCTCAACCTACCTGTTCCGTGCCTATAATATAACAAGTGGTGCGCCGACAATCTGGAAAAGCCGGTCACGCAAAAGAAGTTCAGCCAGTATCTTTTCAAGAACGCCGAACGGTACGGCATCCGCTTCTCAAAGCATATTGAGGGCGGCTTCCGAGG
>DXAC01000016.1 GCA_019117205.1 Candidatus Allofournierella merdigallinarum | reverse complement strand
AACAACACCGGCCTGCTGCTGTTCGGGAATGTGGGAACCGGCAAGTCCTTTTTCGCCGGTTGTATCGCCAACGCCCTGCTTGACCGGGATGTGCCGGTGCTGATGACGAACTTTCCTACCATCCTGAACCGCCTGACCGGGATGTTCTCCGAGGACAGGGCCGACTTTATCGCCAGCTTTGACGAGTACGACCTGCTCATCATTGACGATTTGGGTGTGGAGCGCAGTACCGAGTATGCGATGGAGCAGATGTTTTTCGTCATTGACAGCCGCTACCGCAGCCGCAGGCCCATGATCATCACCACCAACCTGAAGCTGGCCGAACTCAAGAACCCGCCCGACCTGGCCCACGCCCGTATCTATGACCGTATCCTGGAACGGTGCGCCCCGATCCTCTTTGCCGGGAAAAATTTCCGGGAGGAAAACGCCGGGGCCACCAGGCAGGCGGCGAAAGACATTGTAAACCGTAAGCATGAGTAATTTTGTGCCGGACGGCGCAGACCCGCCCGGAGAAAGGAGCGCCATGAGCGAAGAAACCCGTACCATGCAGACCGCAGACACCACCCCGGCCAGAGCGCCGGAGGACGCCCCCGCGCTGGTAAAGAAAATCGGCAAGACCACCTACAAGGTGCGCGTCCATTTCAGCGATACCAGCACCGAAACTATGAGCGACAAAATCAAGCGTATGCTCAAAAACGAGATACAGCAGATGTGACCGGCTGATAAAGCCAGCCGCCTTGTGTTAAACTGATGATGGTACACACCAAAACTTTTAGCCAAGGAGGACATGAAAATGCTGTACACAGAAAAAGAGAAAACTGAGATTGAACGGGTACGAAAGGTGTTTGCCGAGCATCTTCAACAAAGCACTAATTTTGAACTGCTATGGTCTGATAAAGTGGGCTTTGTCTGGCTGGCGATTGGCCTAAACCCGCTTTATGTTGATACCGGAAGGAGGATAGAGTCTGCCGCCGATCTCTGTCACGAGTGCCTGGATGATGTTGCGATGGATGTTCTGTATATGACAGGCAACGACCACGCGATAGAAGAAGCCGACCCGCTGGAATTGGCCGAAATCAAACGGCGTTGGAAAACCTATATCGACCAGTTGCCAGAATATGCGTATCTTTGCGATGAACTGTTAAGCAGACGCAAGTAACCTCACCCACCTGAGTGTCAGGAGCATGGAAGTGCTTCTGGCACTTTTTTGTGGCTTTTCTGTGAATTTGATTAAAAAGTCCTTGACAACTCGTTTCGGGGGAAACGGGGGAGAGGATCTTGAAAAACAACAGTCGAAACAGCCGGCTGGCCGCCCTGCGGGCCCGGCTGGCCAAGGCGCGGGCGGCGGTAATGGCGTATTTCGCCAAAAAGAATGTGCAGATCAGCGCCCGGCGCTACGGGGTGGACGCCATGGGCGCCATGGCCCAGGGCCTGTTTGCGTCGCTGCTCATCGGCACCATCCTGAACACGGCGGGCACCCAGATGGGGCTGGAACTGCTCACCCAGATGGGCGGCTATGCCTCGGCGGTGGCGGGGCCTGCCATGGCGGTGAGCATCGGCTTTGCGCTGAACGCCCCGGCGCTGGTGCTCTTTTCCCTGATCACCGTGGGCCAGGCCGCCAACAGTCTGGGAGGCGCCGGCGGGCCGCTGGCGGTGCTCGTCATCGCTATCCTGGCCTGCGAGGCGGGCAAGCTGGTGTCCAAGGAAACAAAAGTGGACATCCTGGTCACCCCGCTGGTGACCATCTTCACCGGCGTGGCCCTGTCCCTGTGGTGGGCACCCGCCATCGGCAGCGCGGCCTCCGCCGTGGGGTCGGTGATCATGTGGGCCACCGAACAGCAGCCCTTTGTCATGGGCATCGTGGTCAGCGTGGTCATCGGCGTGGCGCTGACGCTGTCCATTTCCTCGGCGGCCATCTGCGCGGCCCTCTCCCTCACCGGCCTTGCCGGCGGGGCGGCGGTGGCCGGCTGCTGCGCCCAGATGGTGGGTTTCGCGGTGCTCTCCCTTAAAGAGAACCGGTGGGGCGGCCTGGTCAGCCAGGGCCTGGGCACCTCCATGCTCCAGATGAGCAACATCCTGAAAAATCCCCGCATCTGGCTGCCGGCCATTCTGGCCAGCGCCGTCACCGGGCCGCTGGCCACCTGCCTGTTCCGGCTGGAGATGAACGGCCCGGCGGTGTCCTCCGGCATGGGCACCTGCGGGCTGGTGGGGCCCATCGGGGTGTACAGCGGCTGGGTGGCGGATGTGGCCGCCGGCACAAAGGCAGCCGTCACCGCCTTTGACTGGGCGGGTCTTCTGCTCATCTGCCTGGTGCTGCCGGCCGTGCTCTGCTGGCTGCTGGGCCGGCTTTTCCGCAAAAAGGGGTGGATCCGCCCCGGGGACCTGACCCTGGCAGAATAAACGAAAAAAGCCCGAAAAAATCGTAAAAAAAGCTTGTAATCAACGGGCGGCTGTGGTATACTAATTCGGCAATACGCACGCATTGCTTTGCTTTTTTGTGCCCCGCGGGGTGGAAAAGCATGGAGGCAATGCGGAGGAAAAACAATTTTATTGGAGGATCAGACAATGGCAGTAGTATCTATGAAGCAGCTCCTGGAAGCCGGCGTGCACTTTGGTCACCAGACCCGCCGCTGGAACCCCAAGATGGCGAAGTACATCTTCACCGAGCGCAATGGCATCTACATCATCGACCTGCAGAAGACCGTGAAGAAGCTGGACGAGGCCTACAACTTTGTGCGGGACATGGCCGCCGACGGCGGTGAGATCCTGTTCGTGGGCACCAAGAAGCAGGCCCAGGAGTCCATCCGCGACGAGGCTACCCGCTGCGGTATGCACTATGTGAACGCCCGCTGGCTGGGCGGTATGCTCACCAACTTCCGCACCATCCGCAAGCGCATCGACCGGATGGAGCAGCTGCGCCAGATGAGCGAGGACGGCACCTTTGATCTGCTGCCCAAGAAAGAAGTGGCCAAGCTGGAGCTGGAGATCGAGAAGCTGCAGAAGTTCCTGGGCGGTGTCAAGGAGATGCACTCCCTGCCCAAGGCCATGTTCATCGTTGACCCCCACAAGGAGCGCATCGCCGTTTCCGAGGCCCGCAAGCTGAACATCCCCATCGTGGCCATCGTGGACACCAACTGCAACCCCGACGAGATCGACTACGTCATTCCCGGCAACGACGACGCCATCCGCGCTGTGAAGCTGATCGCCGGCGCCATGGCCGACGCTGTTCTGGAGGGCCGTCAGGGCCAGCAGGACGCGCCCGCCGCCGTGGAGGCCGAAGCCGTGGCCGAGGCCGTCGAGGCCTGAGCAGCGCCACCGAATGAATTGAAAGGGGATCACTAAAATGGCTTTTACCGCTCAAGACGTTAAGAACCTGCGCGAGCAGACCGGCTGTGGCATGATGGATTGCAAGAAGGCCCTGACCGAGGCCGGCGGCGATTTCCAGAAAGCCGTGGAGTATCTGCGTGAAAAGGGCCTGGCCGCCGCCCAGAAAAAGGCCGGCCGCGTGGCCGCCGAGGGCATGGTCTATGCCTGTGTGGAGGGCAACGTGGGCGTTGTGATCGAGGTCAACGCCGAGACCGACTTTGTCGCCAAGAACGAGATGTTCCAGAACTTCGTCAAGGACGTGGCCGCCGTGGTGGCCAAGGAGGATCCGGCCGACGTGGACGCCCTGCTGGCCTGCCAGATGGGCGGGGACACTGTGGAGGCTGCCCTGAAAGACAAGATCCTGGTCATCGGCGAGAACATCAAGATCCGCCGCTTCGTCCGCTACGAGGGCATCTGCTCCGCCTACATCCATGCGGGCGGCACCCATGCGGTGCTGGTGGCCTTTGACACCACCCCCGAGGTGGCCGCGAACCCCGCGTTCGCCGCCTACGGCCACGACGTTGCCATGCAGATCGCCGCCGCCAACCCCGGCTACCTGTGCGAGGCCGAGGTGCCCGCCGAGGTGCTGGATAAGGAGAAAGAGATCCTGCTGGCCCAGATCGCCAACGATCCGAAGAACGCCAACAAGCCCGACGCCATCAAAGAGAAGATGGTCCTGGGCCGCATCGGCAAGTTCTACAAGGAGAACTGCCTGGTGGACCAGGAGTTCGTCAAGGACCCCGAGCTAACCGTTGCCAAGTACACCGACAAGGTGGCCAAGGAGCTGGGCGGCGACATCAAGATCGTCAAGTTCGTGCGCTACGAAAAGGGCGAGGGCCTGGAGAAGCGTGTGGACGACTTCGCTTCCGAAGTCGCCAGCATGGTGAAATAAGGCACTGCCACAAATGCTAAGGGAGCCGGCGTTTTCGCCGGCTCCCTTTTGTCATGGGCTTCGCGCGGAAAAGTACGGTCCGCCGGGTGACGATTTTGTCACGCGGCAGGAGGAAAAATGCGGTATACTGTTTATAAAAGGAGGGATGCGGGATGAACGTGCTGCTGGTGGAAGACGAGGAGAGCATCGCCCTGCCGCTGGCCACCCTGCTTCGGGCGGAGGGCTGGGCCATCGAGACCGCCGGCTCTGTGGGGGCGGCCCGCGCCCTGCTGGGCCGGTGCGCCTTTGACGCCGCCCTCATCGACCTGGGCCTGCCGGACGGCAGCGGCTACGAGGTGTGCCGGGCGGTGCGCGCGGCGGGCAACGCCGCGGTGATCATGCTCACCGCCCGCAGCGACGAGGACAGCGTGGTGCGGGCGCTGGAGGAGGGCGCGGACGACTATGTGGCAAAACCTTTCCGGGCCCGGGAGCTGGTCAGCCGCCTGCGGGCGGTGCTCCGCCGCCGGGGCGCGGGGGAGCGGCAGCGCTTTGGCGGCCTGTGCATCGACGCCCGCGCCGCCCAGGTGACGCTGAAGGGCGCGGCCCTGGCCCTCACCGCCCAGGAATACCGGCTGCTGCTGCACCTGACCTCCCAGCCCGGCCGGGTGTGGGAGCGGGGCCAGCTGCTCCAGGCCCTGTGGGACGACGGCGGCGCCTTTGTGGAGGACAACACCCTGTCGGTGACCATCAAGCGGCTGCGGGAAAAGCTGGGCAGCGAGGGCGCGCGCATCACCACCGTGCGGGGCATCGGCTACCGTTGGGAGGAACAGCTATGAGGAGCCGGGAAGCAAAGGGATTTCTTCTGGCGCTGGCCCTGGTCACGGCGGCCTGCGCCCTGGCGGCGGGCCTTACCTGCGGCGGGCCGGCGGCGGGGCTCGTGGCCCTGTGCGGCGGCGGCTGCACCGCGCTGGCCGCCGGCTTCTGTGTGTGGCGGGGCCGCCAGATCGACCGGCTGTCCGGCTACCTGGCCAGCGTCTACACCGGCGGCGAGATCCTGGACATCCGCACCCAGCGGGAGGGGGAGCTCAGCGCCCTGCGGGACGACATCTACAAGATCACCACCATCCTGGGCGAACAAAAAGCGGCCCTGGAGGCGGACAAACAGCTGCTGGCGGACTTTTTGGGCGACGTGGCCCACCAGCTGAAGACCCCCATCTCCGCCATCCTGCTCCAGGCCGAGCTGTGGCAGGACGGGGCGGTGCCCGCCGGGGAAAAGGACCAGTGCGCCCGCCGCACCGAGGAGGCCGCCGAGACCATGCGCTGGCTGGTGGAGCAGCTGCTCAAGCTCTGCCGGCTGGACGCGGCGGTGGTCCGTTTTGAAAAGACGCCGACGCCCGCCGCCGGCCTGCTGGCGGCGGCAGCCGGGGCGGTGGAGCCCCTGTGCCGCCGGCGAAAGGTGCGGCTGGTCCCGCCGCGGGGTGGCGGGAACTGCCTGTGCGACCCCGCGTGGACAACGGAAGCGCTGATCAACCTGGTGAAGAACGCCGCCGAACACACGCCTCCCGGCGGCCGGGTGCTGCTGTACTGTGAATGTAACTCCCTTTACACCGAATTCGCCGTGGAGAATGAGGGGGCGCCCATCCCGCCGGAGGAGCTGCCCCACCTGTTCGAGCGGTTTTGGCGGGGCAAGGACGCCGCCCCCGGCAGCGCGGGCATCGGCCTCTCGCTGGCGCGGGCCATCGCCCAGGGGCAGGGGGGTGGGGCATGGGCGGAAAACGGCCCCCGCGGCCCCCGCTTTTTCCTGCGGCTGTACGCCGGTGACGAGAATGTCACCGGGGCGTCACCGGCCTGTCACCCGGGCCGGGTATCCTGAAAGGCGAAAGGAAGGGATACCATGGCATTTTTACAGGTGGAAGGGCTCACAAGAGTCTACGGCGCGGGCGACGCCGCCGTGCGTGCGCTGGACAACGTCTCGCTGACGGTGCAGCGGGGGGAATTCGTGGCGGTGATGGGGGCCTCCGGCTCCGGCAAATCCACCCTGCTCCATCTGCTGGGCGGGGTGGACAGGCCCACTTCGGGGCGCATCACGCTGGACGGCGTCTCCCTGTACGACCAAAAAGAAGAGGAGCTCACTGTCTTCCGCCGCCGCCAGATCGGGCTGGTGTATCAGTTTTACAACCTGGTGCCGCTGCTCACGGTGGAGGAAAACCTCACGCTGCCCCTGCTGCTGGACGGCCGCGCCGCCGACCCCGCCCGGGTGCTGGACCTGCTGGCCCGGCTGGGGCTGGAGGGCAAGCGCCGGGCCTTCCCGGCGCAGCTCTCGGGCGGGCAGCAGCAGCGGGTGGCCATCGCCCGCGCGCTCGTCACCCACCCGGCGCTGCTTTTGGCGGACGAGCCCACCGGCAATCTGGACTCCGCCGCCAGTGAAAGCGTGATGCGCATGCTGACCCAGCTCAACGAGACCACCGGCCAGACCATTGTGATGATCACCCACGACGAGGCGCTGGCGCTGCGGGCCAAGCGCATCCTCCGCCTGCGGGACGGCCGCATCGTGAAAGACGAGGTGCGCTTATGAAAGCGATGTTCCTTGTCACCTGGCGCCAGTGGCTGCGGGGCGGCGCCCGCACCTGGTTCGTGGCCTTTTCCGCCCTGGTGTGTTCCGCCATGCTGGCGGCAGTGCAGTTCGGCGGCTTTTCACTGGCCGCCTCTTTCCGGCTGGAATCCACCTTTGCCCAGGTGGTTTTGGCCGCCTCTCAGTTTATAGAAGTGCTGCTGGTGGTTTTTCTGGCGGTGCTGCTGCGGGGCACCTTTGCCATGTCCCTGGCCCAGCGCACCCGGATGCTGGGCCAGCTGGCCAGTGTGGGGGCCACCCGCCGCCAGCTGCGCCAGAGCGTCTGGCTGGACGCGCTGCTCCTCGCGGCGTTCTCGGCGCCCCTGGGTGTGTTGTGCGCGGCGGGCGGGTTGGCGGTGACCTTCCGGCTGATGGAGCCTTTCATCGACAAACTGGTCGTTTATGGTGTGCAGGAGATCCATCTGATCGTCACGCCCTGGTCGGTGCTGCTGGCGCTGGCCTGCCCGATGGTCACCCTGCTGCTGGCCGCCACCGGCGCGGCGCGGCGGGCGGCGCGGCTGACCCCCATCGAGGCGGTGCGGGGCGCGGCGGAAACGCCGCCGCGCAGCGTTCGCCGCCGGGAGCCTCGTCAGGTCCCCGCCCTGCTGGCCAGCCGCAGTGTGCGCCGGGCGGGTGGGCGCTTTCGCACCCAGGTCAGCATCATTGTGGTGTGCGCGCTGATGATCTGCACGGCCGACAGCTTTTCCCGGGGGCTGATCCAGGGGTACAAGACCCAGTTCTCCACCTATACCTACCGGGTCTATCTCTGGGCAGTGAACACCGACACCCAAAAGCTGCTGGCCGGCCTGCACGAAACGGGCAGGGAAGTCACCGGGGCCGATACCTGGTCCACCGAGCGCACCGGCTGGTGGGTGTGGGAGAGCCAGACCCGCAGCACGAGCCTCGTCACGCTGGACGACGACAGCTTTGCCCGGTGGTACGGCGGCCCGCTGCCCGAAACGCAGGGGGGCCTTGCCTGCGTGTACGCGCCGCCGGAGGAGGGCGAACAGGCATTTGCCGCCGGCGAAGTGCTGAACGAGGGAACGGAACAGGCGCTCAAAGTGGCGGGCGTCTGCACCGCGCCGCTGCCGGCGGGGGTACTGTGGCGGGACACCTACATGGCCATGTACCCAAACGGGGTGCTCATCACCAGCCAAAGCGCCTTCGACGCGGTGCGGGGCACGGCGGCGAGCGGCGAGGACAAGCGGGAGTTTGAGTTCTTTGTGGACGCAGAGGATTCCTCCCAGCTCACACCGGCGCTGACGCAAACGCTGACGGAGCTGGGCGCCAGCGAGCATTTCTTCTCCGGCCAGACCAACACCGGCTGGCAGATCGAGGACCTCACCCCCGACTCGCCCACCCGCCTGTACCAGAACGCGGTGCAGGTGCTGCTCAACGTCTTTGTGGGCGGCTTTGAGGCGCTGGCGGCGCTGGGCTGCGGCGCGGCCCTGCTGGGGTCCATCGGGGCGGAGACCCAGCTGCGCCGCCGGGAGTTCGCCCTGCTGCGCAGCGCCGGCATGACCCGGCGCGGCCTGGCGGCCATGCTGCGGCGGGAGACCCTTCTGCGCTGCGCCTGGGGCCTGGGGCTCTGCCTGCCGGTGGGCGTGGCCCTTTGGCTGTGCATCGCCCGGTGGCTGCTGGGCAACTACTCCTTCCACCAGACCCTGCCCCAGCTGCTGGCGTGCATGGGGCTTTGTGCCGGGGCCATCGCCCTGGGCGTGGCAGTGCTCTGCCTGGTCGCCGAGCGGGGCGCTTTGCGGGTGGCCCTTGGCAGCGACATCCGCACGGACCTCGCCCGGGAATGAAAGCCCGGACGGGGAGGGGAGGCACGCGCGCCGGGGCCGGGGAAAACATCTTGCGCCCTTTTTTTCGGGATGCCTTGCAATCCGCGAAAGATTGTGATAGACTTTAGCTTAGTAAAAAGCCAAAGTAAAGGATGTGCGAGGTGTACCATGGTCGACAAAGCCCGGTTGAAGAACCAAACCACCAAAGCCCTGTTCGAGGCGATCCTTTCGCTGGAGAGCATGGAGGAATGTGATACCTTTTTTGAGGATCTTTGCACCATGAAAGAGCTGGCTGACATGGCCCAGCGCCTGGAGGCGGCCAAGATGCTGCTGGAGGGCAAGACCTACGAGCAGATCGTGCGCCAGGTGGAGATCAGCACCGCCACCATCAGCCGCATCAACCGCTGTATCCAGTATGGAAACGGCGGCTACGAGCTCATCATCAACCGGCTCAAGGAGCAGGGCAAGGCGTGAGCTTTTCCAAAACAGAAAAAGCAGGCGCCCCGATACGCTTGGTATCGGGGCGCCTGTTTGCGCTGTTCCTTTATTATATAGCGGAATATAGCGGGCCGGGCCCGGCGTTTACGGCTGGGGGCGAAAACGCAGGTGGCCGCTGTCGTCCATCTCGTCCACGATGGCAAGGCTAGTGAGCTTGTAGCCCTGCTCCCGCAGCCCCGCGCCGCCCGGCTGGAAGCCCTTTTCAATGGCGATGCCAATGCCGCCCACCGCCGCGCCCGCCTGCTTGCAGACGTCCAGCAGGCCGTGCATGGCCTTGCCCACCGCCAGAAAATCGTCCACGATGAGCACCTTATCCTCGGGGCCGAGGAATTTTTTGGACAGGGTGATCTCATAATCCCGCCCGTAGGTGTAGGAGTGGACGGTGGAGGTGTACACCTCGCCGTCGATGTTCTTGCTCTTGGCCTTTTTGGCGAACACCACCGGCACACCGAAATGGCGGGCGGTCATGCAGGCAATGGCGATGCCGGAGGCCTCGATGGTGAGGATCTTGGTGATGCCGTCATCCTTGTAGGCATCGTAAAAGGCTCTGCCGACCTCGTCCAGCAGCGCTACGTCCAGCTGGTGATTCAAAAAGCTGTCCACTTTCAAAACATTGCCCGGACGCACCTGTCCGTCGCGCTGGATCCGCTCTTCCAACAACTGCATATGTTCCCACTCCTACTCTGCTACGATGGTGATATCACACCTATTATGACAAAAAATCCCTTGCTTTTCAATGCCCCTGGAAAAGAAAAGGCGCTTTCCGGTCAAAAATGAGAAAAGTGGGAGAAAACACCGTCCGGATCACAGCTTTTTTGTATAAAATGGGCGGAAATTTATGCAATTTATCCACTATGACGCTTTACAGTGCTAAAAAGTATGTAAAAATAGCGAATTGTATCTTGGCGGGAATGTGTTTATAATTTTTAGCAAACATACGGCCCGCCCGTGTAGGAGCGCTGGCAGGCCGCCTTGTAAAACAGGAGGGAACACATATGAAAAAGTTTTTGAGTGCCGCCCTCGCCGCCGTCATGGCTTTCGGCCTGGTGGCTTGCGGCTCCACCCCCGCTTCCACGCCCGCTTCCGAGGGCACTTCCACCCCGGCCTCTGCTGCCGGCACCGAGGGTGACGCCACTGGCGTCTTCAAAATCGGCGGCATCGGCCCCACCACCGGCGGCGCCGCTACCTACGGCAACGCGGTGAAGAACGGCGCACAGATCGCCGTGGACGAGATCAACGCCCTGGGCGGCATCCAGTTCGTGCTGAACTTCCAGGACGACGAAAACGACGTTGAGAAGGCGATGAACGCCTACAACAACCTGAAAGACTGGGGTATGCAGGCCCTGCTGGGCACCGTTACCACCCAGCCCTGCCTGACCGTTGCCCCCGAGGCCGCGGCGGACAACATGTTCCTGCTGACCCCGTCCGCCTCCAACGTGGACGTCATCGCCGAGGACAACGCTTTCCAGGTGTGCTTCACCGACCCCAACCAGGGCATTGCCTCCGCTGACTACATCGCGGACAACGCGCTGGCCACCAAGATCGCCATCATCTACGACAGCTCCGACGCCTACTCCTCCGGCATCCGCGACAAGTTCGTGGAGGAGGCCGGCGTGAAAGGCCTGGAGATCGTCGCCAACGAGGCGTTCACCGGCGACAGCAAGACCGACTTCTCCGTGCAGGTGCAGAAAGCCAAGGACGCCGGCGCCGAGCTGGTGTTCCTGCCCATCTACTACACCGAGGCCAACCTGATCATCCAGGAGATGGATAAGCAGGGCTTCGATGCGATGATCTTCGGCTGCGACGGCCTGGACGGCCTGCTCACCATCGAGGGCGCCAACCTGGAGCTGTTCGAGGGCGTTATGCTGCTGACTCCGTTCGTGGCTGACGCGGA
This sequence comes from Candidatus Allofournierella merdigallinarum, assembly GCA_019117205.1. Lineage (GTDB taxonomy): Bacteria > Bacillota > Clostridia > Oscillospirales > Ruminococcaceae > Allofournierella_A > Allofournierella_A merdigallinarum. The sequence goes on along the minus strand of DXAC01000016.1, from coordinate 105,509 downwards.
CGACGAGGCCACCCAGGCGTTCGTCGCCAAGTACCAGGAGGCCTACGGCGAGATCCCCAACCAGTTCGCCGCTGACGCCTACGACGGCATCTACATCATCCTGGCTGCCATCGAGCAGTCCGGCGCTACCGCCGACATGGACGCCTCCGCCCTGTGCGACGCGCTGAAAGGTGCCATGACCGAGATCACCGTGGACGGCCTCACCGGCGAGGGTATGCAGTGGCAGGCCTCCGGCGAGGTGAACAAGGCTCCCCGCGCCATGAAGATCGTGGACGGTGCCTACGCCGCCATGTAAGCTGCCAAGCGCAGTACCGAACGCACCAACGGGGGTGCCGGCCTTTCGGCCGGCGCCCCCTCTTTTCTGCAAAAGAGCGCTTTTTTGGCCAAGTTTCGCTTGTGCGCACTTTACAGCGGTGCTATAATAAGATGTATCTTTGCGGGCGGGCCCGCCATTGCGGAAGATCCCGGGCCCGGCCAAGTGAAAAGGGGAAATGGGCATGGAGTTACTATCCTATCTGATCAATGGCGTCAGCCTGGGCAGCGTCTACGCCATCATCGCGCTGGGCTACACCATGGTCTACGGCATCGCCAAGATGCTGAACTTCGCCCACGGCGATGTGATCATGGTGGGCAGCTATATCGTGTTCATCGCGGTGAACCAGGCGGGGCTGCCGCCGCTGGCGGCGATCCTGCTTTCCATGGTGCTGTGCACGGTGCTGGGCCTGGCCATCGAGCGGTTCGCCTACAAGCCGCTGCGGGGGGCTTCCTCCCTGGCGGTGCTGATCACCGCCATCGGCGTGAGCTACCTTTTGCAGAACCTGGCGCTGCTCATCTGGGGGTCCGACCCGAAGAACTTCACCTCGGTGGTGGACATCCCTGCGCTGGACCTGCATCTGGCGGGCGGGCGCATCGTCATCTCCTCGGAAACGGTGGTCACCATCGTCTCCGCGGCGGCGATCATGGTGGGCCTGACCCTCTTTGTCAACCACACCAAGATGGGTCACGCCATGCTGGCGGTGTCCGAGGACAAGGGCGCGGCCCAACTCATGGGCGTCAACGTGAACTCCACCATCGCCATGACCTTTGCCATCGGCTCGGCGCTGGCGGCGGTGGCCGGTGTGCTGCTGTGCTCGGCCTATCCCGCGCTGCAGCCCACCACCGGCGCCATGCCCGGCATCAAGGCCTTTACGGCGGCGGTGTTCGGCGGCATCGGCTCCATTCCCGGCGCCATGCTGGGCGGCGTGCTGCTGGGCATCATCGAGATCCTGGGCAAGGCCTACGTTTCCACCCAGCTGGCGGACGCCATCGTCTTCGCGGTGCTCATCGTCGTGCTGCTGGTGCGGCCCACGGGCCTTTTGGGCAAGCCGATGAACGAAAAGGTGTGAGGTGGGTATGATGAACGCATTGAAAAATATGAAAAAGACCACCCGCAGCAATCTTATCACCTACGGCATCGTGGTGGTGTTCTACATCGTGGTGCAGGCGCTGACGGCGGGCGGTCTGCTGAACAACTCCATGAAAGGTATGCTGGTGCCCATCTGCACCTACGTGGTGCTTGCCATCTCCCTGAACCTGACGGTGGGCATTTTGGGCGAATTGAGCCTGGGCCACGCCGGCTTCATGAGCGTGGGCGCCTTTTCCGGCGCGGTGTTTTGGGTGGTCACCGGCTCTCAGCTGCCTCCGGCGCTGGGCCTGGCCGTGTCCATGCTCATCGGCGGCGTGGTGGCCGGCGTGTTCGGCTTCCTTATCGGCATCCCGGTGCTGCGGCTGCGGGGCGACTATCTGGCCATCGTGACCCTTGCCTTTGGTGAGATCATCAAGAACGTGCTGAACACGGTGTATCTGGGCATCGACTCCACCGGCTTCCACTTCTCCATGAAAGACTCGTCCTCCCTGGGCCTTGCCCCGGACGGCGACGTGATCATCAACGGCGCCATCGGCATCAGCGGCATGAAAAAGGCCTCCACTTTCCTGGCGGGCATCATCCTGATTTTGATCACCCTGTTCGTCATCCTGAACCTGATCAACTCCCGGGCGGGCCGGGCGATCATGTCCATCCGTGATAACCGCATCGCCGCCGAGGCCACCGGCATCAACGTGACCAAGTACAAGCTGATGGCCTTTATCATCTCGGCCACTTTCGCCGGCATGGCGGGCGTTTTGTACGCGCTGAACTTCTCCGCCCTGGCGGCCAAAAAGTTCGACTACAACACCTCCATCCTGGTGCTGGTGTTCGTGGTGCTGGGCGGCATCGGCAACATCCGCGGCTCCATGATCGCCGCCACCATCCTGTATGTGCTGCCGGAGATGCTCCGCAGCGTGGCCGACTACCGTATGCTGGCCTACGCGGTGGTGCTCATCGTGATGATGATCTTCAACCAGAGCCCCCAGGTGATCGCCTGGCGGGAGCAGATGGCCGACCGCTTTGCCCACAACCCCGTGGTGAAAGGTCTGCTGGCAAAATTCAAAAAAGGCGGCGAGGACCGCACGAAAGGGGAGGCGTAAGGGATGGCACTGCTGGAAGTAACCAACCTGGGCATCGCCTTCGGCGGCCTGCAGGCGGTGGCGCAGCTGGACATGAAGATGGAAAAGGGCCAGCTCTACGGCCTCATCGGCCCCAACGGCGCGGGCAAGACCACCGTGTTCAACATGCTCACCGGTGTTTACCGCCCCACCGAGGGCGACATCATCCTGGACGGCAAAAACATCACCGGCCAGCAGCCGGCCAAGATCAACCAGGAAGGCATCGCCCGCACCTTTCAGAACATCCGTCTGTTCAACCAGATGAGCGTTCTGGACAACGTAAAGGTGGGCCTGCACAATCAGGTGAAGTACTCGGTGTGGACCGGTGTGTTCCGCCTGCCCGGCTTCCGGGAAAAGGAGCGGCAGATGAACAAGCAGGCCATGCAGCTGCTCAAGATCTTCGATCTGGACAAGGAGGCGGAACTGCCCGCCTCCAGCCTGCCCTACGGCAAGCAGCGCAAGCTGGAGATCGCCCGGGCGCTGGCCACCAACCCCAAGCTGCTGCTGCTGGACGAACCCGCCGCCGGCATGAACCCCAACGAGACCGAGGAGCTGATGAACACCATCAAGGCGGTGCGGGACCGGTTCGACCTGGCGATCCTGCTCATCGAGCACGATATGAACTTCGTTATGGGCATCTGCGAGTATATCTACGTGCTGGACTACGGCCGGGTCATCGCCCAGGGAACGGGCGAGTCCATCCGCAACAACCCCAAGGTGATCGCGGCCTATCTGGGAGGTGACTGAGGCTATGGGTGAAATGCTGCGCGTACAGGATATCAACGTGTTCTACGGTTCCATCCACGCCATCCGGGACATCTCCTTTCACGTGGACGAGGGGGAGATCGTCACCCTGATCGGCGCCAACGGGGCGGGCAAGACCACCACCATGCACGCCATCTCGGGCCTTTTGAAGCTCAAGGGCGGCGAGATCGACTTCATGGGCCAGAAGATCAGCCAGATGGAGGCCCACAAGATCATCCGGCTGGGGCTGGCCCAGGTGCCGGAGGGCCGCCGGGTGTTCAGCCACCTGTCGGTGCAGGAAAACCTGGAGATGGGCGCCTTTACCCGCAAGGTCTCCAAGGACGTCATCGCCGACGATATGGAAATGATCTTCGAGCGTCTGCCCCGGCTGAAAGAGCGGCGCCGCCAGCAGGCGGGCACCCTGTCCGGCGGCGAGCAGCAGATGCTGGCCATCGGCCGTGCGCTGATGTGCAAGCCCCGGATGCTGCTGCTGGACGAGCCCAGCATGGGCCTTTCGCCGCTGCTGGTCAAGGAGATCTTCCACATCATCGAGGACGTGAACCGGGACGGCGTCACCGTGCTGCTGGTGGAGCAGAATGCCAAGATGGCGCTGGAGATCGCCGACCGGGCCTACGTGCTGGAGACCGGCACCATCAAGATGGAGGGCCCCGCCGACGAGCTGGCCAACAACATCGAGGTTCGCAAGGCCTACCTGGGCTGCTGAACCCGAAACAAACGCACAACGGGAGCGGGGCATCTGCCTCGCTCCCGTTTCCTTTTGAAAAAGGCGCACACCCGCCCGCCGGCGGCATATAGTGGGGTACCAACATACAATGTGTTGCAAAACCATTTTGAGCTGGAGGTATGCTTCATGTCTATGCCGATCATTGCCATGCATTCCAACCCCATTACCATGTGCCAGGCGGTCACCGACCTGCTGGAGAGCATCGCCCTGGAGGAGACGGCCCTGAGCCACATCCTCAACGCCGAGGGCGAGAAGCTTCAGCGGGTCATCGCCATGGAGGACATCGACTTCTGCCAGTTGATGGAGGTCAACGAGTCGGTGGCCAACATGGTGAACGTGGTGGGCACCATGGAACAGGCGCTCAAGGATAAGCTGGAGTTCATCAGCAACAACCTGTACTACCCCGCCCGGGTGGAGTGATCCGGGGAATGCCCGCTGCAAAGCGGGCATTTTTTCCGTTTTAGGGCTTGACAGAACGCCCTCTTTCCGGTATGATATATGAGCGGCTTTGAAACGCCGAACAAAAAAGCTGGAAAGATGGCTGAGCTGGTCTAAGGCGCACGACTGGAAATCGTGTGTGGGCTATAAACCCACCGAGGGTTCGAATCCCTCTCTTTCCGCCAGAACAGGGCAGGCGCCTGGCGCTTGCCCTGTTTTTGTGTTATAAGGAGCGAACAATGGGATCCTGGTCTTTCTTCAAGAGCTGGCCCCGGGGCGGCCGGGGCCCGTCGATATATGCCGTCGGCGTCTGCCTTTTGGCGGGCGCCCTTGTCGCGGCCGCCGGGGCGCTGGCGTGCGGCGGCCTGCCCCGGCTGAACCGCCCGTCCCCGGAGGACTACCCCGTGCGCGGGGTGGATGTGTCCGTCTACCAGGGCGAGATCCACTGGCAGACGCTGGCGGAGCAGGGCGTCTCTTTTGCCTTTGTCAAGGCGACCGAGGGCAGCGCCGCGGTGGACCCGAACTTCCGGCACAACTACGACCAGGCCCGCCAGAGCGGCCTGCGGGTGGGCGCATACCACTTTTTCAGCTTCGACAGCGGGGGCGAGACCCAGGCGGAGAACTTCATCCGGGCGGTGGAACCCTTTGCGGGGATGCTGCCGCCGGTGGTGGACCTGGAGCTCTACGGCGACTACAAGCTGCGCCCGCCGGCCCGCCGGCAGGTGACGGAACAGCTCACGGCGCTTTTGGAGCGGCTGGAGGAACACTACGGCCTGCGCCCGGTGCTCTACGCCACCACCAGCGCCTACGGCCGGTATCTGGCGGGGGAGTATGAAGAGTACGACATCTGGATACGGAACGTCTATTTTTCCCCGCGGCTCAAAGACGGGCGGGACTGGACGTTCTGGCAGTACACCGACCGCGGCCGGCTGGACGGATACGCGGGCGAAGAGGCATACATCGACCTGAACGTTTTCTGCGGCACGGCGGAGGAATTCGCGGCCTATCCGGGGCGCTGCGGGTAAAGGGCGAAAGGGTCGCGGGCGGGAAAAAGCTTTCGGGGGGCTTCTCAAAATCGGTCAACAGCCGTAAAATGGAGACAACTTGGGGAGGATGCCGCAGGCAAACGGCCCGGGGAATGGCCGGCCCGCGCCGGCGGGGAGAGGTGGAGCGATGAACGAGCGCTTTTTTTCGCTGCCCGAGGAAAAACAGCAGGCCATCCTGAACGCTGGGTACCGGGTGTTTTCCGAGAACAGCTACAAAAGCAGCCCCATGAGCGAGATCGCCGGCGCGGCCGGCATCAGCAAGTCGCTGCTGTTTCACTATTTTCGCAACAAGCGGGAGCTGTATCTGTATTTGTGGGAGCAGGCCGCCCGCGTCACCATGGAGTCTCTCGAGGGCTGCCAGTGCTACGCCCGGGCGGACCTGTTCGAGGCCATGGAGCTGGGGATGCAAGCCAAGCTGGAGATCGTCCGCCGCTGCCCGGACATGGCGGCCTTTGCCATCAAGGCTTTTTACGAAAGGGACCCGGAGGTCTGCGAAGACATCCAGGCCAGCTACCGCCGATTATTCGACCTGAAGTCCCAGGCGTCGCGCTTTCGTCTGGACCCGGAGCGATTTGTGCCCGGTGTGGACCTGGCGGCGATGTTCCAGGAGATGTATTGGGCGGCGGCGGGCTGTCTGTGGGAGCGGATGAACCGGGGGCGCATCGACCCGCAGGAGATGGAGCGGGATTTCCGGCTCCTCATCGACTTCTGGAAAAGCGTGTATCTGCGCGGGAGGTGAAAGAATGTACGCCATCGAGATAAGTAAGCTGACCAAGTACTACGGCCGGACCCGGGGCGTTCTGGAGCTGGACCTGGCGGTGGAGCCGGGGGAGTTCTTCGGTTTCATCGGCCCCAACGGGGCGGGCAAGTCCACCACCATCCGCACCCTGCTGGGGCTCATCCGCCCCACGGCGGGAAGCGCCCTGGTGTTCGGCCGGGAGGCGCGGGGCCACAGCCGGCAGGTGCTGGACAAAGTGGGGTATCTGCCCGCGGAGGCGGCCTTTTATCCCGGTATGCGGGTGCGGGAGGTGCTGGCGCTTTCCGCCCGGCTGCGGGGCAGGGACCTTGCCCCCCAGGGGCGGGCCCTGTGCGAGCGGCTGCAGCTGGACCCCGAGCGCCGGGTGGAGGAGCTCTCCTTTGGCAACCGGAAAAAGGTGGCCATCGTCTGCGCGCTGCAAAGCGACCCGCCGCTGCTCATCCTGGACGAGCCCACCAGCGGGCTGGACCCGCTGATGCAGCGGGAGTTCTTCGATATCCTCAAAGAGCGCAGCGCCCGGGGGGACACGGTCTTCCTCTCCAGCCACGTGCTCTCGGAGGTGCAGCGCAACTGCACCCGGGCCGCCATCATCCGCAAAGGGCGGCTGATCGCCTGCGACACGGTGGAGGCGCTGGCCCGCACCAATGCCCGGCGGGTGACCATCCGGGGCAGCGCGCCGCTGGACGGGCTGCCCGGCGTCCGGAACAGGGTGCGGGGCGACGGAGGCGAGAGCTTTTTGTACAGCGGCGACATGGGCCCGCTGCTCCGGGCCCTGGCGGCGGGGCAGATCGCCGATCTGTCGGTGTCCGAGCCGGACCTGGAGGAGATCTTCCTGCACTACTACGAAACGGAGGGCGAGGGCCATGACGCTGTTGAAGCATGAACTGCGGCAGGGCAGGGCGGCGCTGCTCATCTGGGCGGGCTGCGTGGGGGGCCTTGTGGCCCTGTGCGTCTTTCTCTTTCCCAGCATGAAAGGACAGCTGGACCAGGTGGGGGAGGTGTTCGCCTCCATGGGCTCCTTTACCGCCGCGTTCGGCATGGACCGGCTGAGCTTTGGCACGCTGATCGGTTTTTACGCCATCGAGTGCGGCAACATCCTCAGCCTGGGCGGGGCGTTTTTCGCGGCGCTGTGCGGCGTTGGGATGCTCTGCAAGGAAGAGCGGGACCACACCGCCGAGTTCCTGCTCACCCAACCGGTGAGCCGGGCGCGGATCGTGGGCGAAAAGCTGCTGGCGGTGCTGGCGCAGGTGGCGGCGTTGGACCTGGCGGTATTTGCCCTGGCGGTGGCCTCCATCGCGGCCATCGGCGAGTCGGTGCCCTGGAAAGAGCTGGGCCTGCTCCATCTTGCCTACCTGCTGCTTCAGCTGGAGCTGGCGGGGATCTGCTTCGGCATCTCGGCCTTTGTGCGCCGGGCGAGCGCGGGCATCGGGCTGGGCCTTGCGGCGCTGCTGTACTTTTTGAACCTGGCCGCCAACATCGCCGACGAGGCGGCATTTTTGCGGTATCTGACCCCCTTTGCCTACTGCGAGGCGGCGGACATCCTCGCCGAGGGCCGTCTGGACGGCCCGCTGGTGGCCATTGGCGCGGCGCTGACGCTGGCGGGCGTCGCCGCCGCCTGGCTCCGATACACCACCAAGGACATCCGCTGACCCTGTTACAGCAAAAAGCGCTCCCGGGCGAGCCGTCGGCTCGCCCGGGAGCGCTTTGTTCAAAGGGATGCCGGGGATCAGTCGTGCATACCCTGCACGATGCCCCGCTCGCAGTCCACCGATACCATGGCGCCGTCGGTGAGGGTGCGGGTGGCGCCGGTGGCCCCCACGATCACCGCCTTGCCCAGCGCAAGGCCCACGATGGCGGCGTGGCTGTTCAGGCCCGCCTCCTCCACCACGATGGCGCTGGCATCCCGCATGGCGTCCAGCATCTGGTTGTTGGTGTAGGGCACCACCAGCACATCCCCCTTGCGGAACTTGCCGGCCACCTCCTGGTTGGTGCGGCAGACGCACACCGGTCCCTTGGCGTTGTGGTCGCCCACGCCCACGCCGTTCAGCAGCGAGTCGCCCACCAGATGCACCTTGATCATGTTGGTGGTGCCGGAGATGCCCACCGGCACGCCGGCGGTGACCACCACCAGGTCGCCCGAGTGGAGCAGACCCGCGTCCTCGGCGGTCTTCACCGACAGCTCGATCAGCTCGTCGGTGTTGTGGGCGTAGGGCATCAGCAGGGGAGTGACGCCCCAGGACAGGGCCAGGTGCCGCTGCACCCAGTCGTCCACCACGCAGGCGATCACCGGGGTGGAGGGCCGGCTCTTGCTCACCAGCCGGGCGGTCTGGCCGCTCTTGCTTACGGTGATGATGGCGGTGGCTTTTACGTCCGCCGCGGTGGTGCCCGCCGCGTGGGCGGTGGCCCCGGCGATGCTCATGCGGGCGTCGATGGGGGCCTTGCGCATCCGGCTGAAGTAGCTGGCGTCGTTCTCGGTGCGCTCGGCAATGGCGGCCATGGTGCGCACCGCCTCCACCGGGTACTTGCCGGCGGCGGTCTCGCCGCTGAGCATGATGGCGCTGGTGCCGTCGTAGATGGCGTTGGCCACGTCGGTGATCTCCGCACGGGTGGGGCGGGGGTTCTCGATCATGCTCTCCAGCATCTGGGTGGCGGTGATTACCGGCTTGCCGCTGGAGAAGCTGTGGTAGATGATCTCTTTTTGGATCACCGGGATCTCGGTGAAGTCGATCTCCACGCCCATGTCGCCCCGGGCCACCATCACCGCGTCGGCGGCGGTGAGGATCTCGTCGATGTTGTCCACGCCCTCCCGGTTCTCGATCTTGGCGATGATCCGCATGTGGGAGTTGTGGCTGTTCAGCAGCCGGCGCACCTCCTGGATGTCCTGGGCGCTGCGGGTGAAGCTGGCGGCGATAAAGTCAAAGCCCTGCTCGATGCCGAACAGGATGTCGTCCTTGTCCCGCTGGCTCATGTAGGGCATCGACAGGGACACCCCCGGCACGTTCACGCCCTTGTTGTTGCTGATGGGCCCGCCGTTTTCCACCCGGCAGGTGATGTCGGTGTCGGTGAGCTTGGTAACGGTCAGGCTGATGAGGCCGTCCGCCAGCAGCACGGTGCTGCCCACCGACAGGTCGGCGGGAAGCTCTTTATAGGTGATGGAGCAGATCTCGCTGGTGCCCTCCACGTCCCGGGTGGTCAGGGTAAAGGTCTGGCCGGTGACCAGCTCGGTCTTGCCGCCGGCGAACTGCTTCAGCCGGATCTCCGGGCCCTTGGTGTCCAGCAGGGCGGCCACCGGCTGGTTCAGCTCCTCCCGCAGCCGCTTCAGGGTGTCCAGACGGCGCTTGTGCTCCTCGTGGGTGCCGTGGGAGAAATTGAACCGGGCCACGTTCATGCCGCTGAGGATCATGTCGCGGAGGACTTCCTCCTTGTCGGTGGAGGGGCCCAGGGTGCAGACGATCTTTGTCTTGCGTAACATATTCATGCAGACCTCCTGTGGTATGTGATGTTGTGCTCCAATTTATACCAGCATATATTATACACGAAATGGCGACAGGATAAAAGTGCAAACGCCGTTTTTTCAAAGTTTTTACAGCGGCGGGCAAACACCTTAACTTCCGGCGGCAAATATTGTATAATGAGCTCAAAGCAGTATAAAACCGACCTTCAAGGAGGATGTTCCATGACCAAACGCGTATTTCTCATCGTGCTGGACAGCTTTGGCATCGGTTACGAACCGGACGCCGACAAGTTTGGCGACGTGGGCGCCAACACCCTGGCCTCCATCGCCGGCGACCCGGCGTTTTCTGTTCCCAACATGGCCGCGATGGGCCTGTTCGACCTGGACGGGGTCACCTGCGGCACGCCCGCCGGGCGTGTTCTGGGCGGCTGTGCCCGCCTGCAGGAGGCCAGCAACGGCAAGGACACCACCATCGGCCACTGGGAGATCGCCGGCGTGGTGAGCGAGCGGGCGCTGCCCACCTACCCGGAGGGCTTCCCCCCCGAGGTGATCGAAGAGTACAAGCGCCTCACCGGCCGGGGGGTGCTGTGCAACAAGCCCTATTCCGGCACCGAGGTGCTCAAGGACTACGGCGAGGAGCATATGCGCACCGGCGACCTGATCGTCTACACCTCGGCGGACAGCGTCTTCCAGGTGGCCGCTCACGAGGAGGTGGTGCCGCTGGAGCAGCTCTACGAATACTGCCAGATGGCCCGGGACATGCTCAAAGGCGAGCACGGGGTGGGCCGGGTGATCGCGCGGCCCTTTGTGGGCAGCTGCGCGGCGGATTTTCAGCGCACCTCCCACCGCCACGACTACTCCCTGAAGCCCCCCGCGAAGACCATGCTGGACCATCTCAAAGCCGCCGGCAAAGACGTGATCGGCGTGGGCAAGATCCACGACATCTTCGACGGCGAGGGCGTCACCGAGACCATCCGCACCAGCGGCAACACCGAGGGCATCCGGGTGATGCTGGAGCTGGCCGACCGGGACTTCGAGGGCCTTGCGTTCATCAATTTGGTGGACTTTGACATGATCTACGGCCACCGGCGGAACATCTCCGGCTACGCCGCCGCCGCCACCGAGTTCGACCGGGGCCTGGGCGAGCTGCTGAAGAAGCTGCGCCCGGGGGATCTTGTGATGATCACCGCCGACCACGGCTGCGATCCCGGCTTCACCAAGACCACCGACCACACCCGGGAGTATGTGCCGCTGCTGGTGGCGGGGCCGGAAGTAAAACAGGACAACCACCTGGGCACCATTCTGGGCTTTGGGGCCATCGGCAAAACGGTGTGCGCCGCGCTGGGCGTCGAGGCCGCGCTGGACGGCCGGGACCTGAGCGACGAAATTCTTCTGTGACCGTTTTGACACGGATGAAATATATCCCGGCTGTGTTTCGTTTTCACTTTGAGCCGCCTTTCAGCGGGCGGCGGGAAGTGTGGCGCAGGATTTGAAAAGGAAGTCAATGCAGATCAGGATCATCCTTGTGTGGGCGCTGGCCGTCTTTTTTCTGGCGGACAGCGTCCTGCGGAGTTTCCGCTCCAATTTCAACTTCGGGCTGCTGCTGGTGTATCTCATCACCGCCGGCCTGTGGGTCTACGCCATCTTTCACCGGCCCATCGACGCCTTTTGCGCGGCGGGCGTGGGCCGGGTGCTGAAGATCCTTTTCTTCTGCGGCGTGGGTGTGCTTTTGCTGCTGGTGGCCTTTGTGGCGCTCAGCGGCTACTCCCACCGCCCCACCGGCCGGGAGCAGGCTGTGGTGGTGCTGGGGGCCGGCCTGCGGCGGGACACCCCCTCCGACCTGCTCCGCCGCCGGCTGGACGCCGCTTTCGCCTACTGGCAGCAGCACCCGGAGGCGCTGATCGTGGTCACCGGCGGCCAGGGGCCGGGGGAGACCATCCCCGAAGGGGTGGCCATGGGCCGCTACCTTGTGGCAAAGGGCGTGCCGGAGGAGCAGATCCTGGTGGAGGACAAGAGCACCTCCACCGAGGAGAACCTGCTGTTCGCCAAAGAGCTGCTGGAGGCCCGGGGCGTGTCGGCAGACGCGCCCATGGCGGTGGTCACCAACGCCTTTCACTGTTACCGGGCCCGGTGCTACGCCCGTCTGGTGGGCTTTGAGCAGGCAAGCTCCATCCCCGCCACCATCGCGCTGAACTCGGTGCTGCCCTGCTATCTGCGGGAGGCGTTCGCCGTGCTCTACTACTGGGTGTTCAAGTCCAGCCAGAACAGCTGGATCACCCGCTTCATCGGGATCATTTGAGCCGCGCGCCCGAAAAGGCCGCGGCGGAGAGGGGAAACAATGGCGCCAATCATCCGCGTGGAACAACTGCGCAAGGTCTATCGGGTGGGCAAGGAAAAGGTCGTCGCCCTGAACGATGTGGATCTTGCCATCGAGCCGGGGGAGATCTGCTGCATCGTCGGCCCGTCCGGCAGCGGCAAATCCACCCTGCTCAACCAGCTGGCAGGGCTGGAAAAGCCCACAAGGGGCAAGGTGTACATAGGCAGGCACGAGATCAGTGCCATGAGCGAAAACGAGCTGGCCAAGTTCCGACAGGCCCACCTGGGCTTCATCTTCCAAAGCTACAACCTGCTGCCCAACCTCACCGCCGCCGAAAACGTGGCGCTGCCCCTGATGTTCAAGGGGGTGCCCCGGAAAAAGCGGCTGGAGCAGGCCAGGGAAGAGCTCAAGCGGATGGGCCTTGGCAAGCGGGCGGGCCACAAGCCCACCGAGATGAGCGGCGGCCAGCAGCAGCGGGTGGGCATCGCCCGGGCCTTTGTGGCAAAGCCCAAGGTCATCTTTGCGGACGAGCCCACCGGCAACCTGGACTCCACCACCACCCGGCAGGTGCTCTACCGGATGCTCACCATGGCCAAGGAGAACGGCATCACCTTTGTTATGGTCACCCACGAGCGGGATCTGGCCAGCGTGGCCGACCGGGTCATCACCATCCGGGACGGCAGGGTGGAGAGCAACATCCTTGTGGACGAACAGGAAAAAGCCAAAAAGCAGGCCGAGCTGTTCAAAGACATTCTGGAGACCAAGCAGGAAGCCCCGCCGGAGCCGGATACCACCGTGCCGGCAGACAGCATCACAGAGGAATGAGAGGAAACACACCCATGAAACAGAGGAAAAACAAGCTTATCAGCCTCACCCTGGCGCTCGCGTTGGCGCTGAGCCTGTTTGCGGGCGTGCCGGCGTACGCGGAAAACACCCAGCCCCCCGCCGCTCCGGCCCCCCTGACCGGCACCGACCCCGCGACGGAAAACGGTGACGGGGATACAACGGATGACGAAACGGTCACTGCCACGGCGACTCCCAGCCCGGAGCCCACGCCCAGCCCCGCCGCCAACAACATCTTCATTATCAACTACGACGTGGGCGGCGGTTTCGGCGCGCACCTGCGCCCGGGCGAAAAGGCGGACATCAGCATCACCGTGTCGGACGAGTGGGGCTTTCTGACAGAAGCCGGCCTGCGGGGGCGCATCAATTCCGCGGCTTTCAGCGGCAAGGACGCCATCGCCACCAAACGGGACGACGCCACCTACAAGTTTGAATTCAAGGACATCACCTACAACGGCGGCACCAACGAGTTCACCTTTGACGTGATCACCGAGGACGGCAACGAGGCCCGGGAGCTCATCCCCCTGAGCCTGACCATTATCCAGTGCGCCGAGGCCATCGAGCCCACCCCCGCGCCCACCCCCGCCCCCGCGGAGGTGCCCAAGATCATGGTGAAGGACTTCTCCTTTGGCGGCACCAGCGTGGAGGCCGGCAAGGAGTTCACCCTGGAGCTGACCCTGTTCACCACCAGCGGCAACACCGACCTGGAGGACGTGATGGTGGGTCTGACTTTCCCGGCGGACACCAAGAGCATCACTCTGGCCAGCGGCAGCATGAACACCTATGTGGGCACCATGGCCCCCAGCTCCACCAAGGTCATCAGCTACAAGATGGTTACCGACGCCACCATGGATCCCGGCTCGGTGGGCATCACCGTGCAGCTGACCAGCAAAAACGGCGAGGCTGCCTCCTCGCCCATCTCCATCCCGGTGACCCAACCCGAGCGCTTTGAGATCACCAACATGGAAGCCCCCGAGACCATGATGTTCGGCGAGGAGGGCTACCTGTCGGTGACCTATGTGAACAAGGGCAAGAGCGCCATCAACAACCTCACCGCCGAGATCCAGGGCGACAACCTTGCCAACCCCGGCCAGAGCCAGTTTTTGGGCAACGTGGCCGCCGGCACCGAGAACGCGGTGGATTTCAGCGTGATCGCCGCCGCCGAGGGCACCATCACTGGCAAGGTCATCCTGACCTATGAGAACGCCAAGGGCGAGACCACCACCCTGGAAAAGGAATTCACCTGCACGGTGGAGGCCATGCCTGTTTACGACGACCCCGGCATGATGGATCCCGGCATGATGGACCCCACCATGGGCGAGGACGTGAACGCCGGTATGCCCATCTGGGGCTGGGCCCTGATCGTGGTGGGCGTGGGCGCCGTGGCGGCGGTGGTCGTCGTGGTGATGCGCAAAAAGCAAAAGGCGAAGAAACTGGCCCAGTTGGAGGACGAAGATGAAGATATCTGATCTGCTGCGCTTCAGCACGGATAGTCTTCGGCGGCGAAAAGGCCGCACGGCCCTGACCGTTATCGGCGTGGTGGTGGGCACCTTTGCCATCATCGTGCTGATCAGCCTGGGCATTGCCAGCAACGCCCAGAACGAGGCCATGCTGCAAAGCTGGGGCGACCTGACCCAGATCCAGATCTGGAACTATGCCTACGGTTCGGTGGGGGAGACCCCCAAACTGGACGACGAGATGCTGGAGACGTTCCGTGCCCATGAGCACGTGGTGGCCGCCACGCCCTTTTACTCCGCCAACAACCTGAACGGCAACATCTACGCCGGCAAGGGCGACCGCTACGAGGCCTACATGTGGAACAGCTACGGCGTGGACATGGACGCGCTGCAGGCCATGGAGTTCCAGCTGCAAAGCGGCAGTTGGATCAGCGAGGACACCAACCTGGGCAAAAAGAAGATCCCCGTGCTGGTGGGCGCGAATTTTGCCTATGAGTTCCAGGACACCCGCAAGAGCTACAACAGCGGCAAGCGCCAGCGCTGGGCGGGCCAGACCGACGCCCTGGGCAATCCCGTGGCGCCCTTTGTGGATGTGGACAAGGACAAGCTCACCCTGAAGCTGGTCGCCTACGACAACAACGGCAACGAAAAGACCAGCGAGTACGATCTGGTGGTGGTGGGCGTGTTCGTGTCCGACACCTCCAAGCACTACTTCACCGAGTCGGGCATCGCTATGCGCGTGTCCGATATGAAAGCACTGGAAAAGGAGTACCAGCGCCTCAGCGGCAACAAGACCAATTCCTCCGGCAGCGTGATGATCTCCAACGGCACCGTCATGCGCGAGCAGGACAACGGTTACCAGGAAGTCTACGTGAAAGTGGACGATGTGGACAACGTGGGCGACGTGGAGGAGTGGATCCACGATCTGGGCTATGAGCAGACCAACTCCATGACCCAGATCCGGGAGGAGATGCAGGCCAGTGTGGTAAAAAGCCAGCTGATCCTGGGCGGCACCGCCGCCATCTCCCTGTTCGTGGCGGCGCTGAACATCGCCAACACCATGATGATGTCCATCTACGAGCGCACCCGGGAGATCGGCATCATGAAAGTGCTGGGCTGCGAGATCAGCAAGATCCGCAACATGTTCCTGGTGGAGGCCGGCTGCCTGGGCCTGCTGGGCGGCATCATCGGCGTGGCGCTGAGCTATGCCGCGTCGGCTATCCTGAACAATCTGGGTACCATCGTGGCCCTGTTCGGCGGCGGCGGGGTGGACCTCAGCGGCTTGCTGGGCAGCATGGGCGGCATGTACGGCGGCATGGGCGGGGCCATCTCCATCATTCCCCCCTGGCTGGTGCTGCTGGGGCTGGGCTTCTCCACCCTGGTGGGCGTCATCTTCGGCCTGTGGCCGGCGGTGAAAGCCACCCGCATCAGCGCCCTGGAGGCCATCCGGCACGAGTGAGCGCGATACCAGAAAAACGATCCGGCGCGTTTTGGAGTTTCGTCCGAAACGCGCCGGATATCTTTTTGCCATCGCCGAAAAGCGAAGCGCCTTTACAGCAAAAAAGCAAGCCCGGGAAAGGCCACGTCCCGCAGCTGAGCAAGCGGGCCGTCCAAAGCGCATATACATATCCCGAACGCCGCGAGCAAAGAGGCGGGGATATGGAGGCGGGGATATGGAACATTTAACAGACCGGCTGCAAGCAGCCGCCGTATTGCTGGACCGGCTCGCCTGGGGCGGCGGCACCATCGGTCTGCTGGCTCTCTGCGGCCTTGTGTTCAGCGTCGCCACCGGCTTTTTCCAGGTGCGCGGGGCGCGCCGGTGGCTGGCCGCCACCCTGGGCTCGCTGTTTCAGAAAAAGCAAAGGGGACAGGGACCCTCCGCCTTTCAATCCGCCTGCACGGCGCTGGCCGCCACCCTGGGCACCGGCAACATCGCCGGAGTGGCCACCGCCCTGGTGGCCGGCGGGCCGGGGGCGCTGTTCTGGATGTGGGTGTCGGCGCTGCTGGGCACCATGACCGCCTTTGCGGAAAACGTGCTGGCCGGGCTCTACCGGGGTCGAAACAGCAGGGGCGAGGCGGTGGGCGGGGCGATGTACTATATCGAACAGGGCCTGCACTGCCGGCCGCTGGCGCTGGTCTTCAGCTTTTTTTGCCTGCTGGGCAGCCTGGGCATGGGCAACATGGCCCAGGCGAACTCCATCGCGGCCGGCCTGGAGGACTCTTTCGGCCTGGCGCCCGCCGCCACCGGCATTGCCGCGGCGGCGCTGGTGGCGGTGACCATCGCCGGAGGCATGGGCCGGGTGGGCCGGGTCACCGAAAAGCTGGTGCCTTTCATGGCGCTGGCCTACACCTGCGGGGCGGCGGCCATCCTGGCGGCAAACTTCTCCCGCCTGCCGGCGGTGCTGGCGCTGGTCCTGCGGGAGGCCTTTTCCCTGAAAGCCGGCCTTGGGGGCGCGGCGGGCTATGGTGTGGCCGCCGCCCTGTCGGTGGGGGTGGCCCGGGGGGTCAGCTCCAACGAGGCGGGGCTGGGTTCCTCGGTGATGGCCAACTCCGCCGCCGGCGGCGAGCCGGTGGAGCAGGGGATGTGGGGCATCTTCGAGGTGGCGGTGGACACACTGTTTATGTGCGTCCTCACCGGCCTGGCCATCCTGTGCAGCGGCGCCTACGACATAAACCTGTACGCTGCGGCCCGGGCCCAGGGCACGGTGGAGGCGCTGCCCAACGGGGCGGCCCTCACCGCAAACGCTTTTCGGGCGGTGTTCGGCGAGGAGGGCGGCGTTTTCGTGGCGGTGAGCCTAGCCCTGTTCGCCTTTTCCACCCTGCTGGGCTGGAGCTGCTACGGCGCCCAGGCGGCAGCCTACCTTTGGGGCGAGCGGGCCGCCGGGCTCTATAAGGGCGTCTTTGTGGCCTTTGTGCTGCTGGGCTGCGTGGCAAAGCTGGAGCTGGTCTGGCAGCTGTCCGACGCGTTCAACGGTTTCATGGCCCTGCCCAATCTGGCCGCGCTGCTCTGGCTCAGCCCCCGGGTCATTCGGGAATTCCGCCGCCGCCAGGCCCCGCTACCGGTGAAAAAACATGCGGATATCCGGTATATTACCGGAAAAAAGCACTTGAAAACCGGCAAAGAGCATGATATACTTTAGTGCAGTAACACATTGCGGCATTGAATTGCCGTGGATGTGAACGGCCTTTCGGGGCCGAAACAGGAGGGAATAACACCATGAAAAAGCTGATGAGCGTATGTACGGCGGCCCTGTTGGCCGTCTCTCTGCTGGCGGGTTGTGGCGGCCAGACGTCTACTCCCGCCTCTGAACCGGCCAGCGGCTCCACCCCCGCTTCCGCCCCTGCCTCTGCACCCGCAGAGGGCGAGAGCTATGTGGTGGGCGTCTGCCAGCTGGCGCCCCACGACGCGCTGGACGCCGCCACCCAGGGCTTCCAGGACGCCCTGACCGAGGCGCTGGGCGACAAGGTCACCATCGAGGTGAAGAACGCGGCGGGCGACAGCCCCACCTGCGCCACCATCGTGAACGGCTTTGTTGCCTCTGATGTGGACCTGATCATGGCCAACGCCACCGCCAGCCTGCAGGCTGCCGTGGCCGCCACCTCCGACATCCCCATCCTGGGCACCTCGGTCACCGAGTACGGCGTGGCGCTGAACATCGAGAACTTCTCCGGCACCGTGGGCACCAACGTGTCCGGCACCTCCGACCTGGCCCCGCTGGACCAGCAGGCCGCCATGCTGGCCGAGTGGTTCCCCGACGCCGAGACGGTGGGTCTGCTCTACTGCTCCGCCGAGCCCAACAGCCAGTATCAGGTGGACGTGGTCCAGGCCGAGCTGGAGGAGCTGGGCTACACCTGCACCCAGTACGCTTTCTCTGATACCAACGACATGGCTTCCGTCACCCAGAACGCCGCCGACAACAGCGACGTGATCTATGTTCCCACCGACAACACCGTGGCCAACAACACCGGCGTGGTGGACAACATCTGCCGCCCGGCCGGTGTGCCCGTCATCGCCGGCGAGGAGGGCATCTGCTCCGGCTGCGGCGTGGCCACCCTGTCCATCAGCTACTATGATCTGGGCGTCGCCACCGGCGAGATGGCGGTGAAGATCCTCACCGGCGAGGCCAACGTGGCCGAGATGCCCATCGAGTACGCGCCCCAGTTCACCAAGAAGTACAACGAGGCCATCTGCGCCGACCTGGGCCTGACCGCCCCCGAGGGCTACGAAGCCATCGTCACCGAGTAATGGCGCTGTAAGCTGAAAAAAGCGGAGGAAAAGGCTTTCCTTTTCCTCTGCTTTTTGTTATAGTAATAAGGTCAAGCAACAACGGGGCAAAGCATCGCCCCGTGGGAGGGAAAAACCATGGTCTTTTTCAACGCACTGCCGGGGGCGGTGTCCCAGGGGCTCATCTGGGGCATCATGGCCATCGGCGTGTACATCACCTACCGCATCCTGGACATCGCGGACCTGACGGTGGACGGCTCGCTGTGCACCGGCGCGGCGGTGTTCGCGGTGCTCTTCACCGGCGGGGTCAACCTGTGGCTGGCCATGCTGGCGGCCACCCTGGCGGGCATGGCGGCGGGGCTGGTCACCGGCCTGCTGCACACCGCCTGCGGCATCCCGGCCATCCTGTCGGGTATCCTCACCCAGTTGGGGCTCTACTCGGTGAACATGGCCATTATGGACATGAAAGCCACGGTGGCCATCAACGTGACCACCAGTGAGATGCTGGACAAGCTGCTGGTATCCCTGCGCTTTGTCTCCGACGTGGCCAAGGGCGAGCGGCCTTTCTGGCGGCATCCCATCTTTGTGGGCGGGCTGTTCACCATCGCCATCATCGCGGTGCTCTACTGGTTCTTCGGCACCGAGCTGGGCTGCTCCCTGCGCGCCACCGGCGCCAACGGCAACATGGCCCGGGCCCAGGGCATCAACACCAACTTCGCCAAGGTGCTGGGGTTGGTGGTCTCCAACGGGCTGGTGGCCCTGTCCGGCGCGCTGCTGGCCCAGTACAACAGCGCCAGCGAGATCAACATGGGCCGGGGCGCCATCGTCATCGGCCTGGCCGCCGTGATCATCGGCGAGGTGCTCTTCGGCAAGCTGTTCACCAACTTCGCCCTGAAGCTGTTCACCGTGGTGCTGGGCTCCATCATCTATTACATCGTGCTGCAGGCGGTGCTGGCGCTGGGCCTCAACGCCAACTACCTGAAGCTGCTCTCGGCGCTGGTGGTGGGGCTGTTCCTGTCGGTGCCCTACTGGAAGAGCCGGTACTTCTCCAAGCCGGTGAAAAAGGGAGGCGCGAAAAATGCTTGAGGTCAAGAACATCTCCAAGACTTTCAACCCCGGCACCGTCAACGAAAAGGTTGCGCTGGACGGCCTCTCCCTGCGCCTGGACGAGGGCGATTTCGTCACCGTGATCGGCGGCAACGGGGCGGGCAAAAGCACTCTGCTCAACGCGGTGGCCGGCGTCTGGCCGGTGGACGAGGGCAGCATCCTCATCGACGGGGTGGACATCACCCGCCTGCCGGAGCACAAGCGGGCCAAATACATCGGCCGGGTGTTCCAGGATCCGATGATCGGCACCGCCGCCACCATGCAGATCGAGGAGAACCTGGCCCTGGCCGCCCGCCGGGGCGACCGCCGCGGCCTGGGCCCCGGCATCACCCACGCCGAGCAGGAACAGTACAAGGAACAGTTGAAGATGCTGGGCCTGGGGCTGGAAAACCGGCTCACCAGCAAGGTGGGGCTGTTAAGCGGCGGCCAGCGGCAGGCGCTGACCCTGCTCATGGCTTCGCTGAAAAAGCCCAAGCTGCTGCTGCTGGACGAGCACACCGCCGCCCTGGACCCCAAGACCGCCGCCAAGGTGCTGGAGCTCTCGGCAAAGATCGTGGCCGAGCACAACCTGACCACCCTGATGATCACCCACAACATGCGGGACGCCATCCAGTACGGCAACCGGCTGATCATGATGTACGAGGGCCGCATCATCTACGACGTGCGGGGCGAGGAAAAGCAAAAGCTCAAGGTGTCGGACCTGCTGGCCAAGTTCGAGCAGGTCAGCGGCAGCGAGCTGGCCAACGACCGGATGCTCCTTTCCTGAAGTGAAAAGCAGATAAACTTTACAGCTCGGCGGGGGACCCGCCGGGCTGTTTTTGCAATATTTTGGGGCCCGGCATCGTATATTGAACATCCGCAGAAAGGCAAAATTCAACTGCGGCGTTGTGTAACGGCGGCAAAAATGGTATACTATATCCGATAATGTCGTTGCATCCCGCCCCCGCCGGCCGTGCGAAGCCGGGCGGAGCGGGGCGAAAACGGCAGGGAAAGGCGGTCGTTGTTTGACACGTTATGACGCGGTGCTCTTCGATGTGGACGGCACCCTGATCCATTCCAGCCCCGGCATCCTGGCCACCATGGAATACACGTTCCGGGCGGTGGGCATCGACCCGGCCGGCATCGACCTGACCCGGTATCTGGGCCCGCCGCTGCGGCGCAGCTTTGCCGAACATATGAAAACCCCCGAGGACGTGGAGCGGATGGTGGATATCTACCGGTCTTACTACCACGAAAAGGGCCAGCACATGTGCCGGCTTTTTCCCGGGGTAAAGGAGATGCTGGCGCGGCTGCGGGCGGCGGGGGTGCTGCTGTACACCGCCACCTCCAAGCCCACCACGGTGGCGACTCCCATCCTGCACGAGCAGGGCATCGCGGAGTACTTCACCTTTATCGGCGGCGCCAGCGAGGACAACAGCGTGGACACCAAAACGGCGGTGATGGCCCAGGTGCTCCGCCGGCCCGAGCTGCAAACGGCCCGGGTGCTCATGGTGGGGGACAGGGCGGACGACATGCGCGGCGCGGCTGACTGCGGCGTGCCGGCGGCGGCGGTGCTCTACGGCTACGGCAGCCGCGGCGAGCTGGAGCCATTTGCACCGGCCTTTTTCGCGGACACCTGTGAACAGCTTGCCGCGTACATCTGCGGCGGCAACGTATAAAAAAGGAGGGCGAACCTATGCCTCAAAAAAGACGCAATTCCCGCGGCGGCTCCCAGCTGACCGCAAAACAGAAACAGGCGGCCCTGGTACTGGGCATCTGCGTGCTGGTACTGGTTATCGTCATCGCCGTGGTGGCGGTGTGGGTGTCCGGCTCCGGCGACGAAGCGCCCCAGTCCGGCAGCAGCCAGCCCTCCTCCACCAGCTCCGGCCAGGTGGCGACGGGCGGCCTTGACGCCTCCAAATACGGCGACGCCGTGCTGGGCACCACCGACGACGCGGGCAAGGAGTACATCGACGAGACCCTGTTCGTGGGCGACTCCAACACCTACCGCTACTATCAGTACGCCCTGCTGGAGCTGGACCAGGTGGTGGCGGTGGAGGGCCTGGGCATCCAGAGCTTCACCACCGACAAATCCATCTATTTCAAGGGCGACGACGCCGGCTATTCCATCCCGGAGGCCATTGCCAAGATGAAGCCCCGGCGGGTCATCGTGATGATGGGCACCAACAACGCCGATGGTTCCATGAGCGCGTCGGACTTCGCCTCCAACTACCGCACCGCGCTGGAGGCCATCAAGACCGCCTATCCCTACACCGACATCATCGTGGCGGCGGTGCCGCCCATCCCGGAGGACCACTCCAGCTATCCCTCCATGAGCATGGACACCATCAACCAGTTCAACGAGGCGCTGGCCCAGCTGTGCGCGGACGACGGCTATAAATTCCTGAACATCAGCGAGATCCTGGTGGACACCAACGGCTACGGCAAGGCTCAGTACTACCTGGCGGGGGACATCCACCTGAAAAAGGACGCCCTCACCGCCATCATGGACTATGCCCGCACCCACGCCTATCTCGGCACCGAGGACCGCCGCCCCGACACCGACAACATCCCCGAGCGCCGCAAGACCGGCTCCACCGGCACCGTGACGGCCACCCCGACGCCCACGCCGGACGAGAAGACCTACACCGCCCAGTACAAGGTAGACAAGAACGTGGGCGGCACCCTGACCAGCGGCGATCAAAAGGACAAGACCAGCCTGAGCTTCAAGGACCTGACCAGCGAGAGCAGCGTCTCGGTGACCGCGGTGCCCGCAAAGGGGTATGAGTTCCTCAAATGGAGCGACGGCAACACCAACGCCACCCGCACCGACAAGAACTTCAAGCAGAACCTGGACGTCACCGCCATGTTCGGAGCGGAGTTCGTCATCACCATTCGGGAGGGCAGCTCCGGCACCATTACGCTGGGAGAGACGTTCGGCTTCAGCGCAACGGTGAGCGACCGCTCCAATATTAATGTGGACAATGATATCTTCTGGACGGTGAATGGCACCGAGATCCGCCGGGGCATCAGCGGCGGCTACAAGCCGGACAAGGCGGGCACCTACGAGATCAAGGCCAACGTCACCCTGAACGGCAAGACTTACAGCGCCACCTACACCCTCACGGTGAAAGAAGCGCCCATCACCGCCACCGGCATCACCGTGAACGGCGGCACCACCGTGGAGAGCACCGGCGGCAATGTGACCCTCACCGCCAGCGTCAGCCCCTCCAACGCGGAGGGTACCGTCACCTGGAGCGTGTCGTCCGGCGCCACCCTGAGCGCCACCACCGGCACCAGCACCACCGTCACCGTGCCGGCCAACGGAGACACCAGCAACAAGACCTACACCGTCACCGCCAAGATCGGCAACGTCAGCGGTACGGCCACCATCACGGTGAAAGGAGTCGCTCCCAAGACGATGAACCTTACCATCAGCGGGCCCACCAGCCTGACGGTGGGCCAGACCGGGGAGTACTCGGTCGCCGGCGCGCCGGATGGCTCCACTTTCACCTGGGAGGGGGCGAGCGGCACCGGCGCCACGGCGACGCTCACCCCCGCCGATGAGGGTACCGTCACCGTCAAGGTCACGGTGAAATGCGCGGGCTATACCGACGGCACCGCGACCTGTACGGTGAACGTGGCTGCGGCCGCGGCAGGCGGCGAGGGCGACGAGACCCAGGAGTAAACCGCTCCGCTTGCAAAAAACGGTGTACATCAAAGGCCGTCCTGCCCGGCAGGGCGGCCTTTTCCGGCAGACAAACGACAGATCAGTAAAGGAACGTGCGCTATGAAACTGACCGTTCTCGGCTGCGGCCGCTGGGGAACTTTCCTCGCCACCTACCACTGCGCAAAAAATCAGGTACTGCTCTGGGGCCGCCCCGGCTCCAAAAGCCTGGCCCGCCTGCGGGATACCCGGGCCAACGAGTACCAGACGCTGCCCGACGCCCTGCTGCTGGGGGACGACCTGGCCCAGGCGCTCGCCTTTGGGCAGGCGATCGTCATCTCCATCAGCGCTCAGCACCTGCGGGAGCTGGCCGCCCAGATCCAGCAGTACGACGTGGCCGGCAAGACCTTTATCCTGTGCATGAAAGGGATCGAGGTGGACACCGGCAAGCGTCTCACCCAGGTGTTCCGGGAAACGGTCACCCAGCCGGTGGGCCTGGCGGTGTGGGTGGGCCCCGGCCACGTGCAGGACTTCACCGCCGGCGTGCCCAACTGCATGGTGGTGGACTCGGACGACGCCGCCACCACCGATTTTGTGGTGGACCAGCTGGGCAGCGAGCTGATCCGGCTGTACAAAGGTCGGGACCTCCTCGGCACCGAGGTGGGCGCCGCCGCGAAAAACGTGGTGGGCATCGCCGCCGGTATGCTGGACGGCGCCGGCTACACCAGCCTCAAGGGCGCGCTGATGGCCCGGGGCGCCCGGGAGATCGCCCGGCTCATCCGGGCCATGGGGGGCAACGAGCTGTCCGCCTACGGCCTGTGCCACCTGGGCGACTACCAGGCCACCCTCTTCTCGCCCCACAGCCACAACCGCCAGTTCGGCGAGAGCTTCATCAAAGGGGAACCTTTCGACCGGCTGGCCGAGGGCGCGTCCACCGTCAAGGCTCTGGTGCGGCTGGGGACGGAATACGGGGTGGAGCTGCCCATCTGCGAAACGGTGAACGACCTGCTCTACAACGGCCTGACCGCCCAGCAGGCGCTGCCCCGGCTGTTCCGCCGCACGGTAAAGGGCGAGTTTGACTACTGAACCGCCCGCACCAATGCCTTTCGCGCCGCATACAGTGTGGCAAGGGAGGCGGTCAGCTATGACAGACACAATGTTTTATTCCGTCGGCGACGAGGACGTCACCGACGGCACCGTGGAAAACTACGACCTGGACTGGGGCGAGCCGGTGCAGACAAGGGAGAGGACCATCTATGCCGGGTGCCCGCGCACGGTGAGGCAGTGGCCCTACAACTGCTACGACCCCTGCGCCGATGAGCCCACCGTTCCGGAGGACCCGGACGACCCCACCGACGAGCCGGACGAGGGCTGCCCCGACCCGGACGGCGGCTGCGGGGAGGACGACGACGTGGACACCGGCACCGACGAGGACGGTTACCCCATCGAACAGGCGTGAGCAAAGCGCAGGCGGCTGCGCGGGCGGATGCCCGTCGCGGCCGCCTGCCTTTTTGCCCGCCGCCGCTTGACGAACGGCGGCGGATGGGGGATAATAGACAAGGTATGATTTTGAACGCTCGCCGCCTGGCGGGCGAGGGAAGAGACAAGGGGGACAAGACCCATGGCGTATTATCACTGCCTTTTGCTGGACGTGGACGGCACCCTGCTGGACTTTGCCGCCGCTGAGTACAAGGCCTTTGGCGAGACGATGGAGCACTTCGGCCTGCCCGCCACCACCGAGGTGCGCGAGACCTACGGGGCCATCAACAAGGAGCTCTGGGCCTCCCTGGAAAAGGGCCAGGTCAAGCGGGACAAGCTGGTGGTGCAGCGGTTCGAGCGGCTGCTGAAAGCGCTGGACGCTACCGGCGACGCGGCCGAGATGAACCGCTGGTATCTGGACCGGCTGGGGGAACACCCCGACCCGTTGCCCGGCGCGCTGGACGTGGTGCGGGAGCTGGCCGAGGTGGCCACCCTGGCGGTGGTCAGCAACGGGGTGGAGCATGTGCAGACCCGGCGGCTGGCTGCCTCCGGGCTGGATAAGTACATGGACGGGGTGTTCGTATCCGAGCGGATGGGGGTGGAAAAGCCCAACCGCCGCTTTTTTGAAAGCGCCCTGCGCACCCTGGGCATCGAGAACCGGGCCAAGGTGCTGGTGGTGGGCGACAGCCTCACCGCCGACGTAAAGGGCGGCCGGAACGCCGGCCTGGACACCTGCTGGGTGAACTGGGGCGGGGAAGAGGCCCCCGCGGAGAACGGCCCCACCCACACCGTCCGCTCGCTGGAGGAGCTCTACGCCCTGGTCATGGAGCCGGACGAGCTGGAGCGGGTGGGCCAGACCAGCCGCAAACATCAATTCGAGCAGGGCGGCTGATCCGCCCGCGGGAAATACATCTATGGTACTATCGTTACAAAACATCGGCAAGAGCTTCGGCGAAACGGTGATCCTGCAAGGGGTGGACGCCGCCGTGGAACAGGGCGAGCGCATTGGCATCGTGGGGGAAAACGGCGCCGGCAAGACCACCCTGCTCAAGATCCTCTGCGGCGAATACCAGCCGGACGAGGGTCAGCTTCAGCTTGCCCGAAACGTCACCCTGGGCTATCTGGAACAGAACGGCAAGCTGGACCCCGCCCAGGACGTCTACGGCGAGATGCGCAACGCTTTCGCCCCGGTGCTGGAGGCCATGGGAAAGATGCAGCTTTTGGAGAAAAAGCTGGAGCACGCCCCCGATGACGAGGCCCTTTTGGCGGAGCACGCCCGGCTTTCGGCGGTGATCGATGCCGCCGACGGCTACAACATGGACGTGAACATCAAAAAGGTGCTCAGCGGCATGGGCTTTGGCCCCGAGACCTACCAGAAAAGCGTGTCGGTGCTCTCCGGCGGGGAGCACACCCGGCTGTGTCTCGCGCGGCTGCTGCTCCAGCGGCCGGACGTGCTCATTCTGGACGAGCCCACCAACCACCTGGACTTCGTCACCATGGAGTGGCTGGAAAGCTACCTGAAAGCCTATTCCGGCGCGGTGCTGGTGGTCAGCCACGACCGCTATTTCCTCGACGCCGTCTGCACCCGCATCTGGGAGGTGGAGGGCCACGGCCTGACCAGCTACAAGGGCAACTACTCCGCCTTTCTGCCCCAAAAGGAGGCGGCGGTGGCGCTGCAGCAAAAGCAGCACGACGCCGACGTGGCCAAGGCCCAGAAGCTGGAGGATTACATCGCCCGCAACCTGGTGCGGGCCTCCACCACCAAAATGGCCCAGAGCCGCCGCAAGCAGCTGGAAAAGCTGGAGATCACCGAAAAGCCACTGAGCGGGCCTCAGCAGCTGAAATTCCGGTTCGAGTTCGACGTGACCCCCTACAACGAGATCCTCACCCTGAAGAACCTCTGCGTGAAGATCGAGGGCCGCACCCTGCTGGAGCCTTTCGATTTTCAGCTGCTCCGGGGCGAGCGGCTGGTCATCGCCGGCCCCAACGGGGCGGGCAAGTCCACCCTGATGCAGGTGCTCACCGGCCGGCGCAGGCCCAGCGGCGGCCTGGTGCGGCTGGGCGCCGGCGCGAAGATGAGCGTTTTTGAGCAGCAGCAGCTCCGCCGGGGCGGCCGGGTCATCGACGCGGTGTGGGACAAGTGGCCCCGGATGACCGAGCTGGAGGTCCGCAGCCATCTGGCCCGGTTCGGCTTTAAAGGGGAGGACGTGTTCAAGCCGGGCAGCGCGCTGTCCGGCGGCGAGCTGGCCCGCCTGCGCTTCGCGGAGATCGTGCTGGAGCGGCCCAACATCCTGTTTTTGGACGAGCCCACCAACCACCTGGACATCTACACCCGCGACAGCCTGACCCAGGCCCTGGCCGACTACGAGGGCACGCTGGTGCTCATCACCCACGACCGGTACCTGATGAACACCCTGGGCTGCCCCATCCTGTACATCGAAAACGGCAAGGCCACCCTGTACGAGAGCTATGAAAAGCTCATGGGCCGTGGCCAGAACCAGCCGGCGGCCGCCCCGGCGGCCCAGAACGCCACCGGCGGCAAGGCGGCTTACGGCAAGGAGCAGCGCCGCCGGCGGGCGGAGCTGCGGGCCCGGATCAAGGCGGTGGAGGACGAGATCGAGGCCCTCGGCGCCCGGGTGGTGGAGCTGGAAAACTCCATCAACGACCCGGAGGTCCTGCGGGACCACGTGCTGCTGCGGGACACCTGCGACGAGCTGGAGGACACCCGCTTCCACCAGCAGGAGCTCTTCGACGAGTGGGAGAAGCTGCTGGAGGAACAGGAGCAGTACGAGCAGGAAGAGGAATAAAAAAATGCTGACAAGGAAAACTCCTTGTCAGCATTTTTTTCTTTGTCACGCGGTTTCCGCGGCTTCTGGAAAGATGAGCCGCACGGTGGTGCCCCTGCCAAGGGTGCTTTCCAGCTCCACCTGGGCGTGATGGAACGCCGCGCCGTGCTTTACGATGGAAAGCCCCAGGCCGGTGCCGCCGATCTCCTTGGAGTGGCTCTTGTCCACACGGTAGAAGCGCTCGAACACCCGGCTCTGGTGCTCGGGGGCGATGCCGATGCCGGTGTCCGCCACCTCCAGGGTGACGTGAGCCGCGTCGGCGCGCACCGTCACGGTGACGCTGCCGCCGGGGCGGTTGTACTTGATGGCGTTTTCGCACAGGTTGTGGATCATCTCGTCCAGGATGGCGGGCACCGCCTGGATCACCGCCTCCTCCCCCCGCAGCGCCAGGGTGACGCCGGCGTCCCGGGCGGGCTGCTCCAGCTGGGCAAGCACCTGGCCGGCCCGCCCGTACAGGTCCACCGGCACGGGGGCGTCCAGAATGTTGTTCTCGTCCAGCTGGGAGATGCGGATGATGTCCTGCACCAGCTGGATGAGCCGCTGGGACTCGTCGTAGATCTTGCCGGCGAAGTGGGGGATGTCCCTCGGGGCGATGATGCCGTTTTTCATGATCTCGGCGATGCCGGCAATGGAGGTAAGGGGCGTTTTCAGCTCGTGGGACACGTTGGCGCTGAACTCCCGGCGCAGCACCTCCCGCTGGTGCTGTTCGGTGACGTCCAGCAGTACCAGCACCACGCCGGTGAGGACGTCCTCCTCGTACACCGGGTTTGCCAGCAGCTGGCACATCCGCCCGTGCAGGGGCAGCACCCGCTCGGAGTGCTCGCCCGCCTGGGCGCTCTGGACCTCCTCCAAAAACTCCTCGTCCAGGGCGATGTCCCGGATGCTGCG
Organism: Candidatus Allofournierella merdigallinarum; assembly: GCA_019117205.1. Taxonomy (GTDB): domain Bacteria; phylum Bacillota; class Clostridia; order Oscillospirales; family Ruminococcaceae; genus Allofournierella_A; species Allofournierella_A merdigallinarum. The sequence continues at coordinate 76,994 of DXAC01000016.1, read as the reverse complement.
CCCCTCCAGCGGCCGGTCCGGCTGCAAAAGCAGGGTGGCGCTGGAGTTGTGGCTCAGCACCTGGCCGGCGGGGTCCAGCACCAGAAAGCCCTCCCGCATGTTGTCGGTGATGGCGGTGAACTGCTCCTTTTGGGCCTTGAGCTGCTGGATCTGCTCCTTGATCTGCCGGTTCTGGTGGTGCAGCCGCCGCAAAAGGGGCTTGAGCTCCTCGTAGGGGGCCTGGTTCACCTGGGGGTGTTCCAGGTCGATCTCGTTCAGGGGCTTTGTCAGCCGGCTGCTGAGCCGGTAGGCGATGGCGGCGGCGATCAGGGCGGCAAACAGCAGCACCAGCAGCACCGGCTGGATCATGCTGATCAGCAGCGCCATGCTGGAGTACTGGGTGCTGGAGATGCGCAGCACCTGCCCGCCGGAAAGCCGCACCGCGCAGTTGATGGTCTTTTCCGCCAGCGTCTCGGAATAGCGGCTGCTCTGGCCCGTGCCCTCCGCCAGGGCCTGGCGCACCTCCGCCCGGTCTGCGTGGTTCTCCATGGCGGCGGGGTCGGCCTCGCTGTCGAAGAGCACGGTGCCGTCCGCGTCGATCAGGGTCAGCCGATTCTCGCCCTTTGGCAGCTGCTCCAGCCAGGCGGCCCCCTCCGCCTCCACGTTGGGGGAGATGTAGGCCAGCTCATTCATCAGCTCGTTTGCCAGCCGGGCCTCGAAATAGGGGAAGAGGATGGCGGTGAACAGGGCCACGCTCACCACCAGGGTGGTCAGGGTGACCCCCATCATCGCCCGAAAGATCCGCTTGCTCATTGGTCGTTCTCACGGATGCGGTAGCCGGAGCCCCGCACCGTCTCGATGCAGTTGCCGCACTCGCCCAGCTTCTGGCGCAAAGTGCGCACGTGTACGTCCAGCGTGCGGCTCTCGGCGTCAAAGGTGTAACCCCAGACCTCCCGCAGCAGCTGTTCCCGGGTGAACACGATGCCGGGCGACTGGATCAGCAGCGCCAGCAGTTCAAATTCCTTGTGGGTCAGCGCCACCGGCTTGCCGTCCGCCAGCACCTGCCGGCGGGCGGGGCATACGGTGAGCCGCCCGGCCTTGTACTCCACCGGCTGCTCGGCGGGGGCGGCCCGGCGCAGCAGGGCGTTGACCCGAGCCACCAGCTCCATCATGCCAAAGGGCTTGGGGATGTAGTCGTCGGCGCCGCTGTCCAGCCCCAGCACCCTGTCGTACTCGCTGCCCTTGGCGGTGAGCATGATCACCGGCAGCTTGCGGGTGGCAGGGTCGGCCCGGAGCTGCTTTAAGATCTCGATGCCGTCCTGTTCCGGCAGCATGATGTCCAGCAGCACCAGGTCCGGGGCGGCCTTGGCCATCTGGGCCCAGAAGCGGCTGGGCACGCCGAAGCCCTGGGCCTCCTGGCCGGAGTGGTTCAGGGTGTAGACCACCAGCTCCCGGATGCTGTTGTCGTCTTCCAAAACGTAGATCACGGACATAGTTTTCCCTCCGTTTGTGCGGGGGCGCTGCAAGGCCGCGTTCGCGGTGCGCCCGCTCCTGTTCCAGTATAAAACATTTGCGGCCGTTTTCCCACCCCGCCATGTAAAATGTGGGTAAAAAGTGGCGGGAACAGGCGCAAAAAAGCCGGCCTCTCAGGGGGGAAGCCGGCAAGAGAACTTATTCGGCGCTGGCCGAGGCGGCCAGGTAGCTGGAGATGTTGGTGGTGGAGTAGGTCTGGAAGCTGAACAGCAGCAGCACCTGGTCGAACTGTTCCCGCTGCATCAGGGTGTCGATGCTGTTGCGGTAACTGCGGGGGTCCACCACGCAGATCTCGGCGTAGTTGGCGGTGAGATAGGGCACAAAGCTGTTGGCGTAGCTGTCTTTGATCACCAGCAACCGGCCCTCGCCGGTGCCCTCGATGGTGGTGTAGGCCTGGTTGCCGTAGAGGAACAGGGCGTACTTGTCCGCCACTTCCGCCTTGCTCAGATCGTACAGGCCGCTGGTGAACTGGGGCTCGGTGGCCTCGCCCTTGGCGTTCAGCGTCCACACGGTCATCTGGTTCGGGATGTCCAGGTAGGAGATCACGTCCGGCGTCTGGTCCCACCGCAGGCACTTGGAGTAGGTGGTGCCCCAGAAGTCCTCCACCTGGCGGAAGTCCTCCGCGTCCACCTCCAGGGGGGTCAGCCCCAGGCTGCGGCAGTATTCCTGGTAGGCCAGATAGGCACCGCCGTCGGTGGTCCAGTGGTGGTCGGTCTTGTAATACAGGGCCTGGCCGCTTTCCGCCGCGGCGGTAAAGGCGGACCGCACGTCCAGGCAGTTGGCCCCCTCGTGCATGGAGAAGATGGTGTCCAGCAGGGCGTCCTCGTCCAACAGCGGCGCGTTGGCGGGCAGCTTGTCCGGGTAGATGACGCTGGCGGAGGGGGTGATCAGCAGGGTGACCTGTCCGGGATAGCGCTGGGCAAAAAGGGAGGTCTGCTGGATGTTGCTGTTCAGGATGCGCTCCTCGGTGGGTTTCAGGGCAAGGGTCTGGGTGAAGAGCATCCCGTCGTCCCCCAGCAGCGCGCCGCCGATCTCCTCCTTTTGGAACAGCAGGCTCTCACTGCGGCTTTGCAGCCGAAGCCACATGTCCCGGCCCACCACCTGGTCCTTGGTGTAGGTGTCGTACTCTGAGGTCCAGACGTTCTCGAACAGCTTGGTAAAGGTGAACTCGGGCACCTGGGCCAGGTCCCGCCGCTCCAGCTCGCTGGCGGCCCGTTTGGGCCAGGCGGCGTCCAGGATCATAAAGCCGAACAAAAAGACGAAAAACAGCACCAGCAGGGGATAGCGCTTGAGTTCATTCCATTTTTCTTTCATCTCTCCCACCCCCTTAGAACCGGAAATAGAGGAACGGGGTGTTGGTGGAGGCCACGATGTAGGCGATGCAGAGCACCAGCAAAAAGCCCACCAGCACGATCCGCATAAAGGTGTTTTCCTTGATCTTGTCGTAGATCTTCAGCGGCAGCGGGGTGCAGCAGGCAATGCACACCGCCAGCAGCACGCCATAGTTGCGCAAGAAATACAGGCAGCCCACGCCGCCGCTGGGCACGAACAGTTTCTGGAACAAAAGGGAAAGGCCCACGCCGCTCTCGTTGCCCACGAACAGCGCCCAGCCCACGGCCACCAGGAACAGGGTGTAGACGTGGGGCCACACCTTGCCCTTTTTCAGCTTGTCCAGCAGGAACACCTTTTCAATGGTCAGCAGCACAAAGTAGTAGATGCCCCAGAGGACGAAGTTCCAGTCCGCCCCGTGCCAGATGCCGGTGAGGGCCCACACCACGAACATGTTGAAGATCTGGCGCTTGATGCCCCGGCGGTTGCCGCCCAGGGGGATGTAGACGTACTCCTTGAACCAGCTGGACAGGGTCATGTGCCAGCGCCGCCAGAAGTCGGTGATGCTGGAGGCGATGTAGGGCAGGTTGAAGTTCATGGGGAAGTCGAAGCCCAGCATCTTGCCCATGCCGATGCCCATCAGCGAGTAGCCGGAGAAGTCAAAGTAGAGCTGCAGGCTGTAGGCCAAAAGACCCAGCCACACCAGGGGGGTGCTGGCGTTTTCCAGCCCCACGCCCGCCACGTCCAGCGTGCTGCCGGACCACTGGCCGATGATGTCATACCACAGCTGGCTGATCATGTCCGCCAGCAGCACCTTTTTCGCCAGGCCGAAGACGAACAGGCAGATGCCGTCCTGGATCTGGGCCAGGCGATAGCGGTCTTTATATACATGCAGCTGGGCGGCCACGTCCCGGTATTTCACAATGGGGCCGGCGATCAGCTGGGGGAACATGACCACATAGGCGCCGAAATCCACGATGTTGTGCTCGGCGGCCACGTCCCGGCGGTAGACGTCGATGGAGTAGCTCATGGTCTGAAACGTGTAGAAGCTGATGCCCAGCGGCAGCACGGTGGCCGCCTCGATGAGGCCGATGGACAGCCCGAACAGGCTGTTCACGGTGCCGATGAGGAAGTTGGTGTACTTGAAGAACACCAGCATGGACAAGCTGCCCACGATGGAGAAGATCAGCCAGAACCGGCGGGCGGCGGGGCTGTGCTCGCATTTTTCTATGGCAAGCCCGCTGATGTAGTTGATGAGGATGAGCACCACCATCACCGGGAAGAACTTCACTTCCCCCCAGGAGTAGAACACCAGGCTGCACAAAAACAGCGCCAGGTTCTTCAGCTTGGGTGGCGCCAGGTAGTACAGCGCCAGGGTGATGGGCAGAAAACGGAACAAAAACAGAATGGTGCTGAAGATCAAAGGGCGAACCTCCCTCTCACACAAAGGGCCGGTACCTGGAAAAAAGCAGGTATCGGCCCCGTAATTGTCTGCCGCAGCTTATTTCAGCGCGTCGTTCAGCGCCGTGTCGATCTCGGCGTAATCGGCGCCCTCGGTGTTGGCCACCACCATCACCAGATAGTCGCCTTTCACCACGATGCGGGCGTCGGCGGCCATGGCCTCCATGTCGGCGAACTCGGCGTACAGGCCGCCGCTGGAGATGCTGGTCTTATAGGCGTTCAGCTCTTCCTGCACAGCGGAGGCCTTGCCCTCCACCGCCTTGATGGCAACGATCAGCGCGCTGTTGCCCTGGTCGTTGCTCACCTTGCCGGCGTATTCCTCGATGTTGTCCGCGGTGAGCAGCATATCCAACTGGATGAAGTTGTCGTCCACGTCCCGGGGGTTGCTCACCGGGTTGGCCGCCTCCACGGCGGTGACAATGTCGTTCAGGTTATACGAGGCTGTGTCCGACCCGCCGCCGCAGGCGGTCAGGCAAAGGGCAAAAAAGGCAGCCGCGAAAAGCAGCGAAAAAAACTTTTTCATCTTTTTACTCTCCTTTAAAAAACCTTACGAAAAATTCTACACTATATCCCGGCGGATTGCAAGTCTTACCGGGAGTGTGGACCAAATTTTACATATTATTCACCTTGGCCGCTTTCCGCTGCGTCCACGGCGAATTCCGGGATGTCCGCAACGGTCACCGGGGCGGTGTCCCCCTTGGACATGGGCGTTTGCAGCGCCTGCCACAGCGCCTCGAACCGCCGGGCGGACACGGTGGCGCCGCTGATGGCGTCCGCCTCCAGCTCTTTCGGCTTTTCCAGCCCCACAAGAGCCTGCTGGTAGTACTCGCTGATCTGGGCGGGGGAGACACCGCACAGGGGCGCCATCCGGGCGGCATAGACCTGATCCTCGCTTTTCAGGCCGCCATCCCCATCCACCGCGTCAAAGTCCGCCCCGGTGATGACGCCTTCCTCCACCGTGATCTGGAGCCGGTCCTTGTAACCCAGGCTGTCGAAATGGACGAACTCGGCGGTGTAGACGCCGTCTTTCATGCCGCAGCCGGCAAGGCACAGCGCCAGCGCGCCGCAGGCGGCCGCGCACCGGATCCATCTGGTCATATCGTTCCCTCCTTTGCGCCGCGCCGCGGCGTCTTCGCCCTCTATTATAAAAGAAAAGGTCCGGCAGGTCAAACCCGCCGCGGCCCTTGACAAAAGCCCCGGCCGCGGCTTAGTATGATAACGAACCAGACCCGCCCAAGGGAGGCAATTCTATGCGAAACAACAAAACAAGGGAAGTGGCGCTGTCCGGCCTGCTGTTCGCGCTGGCCATGGCCCTCTCCTTTATGGAAAGCGCCATCACCCCGCTGCTGGGGCTGCTGCCCGGCGTCAAGATCGGCCTTGCGAACATCGTGGTCATGTACGCGCTGTTCTTCATGGGCTTTCCCCAGGCGCTCACCCTGACGGTGCTCAAAGCCCTCTTCGTTGCGCTGACCCGGGGCGTCACCGCCGGCCTGCTCTCGCTGTGCGGCGGCCTTTTATCCGTGCTGGTCATGTGGCTGCTCTACCAGCTGCCCCGCCGGCCCACCTACTTCATCCTGTCGGTGTGCGGGGCTCTGGGCCACAACATCGGCCAGCTCATCGCCGCCAGTTTTCTGCTCAGCAGCGCCCTGGCCCTTACCTATGCGCCCATCCTCATCGTCTGCGGCCTGGGCATGGGCCTGGTCACCAGCTCCAGCCTGGCCGCCCTGCTGCCCGCTTTGGGGCGGATGGGCTTTTCCACCCAGCCAAAAAACATCAAAAAAAATTCATAGGATTTTCACCCTTTGCTGTTGACGCAAGCATTTCTTTGTGCTATACTGTGGACATAACAAAGAATTATTCCTATTTATGGACGTAATTCGATGCGAATATGAGAAAGAATGAACTGGAGGAAGAGAAAATGTCTAAGTTTGTTTGCACCGTTTGTGGTTACATCGCCGAGGGCGCTGCCCCCGATTTCTGCCCCGTCTGCAAGGCTCCCAAGGACAAGTTCGTGGAGAAGACCGAGAACACCTACGTCACCGAGCACGTGGTGGGCATCGCCAAGGAGGGCGTTCCCGAGGACATCATCGAGGGCCTGCGGATGAACTTCAACGGCGAGTGCAGCGAGGTGGGCATGTACCTGGCCATGAGCCGCGTGGCCGACCGGGAGGGCTACCCCGAGATCGCCGAGGCCTGGAAGCGCTACGCCTTTGAGGAGGCCGAGCACGCTGCCAAGTTCGCCGAGCTGCTGGGCGAGGTGCTCACCGACAGCACCAAGAAGAACCTGCAGATGCGTGTGGACGCCGAGTGCGGCGCCTGCAGCGGCAAGATGGACATTGCCAAGCGCGCCAAGGAGCTGGGCCTGGACGCTATCCACGACACCGTGCACGAGATGGCCAAGGACGAGGCCCGTCACGGCCGCGGTATGCAGGGCCTGCTGGAGCGTTACTTCGGCTGAGCCGCTCAAAACATCCCCATACAGCAAGCATAAAGCCCTCCGGGTCCGCCCGGGGGGCTTTCCCTTTGGAAAAAAGCCCGCGCCCTTATACTTTCCTTAGAAATGGTCGTTACCATGGAAAAAGAAACCTTGAGAGGAGCGTTTTGCTATGGAAACGATACGAGCTGTCTGGAAACGAGGCATCACCGAAACGGGGCTGAAATGGATCGCCCTTGTAACGATGGTACTGGACCATATCCATTACTTTTTTGGCTTCACCGGCGTCATTCCCGAGTGGTTCAGTATGGCGGGACGGATCAGCGCGCCGCTGTTCATGTTCTGTCTTGTGGAGGGGTTCACCCACACCCACAACCGCAAGAAATATTTTTTGAAAGTCTATGCCATCTCCACGGGGATGTCGCTGCTGTATTATCTCATGGCCTACGGCGGACTGCCGGTCCGTCCCGACGGCTTTTTTCCGGCCAACGGCATGATGACCACCTTTGTGGTTTTGATGGTGGTCTGGCAGGGCATCGACTGGCTGGGGCAAAAGCGGCTTCTGCCCGGCCTTGCGGCGGTGGTGCTGCCCCTCGCCTGGCCCTTTGCGGCCACCTTACTGGTGGCGGTATTCCCGGTGCTTTCCGGCCTGCCGGGCTTTGTCTGCTATTCCGTGCTGCCTCTCTGGGGCATGACGGGCGACAGCAGCTGGCCGGTGCTGGTGATGGGGCTGGTGCTCTATCTTTTCCGCAAGCGCAGGGGTGTGCAGGCGACTGCCTTTACAGTTTATTACCTCTTGTACGGTGTGGTCTACATGGTCCTTATGGTCTCCAATATGCCGGGCTTTGTGTGGACCCAGCTCTTCACCATTTACTACGAGGTCTACGGTGTTCTGGCGGCGCCCTTGATGCTGTGGTATAATGGCCGGCGGGGCAGGGGGCACAAGGCGCTTTTCTATGTCTTCTATCCCGCTCATGTTTATATTCTCTATGCCCTGTCCTGGGGGCTGTATCTGTTTTTGAACTGAGGTGACAACAATGGCACACATCCTGGTGGTGGACGACGACGGGGACCTGTGCGCCCTGCTCAAGACCGCTCTGGAGCGGGACGGCCATCAGGTCTCGGCCTGCCGGGACGGACGGCGGGTGGACGAGGCGGCCTGCCGCTGGGCGGACTGCATCCTGCTGGATGTGATGATGCCCGGCGAGGACGGTTTTGCCCTCTGCCGCCGCATCCGCGACCTGGCGGACTGCCCCATCCTGTTTCTCACTGCCAGGACCGGGGAGACAGATGTGCTCACCGGTCTGGGCGTGGGCGGGGATGACTATCTGACAAAGCCTTTCCGCATCGCGGAACTGCGGGCGCGGGTGGCGGCCCATCTGCGCCGGCAGCAGCGCGCGCCGCGCCGGCTGCTTCGCCGGGGCGGGCTGGACTTTGACCTGCGCCAGCAGGCGGTGCTGTGGCAGAGCCAGCCTTTGCGGCTCACAAAAAGCGAGTATGCCATCTGTGAACACTTGGCCATGCATCCGGGCCAGACTTTCTCCAAAGAGCAGCTCTATGAGGCCGCTTTCGGGTTCGATGGCACCGCGGATGCCAGCGCTGTGACCGAGCACATCAAAAACATCCGGGCCAAGCTGCGTGCGGCGGGGGAGGACCCGATCGAGACCGTGTGGGGAGTGGGATATAAATGGAAAAGCGAATGAAGCGCCGCCCCGGCCTTGTGGCCCTGTTCTGGCGGTATCTCCTCACCGCCGGAGCCGCCGTGGTGCTGCTGGCAGTCCTGTGGTGGGGAGCGCTTACCTGGCTGATGCGGTGCGGCTTTGTTTACCCCGCCTCCACTGCGGCAAACGGCCTGGAAGTGGTCGTGCCTGCGCTGGAAAACGGTTCTCTTGCCCCGGAGCAGCTTCCGTACTATTACCGCTGGGTCGTCTTTGACGAAGACGGGGAACCGCTGCGCTCCGGCCCGATGAGCGAGCGCCGCCTGGAATACGCCCGGCAGGCCCTGACAGGCGACCTTTCGCCCAAAGGCATTTTTTATGCCCAGTATCACAAGGTGACGTACCTGCCCGACGGGACCGACTGCGTTCTTCAATATGACTACTCCATGCCCTACGGCACGGCAGGCCTCCAGCGGCATATGCCGGAGTTCCAGACCTGCGCCTCCCTGCTTCTTGTGGCGGCCTGGCTTGTCGCGGGGGCAGCGGCCACCCGCCATTTCGCGGGTCTTCTTCGGCGGGATGCCGCGCTGCTCACCGGTGCGGCCCGCACCATCACCGACCGGCGGCTGGACCTGCCCTTTGCCGGCCATGCCCGGGTGCGGGAGTTTGAGGAGACATTGCAGGCGATGGAAACCCTGCGTGCCAGCCTTGCCGGATCGCTGAAAGAGCAGTGGGCCATGGAACAGCAGCGCAGCCTGGAGCTGGCCGCCCTCACCCATGACCTGAAAACGCCCCTGAGTGTGATCAGCGGAAATGCTGAACTGCTGGCGGAGGACGCGCTCACCGCCGCCCAGCGGGAGAACGCCGAGGCCATCCTCCGGGGTTCGCAGCGGCTGGAAGACTACGTGGCGCAGTTGCGGGCGATGACCGGGCCCGAAACGGGTGGCGAAGCGGCAAAGGAGACGGTGGAGATACGGCAGCTGGCGGAGGGATGGCAAAGCGCGGGGCGCGGCCTCTGCGCTGCAAAGCAGATCGCCTTTCGGTGCGGGGATGTGCCTGCGGGGGCGATCGCTGTTGAGCGCGTCGCTCTTGACCGGGCGGTGGGGAATCTTTTGGACAACGCAGTTCGCTACACGCCGGAAATGGGGGAGGTATCCCTGACCGTTTGCGCAGAGCGGTCCTGTCTGATCATCGCCGTGGAGGACACAGGGCCGGGCTTTTCCGCCGAGGCGCTCGCGCGGGGAGAGCAGGCTTTTTACACCAGCGACGGCAGCCGCCCCCAGGACGGGCATGTGGGGCTGGGGCTGTATTTTGCGGCCCGGACGGCTCGCCGCCACGGCGGGAACCTGCGCCTTTCCAACACCCGGGACGGCGCCCGGGCAGAACTTGTCCTGCCGTTCTCGTAAGTGCCTGCGCCTCGCCTTTTTGCCGGCCCAATGGATCCCGCGCTTGCGCAGGCGGATGAAATCCGGTACAATAAAAGATGGCACCGTCAAATAACGACCGGGGAGCGCTTATCTATGCGGCATGTCTTCATCGTCAACCCTGTTTCCGGCAAGGCGGACGCCAGCGGCACGCTGGTGCCCGCGATCATCACGGCGGCAAAGACGCTGGGGGTGGAGTATGAGATCCTGCTCACCGAGCGCCCGGGCCACGGGGAGGAGTTGGCCCGCCAGCGGGCCCGGGCCGGCGAGCCGGTGCGGCTGTACGCCTGCGGGGGCGACGGCACCCTCAACGAGGTGCTTCAGGGCGCCAGGGGCTTTTCCAATGCGGCGGTGGGCTGTGTGCCCTGCGGCAGCGGCAACGACTTTGTGCGCAACTTTGGCAAAAGGGAGGACTTCCTTGATCTTGCCCGCCTGATGCGGGGGGAGGAGAGGACCATCGACCTCATCGACACCGACCGGGGCATGGCCTGCACCATCTGTTCCGCCGGGCTGGACGCCCAGGTGGCCTACGGCATCCCCAAATTCCGGCGGCTGCCTTTCTGCGGCGGGTCCATGGCCTACAACCTGTCCATCCTCCAGGCGGTGTGCGGGCCGCTGGGCCACCGGCTGCGCGTCGTGGCGGACGGCGAGGAGATCACCGGGGAGTTTTTGATGCTGGCCATCTGCAACGGATGTGCCTACGGCGGCGGCTATCTGGCCGCCCCCGAGGCGGATATGCGGGACGGCCTGCTGGATCTGATGCTCATCAAAAAGATCGGCCGGCTCACCGCCGCCCGGGTCATCGGCGGCTACAAAAAGGGAGAGCACATCAAAAACGGCGCGGTCACGGAGCCTTTCCGGAACATCCTGCTCTTCCGCCGGGTCAGGGAGGTGTCGGTGCAGGTGCTGGACGGCCGCCCCCTGGTGGTCACCCGGGACGGCGAGTGCGAAGAGCGCATGAGCCTGAACGCCCGGGTGAGCCCCGCCGCCGCCCGGGTGCTTGTGCCCGCCGGGATGCTGTGAAGAATACGCCCGCCGGGGGACAGTTCGTCCCCCGGCTTTTTGGCGCGAAAAAGGGGGAGTTTCCCCGTTCACAAATTTTTTTTATTTTCCCTCTTGATTTTTCACAGGGAACTGAGTACAATATGTATTAGCACTCGGAGCTAAAGAGTGCTAATACACATAATAGCTTCGATAAATTTTGAATAGGAGGCATTTGTATGCAGATCAAACCTCTGGCAGACCGGGTCGTCATCAAGACCGTGGAAGCCGAAGAAACCACCAAGAGCGGGATCATCCTGGCCGGCTCGGCCAAGGAGAAGCCCCAGGTCGCCGTTGTGGTGGCTGTGGGCCCCGGCGGCATGGTGGACGGCAAGGAAGTGGAGATGATCGTCAAGGTGGGCGACAAGGTGCTCACCAGCAAATACTCCGGCACCGAGGTCAAGGTGGACGGCGAGGAGTGCACCATCGTGCGCCAGAGCGACATTTTGGCCATTGTGGAAGAATAACACCGAGTCATTACGCTGAAAAGGAGATAGATGAACATGGCGAAGCAGATTCTGCACGGCGAGGCGGCCCGCAAGGCCCTGAGCGCCGGCATTGATACCCTGGCGGACACCGTCAAGATCACCCTGGGCCCCAAGGGCCGCAACGTGGTGCTGGGCAAGAAGTTCGGCAGCCCCGTAATCACCAACGACGGCGTGACCATCGCCAAGGAGATCGAGCTGAAAGACGCCTTTGAGAACATGGGCGCCCAGCTGGTAAAGGAAGTCGCCACCAAGACCAACGACGCCGCGGGCGATGGCACCACCACCGCCACTGTGCTGGCGCAGGCGCTGGTCAGCGAGGGCATGAAGAACGTGGCCGCCGGCGCCAACCCCATGGATGTGAAGCGCGGTATGCAGAAAGCGGTGAAGTCCGCCGTGGCCGCCTTTGCCGCCAACAGCCAGAAAGTCAACGGCTCCCAGGACATCGCCCGTGTGGCCACCGTGTCCGCCGGCGACGCCACCGTGGGTGAGCTGATCGCCGAGGCGATGGAGAAAGTGAGCGCCGACGGCGTCATCACCATCGAGGAGAGCAAGACCGCCGAGACCTACTCCGAGGTCGTGGAGGGTATGCAGTTCGACCGGGGCTACATCACCCCCTACATGGTCACCGACACCGAGAAGATGGAGGCCGTCATCGACGATGCCTACATCCTGATCACCGACAAGAAGATCAGCGTCATTCAGGACCTGCTGCCCCTGCTGGAGCAGATCGTCCAGAGCGGCAAGAAGCTGGTCATCATCGCCGAGGACATCGAGGGCGAGGCGCTGTCCACCCTGATCGTCAACCGCCTGCGCGGCACCTTTACCTGCGTGGCTGTCAAGGCCCCCGGCTTTGGCGACCGGCGCAAGGAGATGCTGCAGGACATCGCCATCCTCACCGGCGGCCAGGTGGTCAGCGAGGAGCTGGGCTACGAGCTGAAAGACGCCAGCATGGAGATGCTGGGCCGTGCCCGCCAGGTGAAAGTCACCAAGGAGACCACCACCATCGTGGACGGCAGCGGCGACAAGGGCGCCATCAAGGACCGTGTGGCCCAGATCCGCGCCCAGATGGAGGTCGCCACCAGCGACTTCGACAAGGAGAAGCTGCAGGAGCGGCTGGCCAAGCTGGCCGGCGGCGTGGCTGTGATCAAGGTGGGCGCTGCCACCGAGGTGGAGATGAAAGACAAGAAGCTCCGCATCGAGGACGCCCTGAACGCCACCAAGGCTGCCGTGGAAGAGGGCATCGTGGCCGGCGGCGGCACCGCCCCCATCAACGCCATTCCCGCTGTCCGCAAGGTCTGCGAGGAGCTGGAGGGCGACGAGCGCACCGGCGCCAACATCGTGCTGAAAGCCCTGGAGGCCCCCCTGCGTCAGATCGCCAAGAACGCCGGCCTGGAGGGCAGCGTCATCATCGACAAGATCCTCTCCGCCGGCAAGCTGAACTACGGCTTCGACGCCCAGAAAGAGGTCTACTGCGACATGATCGAGGCCGGCATCGTGGATCCCACCAAGGTGACCCGTTCCGCTCTGGAGAATGCCGCCAGCGTGGCCAGCATGGTGCTCACCACCGAGAGCCTGGTGGCCGACGAGCCGGAGCAGCCCGCTCCCGCCGCCGCCGCTCCCGACATGGGCATGGGCGGCATGTACTAAGCAAACACCGTTTCCCCAAAACAAGCAGAGCAGGGGCCCCGCCGTTTGGCGGGGCCCCTGCTTTTTGCGTGTGGGGCGAGATTTGAAAAGCGCGGATATTCCACACCCCGCGGGACTGTGCTATAATGATAAAAACGTTTCCGAAAGGTGTGCGCAATATGCTGGATTTTTTGGGGGATTTTCTTGCCGGCATCATCGAGGTGCTGTTCGTCGACCGCTGGGTGGAAAAGCAGTATGAACGCCGCAGGAAACGGAGGGTCCGCGCCGCCACGAACGCCCGCTGCTCCGCCCTGCGCGGCGGCAAGGAAGGAGAAATGCACGGATGAAACGCTCCGAGATCAACAAAGCCCTCCGGGAGATGGAGGCCATGTGTGAAAAATACTGCTGCTACCTGCCGCCTTTCTGCCACTTTGCCCCGGCCCTGTGGCAGACACTGGGCCACGGGTACGACGAGGTGCGGGACTGTATGCTGGGCTGGGACATCACCGACTACGGCCTGGGCAAATTTGACGAGGTGGGGTTCTCCCTCATCACCCTGCGCAACGGCAACCGGTCCATGGCGGACAAATACCCCAAGGTCTACGCGGAAAAGCTGCTTTATCTGAAAGAGGGCCAGTATGCCCCCAATCACTTCCACTGGTACAAGACCGAGGACATCATCAACCGGGGCGGGGGAAATGTTCTTATCCGGGTGTACAACAGCCTGCCGGACGAGTCCATCGACCGCCAGTCGCCGGTCACCGTCCACACCGACGGGCGCACCTGCACTGTGCCCGCCGGCACCCGGATACGCCTGACGCCAGGGGAGAGCATCCACATCCAGCAGTACCTTTATCATGATTTCACCGTGGAGCCTGGCACCGGCCCGGTGCTGCTGGGCGAGGTGAGCCAGTGCAACGACGACAACACCGACAACCGGTTCGAGCCGCCGGTGGGTCGTTTTCCCGCCATCGAGGAGGACGAGCCGCCCTACCGGCTTTTGTGCAACGAGTACCCGGCCGCAAAGTGAGGGATATACAATGATCGACGTGGTGGCTTTGGGAGAACTTCTCATTGATCTTACCTGCATCGGGGCGGACGGCGACGGCTATCCCACCCTGGCGGCCCATCCCGGCGGCGCGCCGGCGAACTATCTGGCGGCGCTGGCCCGCTTTGGCGCGGGCACCGCGATGCTGGGCAAGGTGGGGCAGGACGCCTTTGGCCGGCTGCTCGTCGGCACCCTGAAAAAGGCCGGCGTGGAGACACGGGGCGTGGTGGTGTCCGGGGACGTGTTCACCACCCTTGCCTTTGTCACGCTGGATGAAACGGGCAACCGGGAGTTCTCCTTTGCCCGCAAGCCTGGCGCGGACGTCTGCCTGTCCTTTGAAGAGCTGGACCTGGGCCTTATCGACGAGGCAAAAGTCCTTCATTTCGGGGCTCTTTCCCTCACCGGCGAGCCCGCCCGCACCGCTACCCGCCGGGCGGTGGCCTACGCAAAGGAAAAGGGCAAGCTCATCAGCTACGACCCCAATCTGCGCAAGCCCCTCTGGCCCAGCCTTGAGGAAGCCCGCGAGCAGCTGCTCTGGGGCCTCGATCAGGCGGATGTGGTGAAGATCAGCGACGAGGAGGTGGCGTTCCTGTTCGGGCTGAAGCCGGAGGCCGGCGCGGAGCGCATCCTGAAAGAGCACGGGGCAAAGCTGGTGTTTGTCACCTGCGGCGCCAACGGATGCCTGTACAGAAACCCCAACGCCGGGGGCAGCGTGCCCGCGCTGGAGGGCGTCCGGGTGGTGGACACCACCGGCGCGGGGGACATCTTCGGCGGCAGCGCCATGTGGAAGCTGCTGGCTTTGAACAAGCCTCCCGAATCGCTCTCCCGGCGCGAGCTGGAGGAGGTGGCCCGCTTCGCCAGCGCCAGCGCGGGCCTTTCCGCCACCCGCCCCGGCGGCATCTCCAGCGTGCCGGACTACGACGAGGTACTGGCCCGGCTGCAATAAAAGGCATTTCCACCCGCCGCCCTGTGGCAAAGGCCACGGGGCGGTTTTCTTTTTGCCGTCCCCGGCGCGGCCCGCCTGTTTGGGCCGACGGCCCGTTGCCCATACTCCGGGGGAAAGGGGGCAAAGCCCATTGACCACCAGACGTTTGACGGCTCTGTTCGCGGCAGTGCTGGCCGCGTTCGCCCTGGTGCTGGGCCGGCTGTTTCTGCTGGCCCAAAACCAGGATTTTGCCGATACCGCCCTGGCCCAAACGGTGACCACCCTACCGCTGGAGGGCGCCCGCGGGAACCTGTACGACTGTAAAGGCAGGTGCCTTACCAGCTATGGGCTGGAGTATTACGCCCTCTGCGTGCCGGGGGAGAGCAGCTATGCCCGCCTGTTCGATCACACGTCCTATGCGGGCCAGTCGCTGCTGTACAGCCGCCGCAACTCCAGCGAGCCCTTTCTGGTCCAGGTGGACGCAGACCTCACCGACCAGGGCGTTTACACCTACGCGGTGCCGCAGCGGTACTTTCCCGCGCCGGTGGCGCCTCACCTGATCGGCTACCTGAACGGGGACGGCCGTGGGGTCAGCGGCCTGGAGCTTGCCTTTGACGAGGTGCTCGCCCCCGAAACGCCCCGGCAGCTGGTGCGGTGCGTCACCACCGCCCAGGGCAGCCTTGTGCAGGGCAGCGAGCCGGAGCTGGTGGAGCAGGGCGGCGGGAGCACCGGCGTGATGCTCACCCTGGATGAGGCGGTGCAGCGTGCCTGCGAGGGCATCGCCCAAAAGAATATGACCCAGGGCTGCATTCTGGTGCTGGACGTGGCCAGCGCCCGGGCGCTGGCAAGCGTCAGCCTGCCGGAATTTGACCCCCGGGCGGTGGAGAAGAGCATCCAGGCCCAGGACACCTCACTGCTCAACCGGGCGCTGTGTCAGTACAACGTGGGCTCGGTGTTCAAGCCGGTGCTGGCCGCTGCCACCCTGGAAAAGGGCTGGGGCTGGTACGCGGTGGACTGCGAGGGATACGTGGACCTGAACGGCCACATCTACCGGTGCGCCCAGAGCCGCGCCCACGGGGAGCTGGGCCTCGCGGGCGCGCTGGAAAAAAGCTGCAACTGTTTTTTTATCGAGCTGGGCCTTGCGCTGGGGGGCGAGGCGGTGTGGCAGACGGCACAGGAGTTCGGTTTTGGGGAGCCGACCTATCTTGCCGGCGGGCTGCAAAGCGCGGCGGGCAACCTGCCCGACGCCGGTCGGCTGGAGGACCTGGGCCAGCTGGCCAGCGTCAGCTTCGGCCAGGGGGAGCTGCTGGCCACCCCGCTGCAGGTGGCGG
Organism: Candidatus Allofournierella merdigallinarum; assembly: GCA_019117205.1. Classification (GTDB taxonomy): domain Bacteria; phylum Bacillota; class Clostridia; order Oscillospirales; family Ruminococcaceae; genus Allofournierella_A; species Allofournierella_A merdigallinarum. The sequence continues at coordinate 60,717 of DXAC01000016.1, read as the reverse complement.
CGGCGTTCAACGCCATCGCGGCAGGGGGCATCTGGCGCGCGCCCGCCTTTGTAAAGGGGCTGGTGGATGAGGAGGCCGGCAGCATCACAGAGGCTTTCCCCGACGCCGCCGGCCGGCAGGCAATGTCGCCGGAGACTGCCGCCGCCCTGGCCGAGATGCTGGCCGGGGTGGTGTCCCGGGGCCTGGGCCAGGACGCCCAGCCCCTCCACGGGGCGGCCGCCGGCAAGACGGGCACCGCCCAGACCGGCACGTTCGACGAGGAGGGCCGGGAGCTGATGAACTACTGGTTCGCCGGCTTCTGGCCCGCGGAGGAGCCCCGCTACACCATCGTGGTGCTGCAGGACGGCACCCCCGAGCCCGCCGTGAGCTGCGGGTCGATCTTCGCCCAGGTGTGCGAGGCGCTCTACTGGCTGGACCCGGAGGCGTTCCCGGAGGCGGAAAGCGGCGAAAACGGCCTGTCCACGGCGTCAAACGGTGTTGACAACGGCGCTTGAGGGCGGTATAATTGCAACGTAAAAGATCCAAAATGGCTGTGATAGGGCCAGCGACGCGCGGAGCACACAGAGAGAGGGCCGGTGGGTGAAAGGCCCTTGCACAAGCGTGCTGCAAGCCACCCTTGAGCCCCCGGCGACGAGCCGGGCGTAGGCACGGCGTTAACGGGCGCAAAAGCGGCGGCCCTTTTCGGGGCCGCAATCTGGGTGGTACCACGGAGAGTTTCAGTCTTCGTCCCTGTGAACAGGGGCGAAGGCTGTTTTTTTCGCCCGGGCTGCCGCCGTGCAAACAACAACGAAAGAGGAGTATGGAACGATGCAATGGACCGGTTTGAACGAACTGCGAGAGAAATATCTCTCCTTCTTTGAAAGCAAGGGCCACCTGCGGCTGGGCAGCTTCCCGCTGGTGCCCAAAAACGACAACAGCCTTTTGCTGATCAACAGCGGCATGGCCCCCATGAAAAAGTGGTTCCTGGGCCAGGAGGAGCCGCCCCGCCATCGGGTGACCACCTGCCAGAAGTGCATCCGCACCCCGGACATCGAGCGGGTGGGCATCACTGCCCGCCACGGCACCTATTTCGAGATGCTGGGCAACTTCAGCTTCCAGGATTACTTCAAGACCGAGGCCATCCATTGGGCCTGGGAATTCCTCACCGGCGTGCTGGAGATCCCCGCCGAGCTGCTGTACATCTCCGTTTACGAGGACGACGACGAGGCCTGGGACATCTGGACCAAAGAGGTGGGCATCCCCGAGGACCACATGGTCCGCTTTGGCAAGGAGGACAACTTCTGGGAGCACGGCTCCGGCCCCTGCGGCCCCTGCAGCGAGATCTATTTCGACCGGGGCCCCGAGCACGGCTGCGGCAAGCCGGACTGCAAGGTGGGCTGTGACTGCGACCGGTACATGGAGGTCTGGAACCTGGTGTTCAGCCAGTTCGACTCCGACGGCAAGGGCACCTATACCCGGCTGGAAAAGCCCAACATCGACACCGGCATGGGCCTGGAGCGGCTGGCCTGCGTGATGCAGAACGTGGGCAACCTGTTCGAGGTGGACACCGTGCGGGCCATCCTGAACCATGTGGAGCGCATCAGCGGCCACATCTACGGCCAGGACGAGAAGACCGACATCTCCATCCGCGTCATCACCGACCACATCCGCTCCACCACGTTCATGGTCAGCGACGGCATCCTGCCCTCCAACGAGGGCCGGGGCTATGTGCTGCGCCGTCTGCTGCGCCGTGCCGCCCGTCACGGCCGGATGCTGGGCATCGACCGGCCGTTCCTCAGCGAGCTGGTGGACACGGTCATCTATGAGAACAAGGCCGGCTACCCCGAGCTGGAGGAGCACGCCGACTACATCAAAAAGGTCATCGGCACCGAGGAGGAGCGCTTCTACAAGACCATCGACCAGGGCCTGAACATCCTCAACGGCCTGCTGGACAACATCGCCAAGGCGGCCCTTTCCGGCAAGGAGAAGATCCTCTCCGGCATCGACGCTTTCAAGCTGAACGACACCTTTGGCTTCCCCCTGGACCTCACCCGCGAGATCGCCGCCGAGGCGGGCGTCACCGTGGACGAGGAGAACTTCCAGGCGGAGATGAAAAAGCAGAAAGAAAAGGCCCGGCAGGACCGGCTCTCCCGGGATATCTCCGGCTGGGCCGCCGACCTGTTCGGCGAGCTGGACGCCGAGCCCACCGTGTTCACCGGCTATGACGTGCTGGAGGACAAGGGCACGGTGCTGGCCCTTTCCGACGGAGAGGAGCTGCAGGACGCCGTTTCCACCGACGACGGCGCCAAGGAGGGCGTACTGGTGGTGTTGGACCGCACCCCGTTCTACGCCGAGAGCGGCGGCCAGGTGGCGGACACCGGCGTGATCGTCACCGCCTCCGGCGCCCGGCTGGAGGTCAAGGCGGTGAAGAAGACCCCCAAGGGCTTCTTCGTGCACACCTGCACCCTCACCGAGGGTACCGCCCAGGTGGGGGAGAGCGTCACCGCCAGCGTGGCCAAGGGCCGCCGGCGGGCCATCGCCCGCAACCACACCAGCGCCCACCTGCTGCAAAAGGCGCTGCGGGAGGTGCTGGGCAGCCATGTACACCAGGCCGGTTCCTACGAGGACGACGAGCGGGTGCGCTTTGACTTCACCCATTTCAGCGCCGTGACCCCCGAGGAGCTGGCGCTGGTGGAGCACATCGTCAACCAGAAGATCTTCGAGGCGCTGGACGTCACCGTGCGGAACATGCCCCTGGCCGAGGCCAAGAAGATGGGCGCCATGGCCCTGTTCGGCGAAAAGTACGGTGACATCGTGCGGGTGGTGGATGTGAACGGCTGGTCCACCGAGTTCTGCGGCGGCACCCATGTGACCAACACCGCCCAGCTGGGCTGCTTCAAGATTTTGAGCGAGTCCAGCGTGGCCGCCGGCGTGCGCCGCATCGAGGGCACCACCGGCATGGGCGTTCTGCGCCTGCTGGACGAGCGCACCGAGATGCTCCACAAGGTGGCCGGCAGCCTGAAAGTGAACAACCTGAAAGACCTGCCCCTGCGGGCCGAGGGCGTGGCCGCCGAGGTGAAGAGCCTCACCAAGGAGCTGGAGCAGCTCAAGAGCGAGGTGGCCGCCAGCAAGATCGACGGCCTGTTTGAGAACGCCGCCGACGTGAACGGCATCAAGATCGTGTCCGCCTACTTCTCCGGCACCGCCCCCGAGGCGCTGCGCGGCATGTGCGAGAAGATCCGGGACAAGGCGCCCAACGTGGTCAGCGCCCTGGTGGGCAGCACCGACGGCAAGATCTCCCTGGTGGTCTGCTGCGGCAAGGGCGCCCAGGACGCCGGCCTCAAGGCGGGCGCGCTGGTCAAGCAGATCGCGGTGATTGCCGGCGGCAACGGCGGCGGCAAGCCGGATCTTGCCATGGCCGGCCTCAAGGACGCCACCAAGATCGACGAGGCGCTGAACGCGGTGCCCGGCATCGTCGCGGCCGCCCTCAACGGTTGACGGAAAAACGGACCCCGCCGGAAAGCCCGTTTCCGGCGGGGCCGATCAGAAAACAGGAAAGGAGCGTACGCTGATGAACGATTGTCTGTTCTGCAAAATCGCCGCGGGGCTCATCCCCTCCAACAAGCTGTTTGAGGACGACGAGATCCTGGCTTTTTACGACATCGACCCCCAGGCGCCGGTGCATTTTCTGGTGATCCCCAAAAAACACATCGACTCCGCCGCCTGCCTCACCGAGGGGGACGGGGCGCTGCTGGCCCACATCTATGCCACCATCGCCCGCCTGTGCGGCGAGCTGGGCTGTGAAAAGGGCTACCGGGTGGTCACCAACGTGGGGGAGGATGGCGGCCAAAGCGTGAAGCATCTCCATTTCCATGTGCTGGCAAAGCGCAGCCTGGCCTGGCCTCCGGGCTGAGCCGCCGCGTCCGTTTTTTCGTTTTTGTCCACCCAAGTGAGGAGGAGAAGAGGAAATGTCAAAGACCTATACGCTGCACGTGGCGGGCCTTACCCGCGAACTGCCCATCTGCGCCGTGAACGAGCACATGGACATCGCCGCTTTCATCATGTTCAGCGACGTGGAACTCACCGTTGCCTGCGCCGCCGAGCTGCTGAAAAAGTGCCCGGCGTTCGACGTGATCGTCACCGCCGAGGCCAAGGGCATCCCCCTGGCCTATGAGATGAGCCGCCAGAGCGGGAAACTGTACATCCCGGCCCGCAAAGGCGAAAAGCTTTACATGCGTGAGCCGGTGGTGGTGGAGGATCAGTCCATCACCACCAGCGCCAAGCAGAAGCTGGTCATCGACCGCAAGGACCTGGACGCCATGAACGGCAAGCGGGTGCTCATCGTGGACGATGTGATCAGCACCGGCGGTTCGCTGCACGCGCTGGAGGCGCTGGTCGCCCGCAGCACCGGCACCGTGGTGGCACGGGCCGCCGTACTGGCCGAGGGGGACGCCGCCGACCGCACCGACATTGTATATCTGGAGAAACTGCCGCTGTTCATCCACTAACGGCCGTGCGCCGGCCGCTCGCCGCTTTCTGCGGCGCGTTTGTCCTGATACAGTTGGCCGCTGTTTATCTGCCGCCCGCGGCCTTTTTGCCGCTGGCGGCAGTTTTCGTATGCGGCGGCATCCTCTCCTGGTTTGCCGGCAGGCGGGGCGCCTGGCCAATGTTGGCCGTGGCCTGTCTGCTGGGCTTTGCCGTGCAGTGTGCCGGCTTTTATCTCTTTGTCGCGCCGGCGTTCGCCCTGGCGGACACCCGGGCGCAGGCACTGGTGGAGGTCACATCGGTGCAGCCGGGATTTGTGGAGGACACGGTGCGGGTGCGCCTGCGGCTGCTGGAGCTGGACGGAACGCCCCTTGGTGTCTTCCGCCGCACCCTCGCCGACGCCGCCCTTTTCCCGGACTGTGAGCCGGGCCAGCGCTTTCGGGTGGAGCTGGAGCTCAGCGCCCTGACCGCCGACGAGTACTTCTACGGCAGCCTTGCGGACGGCGTCTGCCTGGAGGCGGAGTGCCTGGACACGCCGGTGGAGGCGGGCCGGTCTGACGACCTGCTGTATGCTGCCCGCCGGCTGCAGGCACAGTTGGCCGCCGGCATCGCCCGCTATCTGCCCCGGGCCGAGGGCGGCACGCTGGCCGCCATGGCCAGCGGCGACAGGACCCGCCTCACTGACCAGGTCACCGACGACTACCAGGCGGCGGGCATGTCTCACCTGCTGGTGGTGTCCGGGCTGCATCTGAGCCTGCTCTGCGGCGTGTTTGCTCCCGCGCGGGGCGCTGGTGCCCGCTGGCGCAGGCTCCGGTATCTTTTGGCCATCGCGCTGGTGGTCTTTATGATGGCCCTCACCGGCTTTACCCCCTCGGTGGTGCGCGCGGGCATCGCGGCGCTGATCACCTATGCGGGCGGCCTGCTGCTGCTGGCGCCGGACCCCCTCACCAGCCTGGGCGTGGCGGCGCTGCTCATCAGCTTTCAGGGCCCTTACGCGGTGTGCGACCTGGCCTTTCAGCTCTCTTTCGCGGCCACGCTGGGGGTGGCGGTGGCAAATGTGCTGCTCCAGCCCCTGCGCCAGCGGACGCGGGAGAAAGGGGACATCGGCAGTCGCCTTGCCGCCGGGGCGGCCGGCCTGGTGCTGCCCACACTGCTGGCGGCGGCGTTCACCCTGCCGGTGCAGCTGCTGGGCGGCTTGCCGGTGAGCGGCGTGTCGCTGCTGGCGAACCTGCTGGCGCTGCGCTTTGTGGGCGCGGCGGTGATCATGGGGATGCTGGCAGGGCTGTGCAGCTTCTCGCCCTGGCTGGATTTTGCCGGCCGCGCCTTTTCCCTGGCGGGCGGCCTGCTGGCAAAGCTGCTCAACGCCATCGCCGCGTTCTGCGCCGACCTGCCCCTTGCCCGGCTGCCGCTGCCCCGGGAATACTCGCTGGTGTGCTTTGCGGCCCTTGTCCTGGTCATCGTCGCCGCCGTCCGGCTGAAATGCGCCCGCTGGCTGTGGGGCGCGCTGCCGGCGCTGGTGGTGCTCTGTGTGCTCTGGGGCGGTTTTCTTCAGCAGGACATGGTGGAGATCTCCCTGGTGGGCAGCGGGACCTCGCCCTGTGTGGTGGCGGTGGAGAACGGACAGGCACTGGTGCTCTTCCGGGGTGGCCAGAGCAACGCCGAGGCGGTGGAGGAATGTCTGGGCGAGATGGGCGTGCTGCTGCCGCAGCTGACGGTGGACCTGCGGGCCGAACCCGCTTTTCCCGCGCCGGAGGCGGAGAAGACGGTGGAACTGGCGGCGCTGCCGGTGCTCGGCTCCCAAAAGGAGACGGTGTGTGATATAATGGTCACAGTGGTCCGGCTGAAGACCGGCGGCCTGGTGCTGCTGGAGATCGCCGGGTGCAGGGTGGCCGTGCCCACTGGCCGGATGGTCACCGGAACGCCGCTGCGGACGGACTATCTGCTCACAGGCAACACCGACCCGGGCGAGCTGTCCGCTCAAACGCTGGTGACCCGCGTGGCCCGCGACTGGCAGGCCGGGCGGGAATGGAAAGTCTATTACGCGCCCCGGGGCGTGCGGCTGCTGATACGGCCGGGCCGCTCTGCCGTTTTGCAAGGAGGACGATATGCTCTATAACAAGACCCGGTGCAACGAGGCCATCGAGGCAGGAGCCGGTGTGTTCTTTTTCTATTCCGCAGACCTCTTCCTGGCCCGCTCGGCCGCGGAAAAGGCTCTCGCGGCCCTGGCAAGGACCAGCGACGACGAGATCACCACGCTGGACGGCCCCGCCCCCGCAGTGGAGTCGCTGGTGATGGCGGCGGGCACCATCTCCTTTTTCGGCACCCGCCGGGTGGTGTATCTTCCCGGGATGCAGCCCTCCGCCTATGGGGAAAAGGACTTCGGCGAGCTGTGCGACCTGCTCACCAGCGCGGAAAACAGCGTCTTTGTGCTGTACAGCGTCTTCCCCATGGAAAGGGACAAGCTCAAGCTTGGCAAGCTGGGCAAAAAGCTGGTGGCGGTGTGCGAAAAGGCCGGCTACGCCGCCCAGCTGGAGCATCCCGGCCCCCAGCAGATGCGGGCCATCCTCCGCCAGCGGGCGGGGCAGCTGAACACCACCCTTTCGGAAAACGCCGCCGCCGCCATTCTGGAGCGGTGCGGCCAGGACCTGTTTTTGCTGGAGAACGAGGTGGACAAGCTGGCCGCCGCCAGCGGCTACACCGAGATCACCCCCGCGCTGGTGGTGGAGATGGGCACCCGCGATCTGGAGGCGGATGTGTTCGACATGGTGCGCTGCGTCACCTCGAAGAACGCCGCCCGGGCCTGCGAGATCCTCGGGGTGCTGCTGCGCCTGAAGACCGATCCGCCCTCCATTGCCGCGGCGCTGGCCAGCAGCTTTGTGGACATGTACCGGATGAAAGCCGCCCAGGCCGCCAAGATCGACTATATGCAGGTACACAAGGACTTTGGCTACACCGGAAAGCCCGCCCGCCTGCAGATCAGCGGCAGGACCGCCGCCCGCTACACCTCCGCCCAGCTGGCCGCCTGCCTGGACATCCTGGCCGAGCTGGACGAGGACCTGAAAGGCGGCTGCCCCATCGAGGCGGACGTGCTGCTGCAAACGGCCCTGTGCCGGCTGGCGGCGGCGGGAGGGGTGCGATGAGCGACAAGCCCCGCATCCGCCAGGTGCTGGTGGTGGAGGGCCGCTACGACGCGGCGGCGCTGGAAAACGCGGTGGACGGGCTGATCCTCACCACCGACGGCTTTTCCATCTTCAAGGACAAGCAGACCCAGGCCCTTTTAAAAGAACTGGGCCGGCAGCGCGAGGTCATCCTCTTCACCGACCCGGACGCCGCGGGCTTTCGCATCCGCCGCTTTGTGGCGGACCTGGTGGGCGCCGAATTCGTCCGCCATGCCTACGTGCCCGCCGTAAAGGGCAAGGAGAAACGCAAGCCGGCCCCCGGCAAAGAGGGGCTGCTGGGCGTGGAGGGCTTCGATGTTCAGGCGCTGCGCGGGGCGGTGCTGGCCGCCGGCGGCACAGCCGCCGCGCCCCGGGCGGGCCGGGCCATCACCTACGCCGACCTGTACGCCTGGGGTCTTTCCGGCACGGCGGGCAGCAGACAAGAGCGCTTCGCCTTTTTAAAACGGCTGGGCCTGCCGCCCCGCCTGTCCAAAAAGGCGCTGTGCGATGTGCTGAACAGCCTGTACACCTGGGAAGAAGTCAACGAGATACGAAACGGGCCGCGGGAGGGCTGAACGTCCCTCCGGCGACCCGTTTTTTGCGGCTTATTTCAGTGTGCCCTCCAGCAGCTGGCGGCAGTACCAGGGCTTTTCAAGCGTAAAGGCCTTTCCACTTACAGCTTCCAGCGGCGGCGGGCAGTCGGCGGGGAAAGTGAGCTGCCAGGCGCACAGGGCCTGGTATTTGAAATGCAGCTCCCGGTTGGCGGCGTTGTGGCCGTATTTCCCGTCGCCCAAAATGGGGCAGCCGACGCTGGCCAGATGGGCCCGGATCTGGTGGGTGCGCCCGGTGACCAGCTCCACCCGCAAAAGGGCCAGCCGGCCGCTCACCGCCAGCGTCTCGTAGCGCGTCTCGATGGCTGCCGCCCCCGGCGCGGGGCGGGGGAGCACCGTCACCTTGCCCCGCGCCGCGTCCTTTTGCAGGAAGCCGGTGAGGGTGGCCGCCGGCGGCCGGGGCCGGCCAAAGGTGACGCAGAGGTATTCCTTTTTGATCTTCCGCTCCCGGATCAGGGCGGTGAGGGCGTCCAGCGCCGGCCTGGTCTTTGCGATGAGCACCAGGCCGCTGGTGCCGGTGTCCAGCCGGTGGCACAGGGCGGGGGCAAAGTCCCGGGCGGGGTCGTAGCGGCCCTGCTGGTAAAGATAGAGCCGGGCCCGGTGGAGCAGGGTGTCCGGCTGGGCGTCGTCGCTCACCGCCAGGCCCGCGGGCTTGTCCGCGATGAGCAGCTGGTCATCCTCGTAGACCACCTTTGCCGGGTGCTTTGCCTGCAAAAAGGCGGGCCCGTCTGCGGGCGGCGCGCTTTGCAGCTGGTCAGGCAGCAGGAACAGCTTGATCTCGTCCCCCGCCTGCACCCGGGTGGAAAGGGGCTGTTTTTTGCCGTTCAGTTTGAGTTTGTTCTCCCGCAGCGCCTTGTTCAGCCGGCCCGGCGTCAGGGCGGGGTAGAGTTCCAGCAGGTACTTGTCCAGCCGCACCGGCAAAAGGCTGGTGACACGGATGAGTTCCATTATTCCACCACCAGATCCTTTCCCGCCAGCGCCCTGGCGTCCTCGGTTTCCAGCGTCACCATCAGCCAGCCGGCGTCGCTGTCGTCTACCTCCAGGATGGGGCAGCGCACTCCCTCGCGGCAAAGCGCGCTGCCCGCCTTCAGCCGCCGCCGGGCCAGGGGCGTGTCGTAGAACAGCACCACCTTGTTTTCGTCCGCCTCGCGGCCGATGTCCGAAAGGTTCAGGCTCAGGACGCCCATGTACCAGTAATCATCGGAGTAGTCGGCCAGCCGCAGGGGAAAGTCCTCGCTGTATTCGGTGGCCAGGGGATGGGCGTAGTTGTCCAGCCCCGGCGCGATGACGTACAGCACCGGCTCGGCGTCGTCGGCGCCGGCGGGCAGGGCGTACAGGGCCCCGCACCAGGCGCCCTGCTCGCTGGCGGCGTCCGCCAGCTGCAAGAAAGTCTCCGGCCGCTCGGTGAGATACAGGCTGTCCGCCCGCAGCCTGCCCGCCAGGACCTCCTCCCAAAAGCCCTGCCGGCTCTGGGCCGCCAGCGCCTCGTTGTAACGGGCCACCACCGAGGTGTCGGTGGTGTTCATCCCCTCGTCCGCCGCCCACAGGGCCAGTTCCATGCCCGTGCGGGTCAGGGGGTCCAGCGCCAGCAGGTTGGCATAGCGGCCGCGCACCGCCTCAAAAAAGTCGGTGGTCTCGCACAGGGCCGGGGTGGTGCCGGTGGCCCAGTCCGTTTCGCAGGGGACATAGCTCCGCAAAGAGGCAGCCTTTTGGGCCAGGGCCGGGCTCAGGTCCGCCAACTGGACAAGGCAGAGCAGCGCCAGCGCCCCCGCCGCCGCCCCGTGAAAGCGCAGCCGCCCGGCAAGGCGGGCAAGGCCCGCCACCGCCGCCAGCATCAGCAGGTAGTACACCGGCCAGAACAGCCGCCCGCTGCTTCGCAGGGTGGTGGCAAGCTCCACCAGTGCCTGAGGCAGGGGAAAGCGGAACAGGGTCGCGCCGTTGGCGGTGACCACATGGCTCACCGCGAAAACGGTAAGGCAGGCGCAGACGAACAGCAGCCAGCCGTGGCGGCGGGCAAGCTCCGGCAGCCGGCGGCGCAGGCAGAAAACGGCAAAGGCCGCCACCGCCAAAAGCGCCAGCAGCACCCCCAGACCCAGGTAATTGAAGCCGTCGTAGTTGCCGCCGACCTGGTTTTGCACCGGCAGGAACAGGCTCCACACCACGCCCCGGCTGGTGGGGTTCCACAGGGCGTTCAGGTTCATGGAGAAATAGCCGTACTCGTTGCCTGCGCCCCCCGCGCCGGAGCCGGCGGCGCTGAACGTGCCGAACAGCCAGCCCGCCAGCAGGGTGGCCGCCAGGTCCGCCGCAAGAAACGCCGCGGGCCGCGCAAGGCGGCGCTGGCGCCAGGCGCAGCCTGCCACCAGCGCAAAGGTCACCCCGTAGGTCATGGGCACAAAGTAGGGATGCAGGGTGATGGCCAGCGCGTTGAGGACAAAAAGCCCCTTGTAGGCATACCGGTTTTCCCGCGTGCCGAGAAAATAGTAATACAGCGCAGCCAAAATCAAAAAGTGGGCGGCCAGCGAGGTGTGCCGGAACGCCCGCTCCAGCAGGATGGGGCTAATCACAAAGGGCACCGCGCCCAGCAGCGCGAGCAGATCCCGGCGCAAAAAGAGCCCCAGCAGCAGTGCGGCGAAGCCCCCCTGCAGCGCAAAGCACAGGGCGGTGTACAGCCCGAAATACTGGAACGTCTCGGGCAAAAGCGGGCTCAAAAGGCGGAAAAAGGCCGCGAACAGGGGAATGGAGTCGGTGAAAGCGATGCTGGTGCCCTGGGGCCAGTTGAGCCGCTGGGTGAAGCCAAAGGGCAGCGAGAGGGGACTTTCCCGGTAGAACAGCCAGCCGGCGTAATGCTGCAGCACATCCTGCTCGACGTAGCCGCCCCGCAAAAAGGCGTCGTTGGTCACGTTCAGCGCCGAGACACCATAGATGCACAAAAAGGCCGCGAGGCCCAAAAGAGCCCCCAGCAGGAACAGGCGGGTGTTTCGATGTTTCAAAAGGGTCATCGCGGCCTCCGGGACAAGGCCGCCCGGCGCGGGGCGGCGTGTTTCTATTATTATAAGACATTGGCGACGAAAATACAATTTCCCGCGTTTTGTTGACTTTGCCGGGCGGGTATTGTATTATAAAATAGCTTTTTCCCTACGCCGCTGTGGCGGAATTGGCAGACGCAAGGGACTTCACCATCCAAGACCTGTGTAAAAGCAGGTCGCACCTGCAAAGGTGCGGAGCCTTGTGCGGAAAACCGCACAAGTGGAGCAGGCTAAAACGGCGAACGGTTGGATGGAAACGCCGTGCTAAGTCAGGCTGGAAACAGCCTGTAAATGTGTAGAGAGCATAGACCTGCTGCCTAAACCGAAGCTTGACCTTTGGCATGGCAAAAACGTGCTCCAGGGCACAACCCGGCGGTGGGCGTTCGGGAGATCAAAGGCTGTCAGACGGCCAACAAACGATCTGCCTGACAAGATCGTCGGCGGTACACGAATGAATAAGTGTATGTGTCACGAAAATCCCTCGGTGGCAACATCGTACCGGTTCGATCCCGGTCAGCGGCACCAAAAATCCCGAATGCGACAGCGTTCGGGATTTTTACTTATTACTTCTTCACTGTTCCCTCTTCTTTCCCTCACTCTGTTTCCGGGATTTTTGGAAAGTAAAAAGGAATAGGGAATAAGGAATAGGTGAAGAACGAGGTGCGAACATGAACAGTCCTCTTCTATCCAAGTCTAAATCTTTCGCCTTGGAAATTATCAAAGTGTGCAATGAAATCAAGCGTTCCAAACGGGAAAGCATCTTGACCGATCAACTCATCCGCTTATAAACGCCGCACGCCGTATCCCCTGAAAAAGGATGCGGCGGGCGGTGCTTTTGATTTGCTTATTGGCTGTTGTTGCGCGCGGCGGCGCCGTTCACCTGGTCGTTCAGCATGATGTCCGCGAACTGGATCAGCTGCTCGGGGGTGCGGTCGATCTCGCCCAGCAGCCAGCTTTCCAGGATGCCGGCCAGCGCCACAACATAGAAGTGGGTCAACAGCTCCACGTCCACAAAGGAATGAAGGTCGGTATGTACGCCGATCTCCTCGCCCAGCTGTTCGATGGTCTGGTGGATGATGGCGTAGACGGTATCCGCGAAACTGACGTTTGCGTCGGACGGCGAATTTGATATCCCCACGGCGGTGGCCGACCGGCTGACACAGGAGAGGATGGAGGAAAATGGCCAATAAGATCATCTGCATCGCGCGGGAATTCGGCAGCGGCGGCCACGAGATCGCGGTGCTCACTGCGGCCCGGCTGGGCATCCGGGTGTACGAAAAAGACCTGTTCCGTTTGGCATGTCGCTACGGGGAGCTTTCGGAAAAAATGATGGAGCCCGCCGACGAGCGGGCCACCAATCCGTTCCTGTTCCGCACCGTGCACGAGGGCAACTACCACGTGGCCCGGGGCCTGCCCACCTCGGAGGTGCTGTTCCAGCTGCAAAGCCATGAGATCCGCCGCATCGCCGGCCGGGAGAGCTGCATCTTTGTGGGCCGCTGTGCGGATCGGGTGCTGGAAAACGAGCCGGTGGAGCTGATCCGGGTCTTCGTGCGCGCCCCGGTGGAACAGCGCATCCAGCGCAAGATGCAGCAGGAGAGCCTTTCCCGCGAAAAGGCGGCCCGTCTGGTACATAAGATGGACCGGCAGCGCAAGAAGTACTATGAGACCTACGCGGGCAGAGCCTGGGGCTCGCCGGACGGGTATGACCTGTACATCGACACCGGCGTCACCAGCTTTGACGAGGCCGTGGACAGCATCTGCGCCCACTACCAGAGCCGCGCCGCGCAGCCGCTGCCGGTGTGAGAGGGACCTGCTGCTGGAAAAAACGGCGTCGAAAAAAATCAGGATACCCCTTGCAATCGAAAAAGGGAACTGGTATAATGGAAAAAATTTGCAAGGGAGGGCGGCCGCCATGGAGCAGAAAAAACTGCGGATGGAAAACGCGCCGCTGGCCTTTTTGCCGGTTTTGTTTCTGCTTTCGATTTTGCTTTCTTTTACGGCATTGACGCTTTAAGCGTCAATGCCTCTTTTTTTGTCTTTCTTTGGGCCGGCGGCTTTCGCCGGCGTTGAGATAGAGCAGCATAGAGCAAGAGGAGGAAAACTGTAAATGAATGAGAAAGTCAACGAGGGCATCTTTGACGCGCGCCAGCTGGGCGTGCCCAAGATGATCATCCTGGGTGTGCAGCACACCTTTGCCATGTTCGGCGCCACCGTTCTGGTGCCGCTGCTCACCGGCCTGAACGTGTCCACCACGCTGCTGTGCGCGGGCCTGGGCACCCTGCTGTTCCACCTGATCAGCAAGGGCAAGGTGCCCGCGTTCCTGGGCTCGTCCTTTGCGTTCCTGGGCGGCTTTGCCATCGTGGCGCCCATGGCGGCGGACGGCACCCCCAACACCGAGATGCTGCCCTACGCCTGCGGCGGCGTGGTGTTCGCGGGCCTGGTGTATCTGGTCATGAGCCTGCTGATCACCGTCTTCGGCATCGGCAAGATCATGCGCTTCTTCCCCCCGGTGGTCACCGGCCCCATCATCATCGCCATCGGCCTGATCCTGGCCCCCAGCGCCATCACCAACTGCGCCACCAACTGGCTGCTGGCCTTTGTGGCCCTGGCCACCGTGGTGGTGTGCAACATCTGGGGCAAGGGAATGATCAAGATCCTGCCCATCCTGCTGGGCGTGCTGGTGTCCTACGCGGTGGCTCTGGCCACCCGCTCGGTGAACTTTGAACCCATCGCCGATGCCGCCTGGTTCGGCATTCCCATCCACACCGCCGCGCTGGCCAAGTTCGACATCTCCGCCATCCTCACCATCATGCCCATCGCCCTGGCCACCATGATGGAGCACATCGGCGACATCGCCGCCATCAGCGCCACCACCGGCAAGAACTACATCCGCGAGCCCGGCCTGAACAAGACCCTGCTGGGCGACGGCCTGGCCACCAGCATGGCCGGCTTCCTGGGCGGCCCCGCCAACACCACCTACGGTGAGAACACCGGCGTGCTGGCCCTGACCAAGATCTACGACCCCCGGGTGATGCGCATTGCCGCCGTGTTCGCCATCCTGATGAGCTTCAGCCCCAAGTTCGACGCGGTGATCAACACCGTTCCCACCGCCATCATCGGCGGCGTGTCCTTTATCCTCTACGGCATGATCAGCGCCATCGGCGTGCGCAACGTGGTGGAGAACCAGGTGGACTTCACCAACAGCCGCAACCTGATCATCGCCGCCGTCATCCTGGTGAGCGCCCTGGGCTTCAACAGCCTGGGCGGCCTGACTTTCAACGTGGCGGGCGTCAGCATCACCCTGTCCGGCCTGGCCATCGCCGCCATCCTGGGCATCGCCCTCAATGCCATCCTGCCCGGCAACGACTACCAGTTCGACAAGGTGGACACCGAGACCGCCGAGAACCCCATGAACATGCAGGTCTGAGCTTTCCGGCACAGCCTGAACCGACAGCCCCGCCGTGCCGGCGGGGCTGTTTTGCGGCACAAAAGGCGAAAACAAGCCAAAAACAGGCAAAAGACCGCTTGTGTCGCGGGAAGAATTGTACTATAATAACATTTATACGCTTAGGGCTGTGGCGACGGGCGCGGCAGGGGAAAGGCCGCGCCGCCTGGGGCAAACCGCACCGCGGCTGCATAAAGTGGAATACATCAGTAGAGGGGAATGTATGCAATGAAAGAGTATCGTTCCATGGACCGTGCCGCGCTGGAGGCGGAGCTGCGCTTCCAGCAGGCACAGCTTGACCAGTTCAAGCAGTTGGGCCTCAAGCTGGATATGTCCCGGGGCAAGCCCTGCCCCGAGCAGCTGGACCTTTCGGCCGACATGATGAAGCTGGAAAACTACATCGGCGAAAACGGCGTGGACGCCCGCAACTACGGTTACCTGGAAGGTATGCCCGAGGCCCGGCGCTTTTTCGCCGACGTGATGCAGGTGCCCAGCCCCGAGCAGGTGCTGGTGTGCGGCAACTCGGCGCTGTCCACCATGTACTACCTCATCGACCTTGGCTGGCGCGTGGGCTATGTGGACTCCATCCGCCCCTGGCGCTTTTGCACCAACATCAAGTTTTTGTGCCCCACCCCCGGCTACGACCGGCACTTCAAGGTCACCGAGTACTTCGGCTTCCAGCTGATCCCGGTGCCCATGCTGGAGACCGGCCCGGACATGGACATGGTGGAGCGCCTGGTCAAGGACGACGACAGCGTCAAGGGCATCTGGTGTGTGCCGGTGTACTCCAACCCGGACGGCTACTCTTACAGCGATGAGACGGTGCGCCGGCTGGCCGCCATGAAGACCGCCAGCCCCGACTTCAAGATCTTCTGG
The DNA here is from genome assembly GCA_019117205.1 of Candidatus Allofournierella merdigallinarum. Taxonomy (GTDB): domain Bacteria; phylum Bacillota; class Clostridia; order Oscillospirales; family Ruminococcaceae; genus Allofournierella_A; species Allofournierella_A merdigallinarum. Next base: position 45,137 of record DXAC01000016.1, on the reverse strand, counting down.
GACGACGCCTACTGCGTCCACACCCTCACCGACGAGGTCTACCAGGTGCTGTCCATCCTGGACGAGTGCGAAAAGGCCGGCTGCCCCGAGCGGCCGCTGGTGTTCTGCTCCACCAGCAAGATGACTTTCCCCGGCGCGGGCGTTGCCGCGGTGGCCTCCAGCCGCCGGGCCATCGAGTACATCCTGCACAACATGAGCTCGATGATCATCAGCTACGACAAGATGAACCAGCTTCGCCACGTGCGCTTTTTGAAAGACCGCAAGGGCGTGCTGGCCCACATGGCAAAGCACAAGGACATTATCGCCCCCAAGTTCGAGCTGGTCAAGTCGGTGTTCCAGCGGCAGCTGGGCAACTGCCCCGGCATCGCCCGCTGGACCGACCCCAAGGGCGGCTACTTCCTGAGCCTGTATGTGATGGACGGCTGCGCCAAGCGCACGGTGGAGCTGTGCAAGCAGGCGGGCGTGGTGCTCACCCCCGCCGGCGCGTCCTACCCCTACGGCATCGACCCCCATGACCATCACCTGCGCATCGCCCCCACCTATCCGGGCATGGAGGAGCTGGAGCAGGCCGCCACGCTGCTGTGCACCTGTGTGCGGATCGCCACGCTGGAAAAGCTGCTGGCGGAATGATCTGATAAACCAACGGCGCGGCCGCCCTTTTGAAAAGGGCGGCCGCGCTGCTTTGTGCAGCCCGGGCGGGGGAGAGAGGCCCCTCTTGACAAGGCGGCGGCACAATGATAAAATAAAATTAACAATTAAATTAAATGTTAAATGAGGTGACGCCATGGCAATGCAGGACACGATGCGGGCGCTCGCGGACCCCACCCGCCGCCAGATCCTGGCGCTGCTGCGGGCGGGCCCGCTCACCGCGGGGCAGATCGGGGAACACTTTCCGATGACCGCCGCCGCCATCTCCCGGCATCTGTCGGTGCTGAAAGAGGCCGACCTGGTGCGGGACGAGCGAAAGGGCAAGTACATCCGCTACCAGCTCAACGCCTCGGTGCTGGAGGAGATACTTCTCTGGCTCACCGAGCTGAAAGGGGAGGAAAACGATGAACCGTCTTGACAAGAAAAAAGCGGCGATCTCTTCGCTGGTCATCCTGCTGCCGGTGCTGGCGGAGCTGGCGCTGTGGGAGAAGCTGCCCGGGACAGGCACCGGCGAAAAGCTCGCCTTTTTCCTGGGGATGCCCGTCACCATGCTGGTCACCCACTGGCTGTGCCTGTGGCTCACCTTTCGCACCAACCGGGAGAACGGCCAGAGCAAAAAGGCGCTGGGCCTGCTCTACTGGCTGCTGCCGGGCATATCGCTGCTTTTCAGCGCCGGGGGCTGTGCGGTGGCGCTGGGTGTGAAGCTGGGCTGGGAGCGGCTTGTGCCCGCCGGCCTGGGGCTGATGTTTTTGGTCATCGGCAACTACATGCCCAAGATGAAGCAAAACCCCACCCTGGGCATCCGCCTGCCCTGGACGCTGGCCAACGAGGAAAACTGGGACCGCACCCACCGCATGGGCGGCCGCCTGTGGGTGGCGGGCGGCTTCGCGCTGCTGCTGTGCTGCTTTTTGCCCGGGCCCGCCATGGTCACGGGGATGCTGGTGGCCATCGTCGTTCTGGCGGTGGTGCCCTGTGTCTATTCCTGGCGGCTCTACCGCAGGCAGGTCCGGGACGGCAGCTGGAGCGGCAGTCTGTTCCGGTCCAAAGCGGACCGCGTGGTAACGGTGGTCGTCATTGCGATCCTGGCCGTCGCCCTTGTGGGCACGCCGGTGCTCCTTTTCACGGGAGACGTCCGTTTTACCGTGGGGGAGAATGATCTGAACATCGAGGCAAGCTACTGGCCCGACGCGGAAATAGACTATACTGAGGTGGAGAGCATCGAATATGCCGAGAATATCCCGGCGGGAAGCCGCACCAACGGCTTCGGCTCGCCCCGGCTTTCCCTGGGCGCCTTTCGCAACAGCGAATTCGGCGACTACACCCGCTACGCCTACACCGGCTGCGACAGCTGCGTGGTGCTGCGGATGAATGACGGGATCCTTGTGCTCAGCGACCGGGATGAAGCCTCCACCCGGGCGCTGTATGAGGCGCTGAACGAGAGGATCTTTGGCTGAAAATCTTTCTTTTGTGGGAAAATATGCTATACTGTGTATATAGCGTATCCCGGCGGCGACGCCGCTTTACCCATCCCATAAGGAGGAAACTGCCATGAAATGTCCGTACTGCGGCGAAATGGACTCCAAGGTCATCGACTCCCGCCCCACCGAGGACGGGGAGAAGATCCGCCGCCGCCGGGAGTGCCTGAGCTGCTCCAAGCGCTTTACCACCTATGAGATCGTGGAGACGGTGCCGCTGATGGTCATCAAGCGGGACCGTTCCCGTGAGGCATTCGACCGTCAGAAGCTGCTGGGCGGTATGCTGCGGGCCAGCGAGAAGCGGGAGGTCAGCTACCAGACGCTGGAGGCCGCGGTGGACAACATCGAGCAGACTCTGCTCAACAGCTACGAGCGGGAGGTCACCTCCATGCGGATCGGCGAGCTGGCCATGGCGGAGCTGAAAAAGATCGACGAGGTGGCCTACGTGCGCTTTGCCTCGGTGTACCGCCAGTTCAGCGACCTGAACACCTTTATGGACGAGCTCAAGGATATGCTCAGCAGCCACTCCTCAAAACATACTGAAAAATAAGTGGCCGGTCATCTCCACCTGGGTGCGGGCTTTCCCCAGCTCGCTGTGCAGGTCCTGGGCGTTGTCCGGGCCCACGTAGGCCCGCAGCCCTCCCAGACACAGGGCGATGCCGGTGAGCTGGTCCCGCTTGATGAACAGCGCCATCCAGTGCTCCCGGTGGGAGAAGTATTCCTCCATCTCCCCAATGGCCTGCCGGGCCTGTTCATACTGCCCGTCGTCGTTCAGGCTGCCGATCTCCTCCAGGCGGCCCAGCAGCGTTTTGTTGGTGTCGTACACCAGCCAGCTGCTGGCAAGTACCATCCCCGCCAGAAACACCAGCAACCAGGCCGTTGCCCACAGCCGTTTCATCCCATCAACCTTTCCAAAACCGCCGGACCGTGTGTTCAGCGGTTTTCTTTTTTGATCAGCTCTATCGCGCCCGCGTCGTCGCCCAGCAGCACCAGCACCTGGGAGAGGGGGCAGCGCTGCTTTTTCAGCGTTCGCTCCAGCCAGGCTTTGTCCTTGCCGCACCAGGCCAGGTTGTCCGCCAGCGGCTGGCCGTCGATGACCAGCGGCACCAGCGGCGTTTTCGCTTTTGGCGGCGGGATATTCATGTCATCCCGGGTGGGGGTGTCGCTGCCCGGCGTTTTGCAAACGCTCAGGCTGCCGTTGGTCTCTATCAGGGCATAATCCACCTCGCCGGGGTCAAACACGTCCTTGCCCCGCAGCGCTTCCAGCAGATCGCTGGCGCTGAACCGGAGCTCCCGCAGCGCGCTTTGGTCGATCTTGCCGCTGCGGATCACCGCCACCGGCGAGCCGGACAGGATCTTTGCCGCCCGGGGGCTTTTGTAGCACAGGGCGGAGGCCACCAGCTCCAGCACCACGATGAGACACACCGGCGCGAGGCTGGCCGCCAGCGGCACCTCCGGCGACTCGATGGAGATGGACGCCAGGTTTGAGATCAGAATGGTGGAAACCAGTTCCGAGGGCTGCAGCTCCCCCAGCTGGCGCTTGCCCATCAGCCGCATGGCGGCCACGATGAGCAGATAGATCATCAGGGTGCGAAGCAACAGCACAAGCATGAACGCAAGACCTCCCAAACATTGTTTTGCCGCCGCCGGCGCGGGCCATACTAACCGGCGAGGTGAAAGCGATGCCGCAAACATTGTCCTGCGATCTTGAGACCAACATCGCCCGGCTGAAAGAGATGTTTGGCTCTTCCGCCGATCTGTATACAAAGCCGGTGCAGGTGCTGGGCATTTCCTGCTGCCTGTGCATGTTCGAGGGCCTATCCACCCTGGAACGGCTGTGGGTGGTGATGCTCTCGATGCTCAACGAGTGCGACCGGCGGCCCGCCAGCGGCCAGGCGCTCTTTGAGTTCATCCAGCACCGCACCGACCTGCCGGTGGAAAACGCCCCCGTGGAGGACTTCGACGCCCTGCGTGTCCAGCTCACCGCAGGCACCACCGTGATGCTCATCGACGGAAGCTGTAAAGCCGTTGTACTTTCCACACAAAACATGCAGTTCCGCTCGGTGCAGGAGCCCTCGGGCGAGGGGGACATCCGGGGCTCCCGGGAGGGCTTTTGCGACCTGCTGCGGATAAACGTGAGCCTTGTGCGGCGGCTGGTGCGCACGAGCGCGCTCACCATCAAGATCTTTCCGCTGGGCGTTCGCACCCAAACGGAGGTGGCCCTGCTGTACGACCGCACGCTGGCAACGCCGGATTTCGTAAAGGCGGTGGAGGAAAAGCTGCGCGGGGTGAAGATCCCGGTGCTGTTCGACACCGGGTATCTCGCGCCCTTTTTGCAGCGGGGCAGTTTCAGCTTCTTTCAGGAGGTGGGCTACACCGAGCGTCCGGTGACCGCCGCCGCCAAGATCTGCGAGGGGAAGATCGTGGTGCTGGTGAACGGCAGCCCCTTTGCCATGATCCTGCCCTATTTTTTCAATGAGAACTTCCAAAGCCTGGACGACTACGCCGGCAAGGCCTATTTTGCCAGCGCGGTGCGCCTTTTGAAATACGGGGCGTTCCTGCTGTCGGTGCTGCTGCCGGGTCTGTTCGTCTCCATCGCCGAGTACACGCCGGAATTGTTCCCGCCCCAGCTGCTCTACAAGGTGGCGGCGGCGGAGAGCGGCACCCCGCTGCCGTTGTTTTTGGAGATGGTGCTGGTCATCGCGCTGCTGGAGATCATCCGGGAGGCCGGCCTGCGGCTGCCCAAGCCCATCGGCCATTCGGTGAGCCTGGTGGCGGCGCTCATCGTGGGGGACGCGGCCACCAAGGCGGGCATCCTGAGCACACCGGTGCTCATCGTGGCGGCCATCACCACCATCTCCATCTTCGTCATCCCCTCGCTGTACGAGCCCGCCACGGTACTGCGGGTACTGTTCGTGCTGGCGGGCGGCCTGTTCGGCCCGTTCGGGCTGGTGACCATGTTCTTCGTCATGCTGGTCAGCGTGTGCGGGATGCACTCTTTCGGCTTGCCCTACACCTCGCCGCTGGTGCCCTTTGGCCGGGGGGCGGTGCGGGACGGCCTGATGCGCCTGCCCTGGGGCCGGCTGGCCCGCCGCCCATTCGACGTGAACGACCTGCCGGGAGGGGAGGAGCGCTATGAGCCGTGAGACCCGCTTCGACCAGCGCCAGGCCGCGGTGCTGCTGCTGGCCGCTCTGCTGGCGGACAGCTTCCTGGAGCCCTTTGGGCGCCAGACCGCGCCGCTGCCCGCCCGCACCGCCGTCTGGGCAGGGGCGCTCCGCTTTGGGATATTGTGTATGGTTCTTTTCCTTTACAGCGCTGCCTGGCGGCGGGCCGCCCCCGGCCGGGTGCTGACCGCGCTGCTGGAGGGCGCGCTGGTGCTCTCCATCGCCCTGGAGGTCATCCAGGCGGAGCGCTTTTACAACTATGTGATGCAGCAGCAGCTGGCGGCGGCCGCCTTTCTGGTGCTGGTGTTCGCCGCCGCCTACTACGGGGCGTTTGCCGGGGTGCAGGCGCTGGGCCGGGCGGCCTGGCTGGTGCTGACGCTCACCGTTCTCTCGGTGGGGGTGCTGGCCTGGTCGGTGGCGGGGCAGCTGCGGTTCGCCAGCCTGCAAACGCCCGCCCTGGACGCCGCCGGGCTGTGGGACGCGGCGGCGGGGCAGTTTTATCTGCCGCCCGAGCTGGCGCTGCTGCCGCTGCTGTGCGGGGAGCAGGCAAAAAAGGCCGGGGTGCGGATGCTGGGCGCGGCCTTTGCGGCCGGCAGCCTGCTGGCGATGCTGGGGGAGATGACCCTGGGCGCCGCCTACCTGCAAACGGACCAGCCGGTGTTTGCCATCGCCCGGCTGGGGGGCATCTCGGTGTTCCGCAGGCTGGACGCCCTCCACGTGGGGGTGTGGCTGCTGCTGTTTTTGTTGAAGATCGGCCTGTACTTCGCCGCCGCGGTGCGGCTGTGGCACAGACAGGGGCGCGCCGGGCCGCGGCACGGGCCCTATTGGGTGGTCCTCGCGGGGGTGATGGCAGTGTTCCTGGCGGTGTGGAACCAGCGGGAGGAGGAGGCTTTTCTGCTGCAACAGTGGCTGCTGGCGGCGGTGCTGGCGCTGGCGGCGGCAAAGGGATGGATGAGAAAGGGGAGAGGCGGATCATGAAATGGGGTCGATGGGCGCTGACGGCGCTGCCGCTGCTGGTACTGCTGCTGACCGGCTGCACCGGGGCCGGGATCGGTGACAAGGTGGCGGTGAAAGCGCTGTATCTGGAGTATGACCGGCAGTTCGAGGCGCGGCTGCTGGTGCTGGAGTCCGCCCCCAGCGCCGACGCCGGCCAGGCCAGCGAGGAGGCTCGCTGCCTTGCTGGCAGCGGGGATACGGTGTACGAGGCGCTGAAAAATGCCGAGGCCCAGGAAAACCGGCGGCTGTTTTACGGCCAGAACGAGCTGCTGTTCCTGGGCCCGGAGCTGGCGCGGCAGGGCGCCTTTGAAGCCTGCCGCTTTTTGGCCAGCTACAGCAACGGCCGGCCAAACATCGCGGTGTACCTGCTGGACGCGGGCGGCGCCGGCGGCAGCGTCGCCGCCCTGGAGCAGCTTTGGCAGGACGGAGTGGGCTTTTTGTCCGGTGTGGAGCAGCTCGAGAGCCGGGGCGTCTACAAGACCTACCTTTACCAGTTCGGCGCACAGGGCGGCGGCGGGGTGATCGCCGCCCTTGCGGCGGAACAGGACACGGTGACCTTCTCCGGCCTTGCCCTGTATGAGCAGGGCCTTCCGGTGGCGTTCTGGCAGGGGGCAAAGGCCCAGCTGGCACGGCTGCTGGCGGGGCAGACGGACACCCTGGAGCTGGCCCTGGACGAGCCCCAGGTGCGCTTTGAGCTCCGCTCGCCCCGGCTGACGTTTGAGCCGGGCTTTTCCGGCGGGGGGATGGAGCTCACGGTGGGGCTCACCGGCAACATCCAGCGGCTAGTGAGCCCGTCGGGCGCCGCCCAACCCGGGCAGGACCGGCAGCTGGAGCAGACCATCGACCGGCAGGTCTGCCGGCTGCTGGAGGAGCTGGCCGCCGAGACCATCGGCCGCAAAAACGACGTGTTTTTGCTGGGCAGCTATCTGGCCAATCTCAGCGAGGAGGCGGCCCGCAGCGCACTGGAGGCTGGCGGGGAAGAGCTGGTGCGCTTCGACTGCCTGCTCCGCATGGTGTAAGCGCCGGGGGGCGGGCTGGAAACGGCCCGCCTTTTTGATGTGTGCGGGAATATTTTTTCGGAAAAGCCGCAAAAAAATTGCCAAGCGGGGTGGTATATTATATAATAAACATAATTGCAGGCCCTGTGCCGGGACCATGATCTCCCGGCGGGCGGCGCCGGCACACCGCGCCGGGCGTTTTGCGGTGCAGCCATGAAAAGAAAGGGTGTTGTTATGCCAGCGTTTTCCGTGCCACTGAGCAACCTTGCGGCCACCTTGAAGATGGATACCATCTATGCCCCCAAGGAGCTTTCCGACATCCCCATCTACACCGCCGACGTGAACCGGCCGGGCATCATGCTGGCGGGTTACTACCAGTATTTCGATCCCACCCGCATCCAGATCTGCGGCATGGTGGAGATCTCCTACCTGAAAGAGCTGCCGGAGGCAGACCGGCGCCGGCATCTGGAAAAGATGCTTTCCCTCAAGCCCCCGGCCGTGATCATCAGCCGCGGCTTGGAGGTGCTGCCGGAATTCCTGGAATTCGCCCGCCAGTACGAGGTGCCGCTGCTGGTCTCCACCGAGAGCACCTCCACGCTGCTCAGCTCGCTGATCAACATCCTGAATGTGGAACTGGCCCCCCGGGTCACCCGCCACGGCGTCTTTGTGGAGGTGTACGGCGAGGGCATCCTGATCCTGGGCGACAGCGGTGTGGGCAAAAGCGAAACGGCGGTGGAGCTGGTCAAGCGCGGCCACCGGCTGGTAGCGGACGACGCGGTGGAGCTTCGCAAGACCTCCAACCGCACCATCGTGGGCACCGCGCCGGAAAATATCCGCCATTTCATCGAACTGCGGGGCATCGGCATCGTCAACGTGGCCCGGGTCTACGGCATCGGCGCGGTCAAGGTGAGCGAGCGGGTGGACCTGGTGGTCCAGCTGGAGCCCTGGGACAAGGCCAAAAACTACGACCGCACCGGCCTGGAGAACGAGACCTATGACATTTTGGGGGTGCAGATCCCCAGCACGGTGATCCCGGTGATGCCCGGGCGCAACCTGGCAGTGATCCTGGAGACGGCGGCCATCAACAACCGCCAGAAGAAGATGGGCTACAACGCCGCCAAGGAGCTGCTTGCCCGGCTGGGCCTTGAGGACGACGTGAGCATTTAATCGGAAAGGAAGCATACAATTTTGTATCCCATCATTGCGGACCTGCACACCCACACCCTGGCGTCCAGCCACGCTTTCAACACGGTCACCGAGATGGCCCGGGCGGCAAGGGAGATGGGCTACCGGGCGCTGGCCATCACCGACCATGCCCCCGCCATGCCCGACTCGCCCCACATCTGGCACTTTTACAATCTGCTGAAGCTGCCGGATGTGATGGAGGGCATCCCGGTGCTGAAAGGGGCCGAGGCCAACGTGCTGGACACCGAGGGGACGCTGGACCTACCGGTGGAGCTGCGCGCCTCGATGGACTGGGTCATCGCCTCCATCCACGGCGACTGTCTGCCCGGCGCCCTTTCGGTGGAGCAGGCCACCCACCTGTGGCTGAAGATCGCCGCGGACCCAACGGTGGACATGATCGGCCACTCGGAGCAGGCAGAGCACGTTTACGACTACGAGCGGGTGGCCCGGGCCTTTGCCGAACACCACAAGGTGGTGGAGCTCAATGGCAACTCCTGGGCGGTGCGCCCGCAGGGGGCCGCCAACATGAAAGCTCTGGCGCTGGCCTGCAAAAAGGCGGGCTGCCCCATCGCGGTGAACAGCGACGCCCACTCCATCTACCACCTGCAGGCGGGGGTGGGGCATCTGCTGAGCCTGCTGGAGGAGATAGACTTCCCGGAAGAGCTGGTGATCAACAGCTCGTGGCAACGGCTTTTGCGGGAACTGGAATTGCATAACAAACCGGTTGTAAATCGGATAGGAGGATCATTATGAACATGTACACCATTGGCGTCGATCTGGGCGGTACCACCATCACTGCCGGTGTGGTGGACGAGGACTGCCACATCATCGCAAAAAGCACCACCACCACCGATCTGCCCCAGCCCCCCGAGGCCATTGAGAAGAAGATCGCCGATCTTTGCACCCGTGTGGTACAGGAGAACGGCCTCTCCTTTGAGAACATCAAATGGGTGGGCATCGGCACCCCCGGCAGCGTGAACAGTCAGCTGGGTGTGGTGGACTTCAACGCCAACTTCGGCTACCGCGACTGGGAGCTCAAGCAGAAGATGGAGGACCTGCTCCACTGCCAGGTGTTCATCGAGAACGACGCCAATGCGGCGGCCTACGGCGAGTACATAGCCGGCGGCGCGAAAGGGACCCGCTATGCGGTGGTCATCACCCTGGGCACCGGCATCGGCGGCGGCATCATCATCGACGGCAAGATCTTCGCCGGCTTCAACTACGCCGGCGCGGAGCTGGGCCACATGGTCATCCAGAAAGACGGCCGCCCCTGCATGTGCGGGCGCAACGGCTGCTGGGAGAAGTACGCCTCCGCCCGGGCCCTCACCGAGGACACCAAGGCCGCGCTGCTCTCCCATCCGGACAACATGATGTGGAAGCTGGTGGAGGGCGACGTGAACAACGTCAACGCCAAGACCGCTTTCGACGGTATGCGCGCCGGCGACGAGCTGGCCACCCGCCTCATCGACAAGTACGTGGAGTATGTGGCCTGCGGCCTGACCAACGTGATCAACATCTTCCAGCCGGAGATCATCTGCATCGGCGGCGGCGTCTCCCGTGAGGGCGAGACCCTGCTGGCCCCGGTGCGCCGCCAGGTGGACTGGGAGGACTACGCCCGCGACGGCAAGCGCCGTGTGAAGATCAAACCCGCCGAGCTGTTCAACGACGCCGGCGTGGTGGGTGCCGCCCGGCTGGGCGACCAGGTCCGCACCTGAGCGGGCAGCGGACAACTATAACTTCGGAGGCGGAGCGCCGTGGAGCAACAGCAGACCCTTTGCCAAAACCTGGAGAAGTACTCCATTCCATATGTCTGTGACGAGCCGCTGGCAAAGCACACCAGTTTTCGCATCGGCGGGCCGGCAAAGGTGCTGTGCACCCCCGCCGACGGGCGCCAGCTGATCCGCGCCCTCGGGCTGTGCGACCAGCTGGGGGTACGCCGCTATCTGCTTGGAAAAGGCTCTAATGTGCTCTTCTCCGACGCGGGTTTTGACGGCGCGGTGATCTGCACCGCCGCCTTTTCCGGCGCGCCCCGGCTGGGCGACGACGGCATCGTGGAGGCGGACGCGGGCCTCGGGCTGAACCAGCTGTGCCGCGCCGCCCAGGCCTGGGGCCTCACCGGGCTGGAATTTGCCTATGGCATCCCCGGCAGCGTTGGCGGCGCGGTGTACATGAACGCCGGCGCCTACGGCGGCGAGATCAAGGACGTGCTGCACAGCGTAGTCTTTTTAGACGACACGGGGGGGCTTCGCGGTTTGCCAGCCGGGGAACTGGAGCTGGGCTACCGCCACAGCCTGTTCACAGAAAAGAACTGGTGCATCCTCACGGCGCGGTTTCGGCTGGAAGCCGGCGACCCGGAAAAGATCGGGGAAAAAATGCGCCAGCTGATGGCCCGGCGGGTGGAAAAGCAGCCGCTGGACTATCCCAGCGCCGGCAGCGCTTTCAAGCGGCCCCAGGGCGCCTTTGCGGGGGCGCTCATCGACCAGTGCGGCCTGCGGGGCGCGCGGGTGGGGGGCGCCGCCGTCAGCGAAAAACACTGCGGCTTCATCGTCAACCTGGGCGGCGCCACCTGCGCCGATGTGCTGGCCCTGGCCGAACTGGTGCAGCGCACCGTCCGGGAGAAGACGGGCTACCAACTGGAAAAGGAGATCCGCGTGGTGGAATGAGCCGGCGCGGGGAAAAGGACCATGGAATTTCTGATCGTGACCGGTCTTTCCGGGGCCGGCAAATCGCTGGCGATGAACGCCCTGGAGGACATCGGCTATTTCTGTATCGACAACATCCCGGCGGGGCTCATGCCCCGCCTTGTGGATTTTGCCCGCCAGGGCGAAAACATGCTGCAAAAGGTGGCGGTGGTGCTGGACGTCCGGGGCTGCCGCAGCGCCGAGGACCTGGAGCAGGTGCTGGCCGGGCTGGATCAGTGCGGGGTGGAGTACAGGATCCTTTTTCTGGACTCCGCCGACGAGGTGCTTCAGCGCCGCTATAAGGAGACCCGCCGCATCCACCCCCTCACCAGCTCCGAGGGCGTACCCACCGCCCAGGCCATCGCCGAAGAGCGAAAGATCCTGCGTCCGCTGTTCGAGCGGGCGGATTTCGTGGTGGACACCTCGCTGCTGTCCACCGCCCAGCACAAAGAGCGCATCTGCAAGCTGTTTTTGCAGGGCCAGCACCAGTCGATGGTGCTGAACATCGTCTCCTTTGGCTTCAAGTTCGGCCTGCCCAAGGAGGCGGACGTGGTGTTCGACGTGCGCTGCCTGCCCAACCCCTTTTATGTGCCCGAGCTGAAAGCCAAGACCGGCCTGGACCAGGAGGTGGTGGACTACGTCATGGCGGGGGAGCAGTCCCGGGAGCTGCTGCGGCGCATCCAGTCGCTGCTGGAGTACTCGCTGCCCTTGTATGTCAAAGAGGGCAAGAGCCAGCTCACCGTGGCGGTGGGCTGCACCGGCGGCAAGCATCGCTCCATCACCTTTGCCCGCCTGATCGCCGACTACTGCGAGACGCTGGGCTACCACCCGGCGGTGCATCACCGGGACGTGACCCGCACCTCCTGAGAACGGGGCGGGAATCTGCGAAAAGGAGGCGCGGCAGGTGAGCTTTGCCCAGGAAGTAAAACTGGAGATCGCACAAAAAAAGATCACGCGGGGCTGCTGCGCCCTGGCAGCCAGCTATGGCGTCGCCTGTTTTGGGCGGTATTTCGACGAAAAGGGCCTTGTGCTCCACACAGAACTGCTGCCGGTGGCCCAGTACGCAAAGCGGCTGTTCTCCATCTGCGGCATCAAGGGAGCCCTTTATGAAAAAGAGCGGCCCAGCGGGCCGGTGTACGAATTCAAGGTGGACGAGCCGGAGCAGGTGGAAGCCATGTTCCGGCTGTTCCACATCCAGGGTACAGAGGTCAGCCGCCGGGTGGACCCGGAGCTGATCCGCTGCGGCCACTGCTTTTCCGCCTTTGTGGCCTCGGCCTTTTTGTGCTGCGGTACCATGACCGACCCCAGCAAGGAGTACAACCTGGAATTCCTCTGCCCCCGCTACAACCTGGCACGGGATCTGGAGGGGATCCTGGCCGAGCACGAGTTCACTCCGCGGCGCACCGTCCGCAAAGGGGTGAACGTGATCTATGTCAAGGCCAGCGAGCAGGTGGCGGACCTGCTCACCTTTATGGGGGCGGGAGGCGCCGCCATGCAGATCATGGACCACAAGATGATCAAGGAACTGCGGAACATGACCAACCGGCTGAACAACTGCGAGCTGGCAAACATCGACAAGGTCATCACCGCCAACGTGGCCACCAAAAAGGCCATCGAGTACTTACAGCGGCAGGGGGATTTTGACGCCCTGCCCGAGCCGCTTCACAAGGCGGCGCTGCTCCGGCTGGAGTGGCCGGAGCTCTCGCTGGCCCAGCTGGCGGAAAAAAGCGAGGAACCCATCAGCAAATCCGGCCTGTCCCACCGGCTGAAAAAGCTGGAACAGCTTGCCGCGGAACTTCAGAAAAGGAGAAGCCATGTCTGACACCGCAAAGCCCTTTGTCCATCTTCATGTACACACCGAGTACAGCCTGCTGGACGGCGCCTGCCGTATCGACCGGCTGTTCGACCGGGTGAAAGAGCTGGGGCAGACCGCCATCGCCATCACCGACCACGGAGTGATGTACGGCTGTGTGGATTTTTACAAGGCGGCGAAAAAGGCGGGGATAAAGCCCATCATCGGGTGCGAGGTGTATGTGGCCACCCGCTCCCGCTTTGACAAGGTGAACCGCATCGACGGCTCCCACCATCTGGTTCTGCTGTGCAAAAACGAGACAGGCTACAAAAACCTCATCAAGCTGGTCTCCGCCGGCTTCATCGAGGGCTTTTACTCCAAGCCTCGGGTGGACAAGGAGCTGCTGGAAAAGTATCACGAGGGTCTGGTGTGCCTGTCCGCCTGCCTGGCGGGGGAGATCCCGCAGGCGCTGCTGGCAGGGGACTATGAAAAGGCGAAGTCCGTTGCGCTGTACTACAACGACCTGTTCGGCCAGGGGAATTACTTCATCGAGATCCAGGACCACGGCATCGATGCCCAGCGTCAGGTGCTGCCTCTGCTCATCCGCCTGGCGCGGGAGACGGGCATCCCGCTTGTCGCCACCAACGACGCCCACTACCTCCGCAAGGAGGACAGCAAGATGCAGAGCATCCTCATCTGTATCCAAACGGGCAAGACGGTGGCGGACGAGGACAAGCTGGAATTCGAGACCGACGAGTTCTACCTGAAGAGCACCGAGGAGATGTACGATCTGTTCTCCATCGCCCCCGATGCCTGCGAGAACACCGCGAAGATCGCCGAAATGTGCAGCTTCGACTTTGAGTTCGGCGTTACCAAGCTGCCCTATTTCAAGGCGCCGGACGGCATGGAGAACCAGGTGTACTTTGAAAAGCTCTGCCGCGAGGGCCTTGTGCGCCGCTATGGCGACAAGGTCACCGACGAGATGCGCCGGCGGCTGGAATACGAGATCGACGTCATCCGCCGCATGGGCTACACCAACTACTACCTGATCGTTTTCGACTTCATCAACTATGCCAAGACCCAGGGCATCCCGGTGGGGCCGGGGCGGGGCAGCGGCGCGGGCAGCCTTGCCGCCTACTGCGTGGGCATCACCAACATCGACCCCATCCGCTATAACCTGCTGTTCGAGCGCTTTTTGAACCCGGAGCGGGTGAGTATGCCCGATTTCGACGTGGACTTCTGCTACGAGCGCCGGCAGGAGGTCATCGACTATGTAAACGAGAAATACGGCCACGACCATGTGGCCCAGATCATCACGTTCGGCACCATGGCCGCCCGGGCGGCCATCCGGGACGTGGGCCGGGTGCTGGGTATGCCCTATGCCCAGGTGGATTCCATCTCCAAAATGGTGCCCATGGAGCTCAAGATGACCCTGCACCGGGCGCTGGAGGTCTCGCCGGAGCTGAAAGCCCAGTACGAGGCGGACGAGCAGGTGAAAGAGCTCATCGACACCGCCATCAAGATCGAGGGGATGCCCCGGCACGCCTCCACCCATGCGGCAGGGGTGGTCATCACCCCCGAGGCGGCCAGCGAATATGTGCCCCTTGCCTCCAACGACGGGGTGCCGGTGACCCAGTTCACCATGACCACCATCGAGGAGCTGGGTCTTTTAAAGATGGACTTTCTGGGCCTGCGGACGCTGACGGTGATCAAAAACGCCGAGGACATGGTCCGCCGGCGGCAGCCGGATTTCTCCATTGACGCCATCTCCTACGACGACGGGCCCACCTATGAGATGCTGGGCCGCAGCGAGACGGAGGGGGTGTTCCAGCTGGAGAGCACCGGCATGAAACAGGTGCTCACCGGCCTGCAGCCAAAGAACCTGGAGGACATCATCGCCCTGATCAGCCTCTATCGCCCCGGGCCGATGGATTCCATCCCCACCTATCTCCGCAACCGGCACGAGCCGGACAAGGTACGCTACAAAACGCCCCAACTGGCCCACATCCTGGACGTGACCAACGGCTGCATCGTCTACCAGGAGCAGGTGATGCAGATCTGCCGGGAGCTGGCGGGCTTTTCGCTGGGTCAGGCGGACCTGGTGCGCCGGGCCATGAGCAAAAAAAAGCACGACGTAATGGAAAAGGAGCGGCAGCATTTCCTCTCCGGCTGTGCGGAAAACGGCATCAGCGCCCAGGCGGCCAACGACATCTTCGACGAGATGAGCAGCTTCGCCTCCTACGCGTTCAACAAATCCCACGCCGCCTGCTACGCCTATGTGGCCTACCAGACGGCCTATCTCAAGTGCCATTACCCCAGCGAGTTCATGGCCGCCCTGCTCACCAGCGTGCTGGACAACACCGACAAGGTGATCGAGTACACCGGCGAGTGTCAGCGCCTGGGGCTCAAGGTGCTGCCCCCCAGCATCAACGTCAGCGACGGCGGCTTCACCGTGGACGGCAAAAACATCCGCTTCGGCCTCAACGCCACCAAAAACGTGGGCCGGAACCTGATCGCCGCGGTGGTGCGCGAGCGGCGGCAAAAGCCCTTTTCCTCCCTGTATGACTTCTGCCGCCGGATGCACGGTGTGGAACTCAACCGCCGGGCGGTGGAGAGCCTGGTCAAGTGCGGCGCCTTTGACGAGACAGGCGTAAGCCGAAAGGCCATGCTGCAAAATGTGGATGGCATCTTCAAAAGCGTGGAGGCGGATGCCAGCCGCAATGTGGAGGGTCAGCTGGACCTGTTCAGCCAGCTGGGCGGCGACGAGCGCGGCGCCGGGGACGAATACCAGATCACCGACACGGGAGAGTTCCCCCTCAGCGAGCTGCTCCAGATGGAAAAGGAGGTCAGCGGGCTGTATCTGTCCGGCCATCCGCTGGACCAGTACCGGGAGCGCATCCGCGCCATCGGCGCCTGCCGCATCGCTGACCTGATGGGGGAGGAGGCCCGCCGTTACGACGGAAAGCGCGTGAACATCGTCTGCGCGGTGATCAAGACGAAGTTCATGACCACCCGCTCCAACACCCTGATGGCTTTCACCAATGTGGAGGACCTCAGCGGCACCATGGAGATCCTGGTCTTCCCCAAGGTCCTGGCAGACTGCCGCAGCGCCTTGCAGGACAACGCGGTGGTGGTGGTCAATGGCCGGGTGTCGGTGAAAGAGGAGGAGAACGCCAAGCTGGTGGCCGATCGCATCGTACCCATCGAGGAATACTCCGCGCAAAACGCCCCGCCCGCCCGGCAGCCGGCGGCGAAGCCGGTCCGCAAGGGGATGTATCTCAAGGTGCCCAGCCGCAACTGCCCGCAGTTTGCCAAGGTGGAAAACCTGCTCTCCATCTTCGAGGGGCAGCTGCCGGTGTACATCTATTTTGAGGACCAAAAGCAGCTCACCCTGGCGCCCCGGGAACTGTGGAGCATGGAGCATGAACTTTTGACGTGCGAGCTGAAACGCATCCTGGGCGAAAAAAATGTGGCGTTCAAATAGAATTCTGCGTAAAAAAGCCATTCGCACAATTTCCTGTGAAGCGTCAGGACAAAATTTGTGAACATTTTGACCCATGTTTTTTTTGCGTTTTTGTTGCACCAATGGTATAATAGCCGTGAGGCAGAACCACCCATTTTTCTGCGGATGCGCGCCAGGCGGCGTCCGGCCGCGGCGGACCCTGAGCTACATCGCTTGAGGAGGCTTTTTCTATGGCTAAAGAGATCAAGACCATCGGCGTTCTTACCAGCGGCGGCGACGCGCCCGGCATGAATGCTGCCGTGCGCGCTGTTGTGCGTACTGCCATCGGCCACGGCATCCGGGTCATCGGGATCCAGCGCGGCTACAACGGTCTTCTGAACGGCGAGACCTACGAGATGAACCTGCGGAGCGTTTCCGAGATCATCCACCGGGGCGGTACCATCCTGTACACCGCCCGCTGCCTCGAGTTCAAAACCGAAGAGGGCCAGCGCAAGGGCGCGGAGATGTGCCAGAAACTGGGCATCGACGCGCTGGTGGTCATCGGCGGCGACGGTTCGTTCCGCGGCGCCAAGGCCATCGCTAACCTGGGCATCCCCTGCATCGGTATCCCCGGCACCATCGACAACGATATCGCCTGCAGCGAGTACACCATCGGCTACGACACCGCCATGAATACCGCGGTGGAGATGGTGGATAAGCTGCGGGATACCACCCAGAGCCACGACCGTTGCAGCGTGGTGGAGGTGATGGGCCGCAACGCCGGCTACATCGCCCTGAACGTGGGCATCGCCACCGGCGCGCTGGCCATCCTCATCCCCGAGCGCCCCTACGACCTGGAGCGGGACATCCTGGACCGGATGAACTTCACCCAGAAGACCGGCAAGAAGCACTTCATCGTGATCGTGGCCGAGGGCGCGGGCCACGCCCAGGATCTGGCCAACGAGATCCAGGCCCGCACCGGCATCGACTCCCGCGCCACCGTGCTGGGCCATGTGCAGCGGGGCGGCTCTCCCACCCTGCGGGACCGGGTCACCGCTTCCCGCATGGGCTACCAGGCGGTCACCCTGCTGGAAAAGGGCATCTTCAACCGGGTGGTGGCCGTGTCCGCCGACAAGATCGTGGACTTCGACATCAACGTGGCTCTGTCCATGCACAAGAGCATTGAGACCACGCTGCTGGACGTGGCCGAGACCATCTCCATCTGAACCATGGCGCTTTCGGGCTCGTCGCTTCGTGCGGCGGGCCCGTTTTTCTTGTATCAGACCGTTCCATACTCTTTGCGAGCGCGCCGGCGCGTTTTTCTGGCGGGGCGCAACCTGGGGTTGACAAACTTCAAGCCGCCGTTTGGTGGCGCGCAACCTGTGTTTCGGGTATGCTGGTGCCAGCGGACGGGGTTCATCGGCCGCGGCCTATCTCAAACAGGGAGGAACAAACAATGATCTTTGCCGACAAACTCATCCGGCTGCGCAAGAAAAGCGGCTGGTCCCAGGAGGAGCTGGCGGAAAAAATGAAAGTGTCCCGCCAGGCGGTGTCCAAGTGGGAGAGCGCCCAGACCGTGCCGGAGCTGGAAAAGATCCTCCAGCTCAGCGCGCTGTTCGGCGTCAGCACCGATTACCTTTTAAAGGACGAGCTGGAGACCGAGCAGTTCACCGGCGACGGGGAGGAGCGGCCTGTAAAGCATATCAGCCTTGCACAAGGCCAGACGTATCTCCAGTGGCGCCGCAAGGCTGCCGTGCTCATCGCCGCGGGCGCCTTTCTCTGCATCACGGCGGTGATGCCCCTGCTCTTGCTGGGCGCGGCGGCCCAGACCGGCCTTGGAGGCGTCACCGAGGAATTTGCCGCCGCCGCGGGGCTGTGTCTGCTGGCAGTGCTGGTGGCGGCCGGTGTGGCGCTGTTTGTCTGGTGCGGGTTTCAAAACGCGCCTTACGAATTCATCGACAGCGAGCCGTTTGAGACCGAGTATGGCGTACATGGCATGGTGGCGGAAAAAAAGAAGAATTACCGGGGCGTTTATGTCGCCTGCAATATTATCGCCACCTGCCTGTGCATCCTCGCGCCCATCCCGTTGTTTCTGGGCATTTTGTTCCGGGAAGAACTATTCTTCACGGTCTTCCTGCTCTGCCTGACCCTTTTTCTGGCAGCCGTCGGCGTGGTGCTGTTCATCCTCTGCGGGGTGCGCTGGGCCAGCATGGGCAAGCTGCTCCAGGAGGCGGAATATGCCTACGTCGAAAGGGCGAAAAACGTCGCAAAAGAAGCGGTGGGCACCGCCTACTGGGCGTTTGCCACCGCGATCTACCTTGGCTGGAGCTTCTGGACCGGTCGCTGGGACATCACCTGGGTGGTCTGGCCGGTGGCCGTCGCGCTCTATGCAGTGCTGGAAAGTGTTCTCCGGCTGACCCTTTGGCGGCAGGACGAGCCAACAGACCGCTGACCGTTCACATCTCCCCGCGTTTTGAATATCTTTTATGGAAGATATTCAAACAAGGGAGGGATGGCCCATGCGGCGGCAAAGCGGCGGGCGAAGCTCGGCAGGCGGGGGCGTGCGGCGGTTCCGGCTCCTGGCACTGGTGCTGACGGCGCTGCTGCTCCTGTGTCTGTTCAAGCTGGAGCAGCAGATCCGGCCGGTGGCGCTGACCATGGCCCAGTATGCCTGCAAGGGGCGGGCGGTGCGCTGGATGGAGCTCACGGTGGCACAAAAGCAGCAGGAAGAGCCGGAACTGCTGGAGGAGCTGTACATTCTGGAGCGGGACGAAGCGGGCCGGGTGGTCAGCGTAACAGCCAACGCCGCCAACCTGACCAGGCTGCAATATGCCCTGGAGACCGCCCTGACCGAGGGGCTGGAGGCGGGGGAGCTGGATTTTGACATCCCCCTGGGCACCCTCACCGGCCTGCAGATCTTCTCCGGCCGGGGGCCGGGAGTGAATGTAAAGGTCATACCCTTGTCGCATATCGACAGCCGGCTGGACAGCACTTTTTCGGAGGCCGGCGTCAACCAGACCCAGCTGCAAACGGACCTTGTGCTCACGGTGGAGCTGTGCTGTGTGCTGGCGGGAATGCAGGTGGAGACCGAGGCCCAATGTCAGGTGCGGGCCGCCCAAATCGTCATCGTGGGCGAAACGCCTCAATTTTATGTGCAGGGGGCGGGATCTGTGGTATAATAGCGGAAAACGAAATTTTGCCCGGCCGGCCCGGGCGGCATGAGGTGAAGTACGTGGAACTGGAACAGGCCAAGGCGCGCGCGGAGGAACTTCGCAAGGTCATCGAGCGCAACAACCGCCTTTACTACGAGCAAGACGCCCCCGAGCTGGAGGACTACCAGTATGACGAACTGACACGGGAGCTGAAAGCCCTGGAGGCGGAGTATCCCCAGCTGGTCACGGCGGACTCGCCCACCCAAAAGGTGGGAGGCGCGCCCTCCGGCCGCTTTCCCAAGGTGACCCATCAGGTGAAGATGGAGAGCCTGCAGGACGCATTCAGCTTTGAGGAACTGCGGGAGTTTGACCGCCGGGTGCGGGCAGAGGGCGTCCAGCCGCTGTACGTGGTGGAGGTGAAGATCGACGGCCTGTCGGTGAGCCTGGAATACGAGAACGGCCGCTTTGTGCGCGGCTCCACCCGGGGCGACGGGGTGGTGGGGGAGGACGTCACCGCCAATCTTGCCACCATCGCGGACATTCCCAAGGAGCTGAAAAACGCGCCGGCCTTTCTGGAGGTGCGGGGCGAGGTCTACATGCCCCACGCAGCCTTTGAAAAGCTGGTGGAGGAGCAGGAGCTGGGCGACAAGCAGCCCTTTAAAAACCCCCGCAACGCGGCGGCGGGCTCCCTGCGCCAGAAAGACAGCCGGATCACCGCCGGCCGTGGCCTTTCCATCTTTGTGTTCAACATCCAGCAGCTGCGGGGCGGGCCCGAGATCACCAGTCACCGGGCCAGCCTGGACTATGTAAAGTCCCTTGGCTTTCCGGTGTCGCCCCGGTACAACACCTACACCGACATCGAGGCGGCCATCGGGGAGATCGAGGCCATCGGCCAGAGCCGGGGCCAGCTCTCCTTTGACATGGACGGGGCCGTGATCAAGGTGGACGATTTTTCCCAGCGGGCGCTGCTGGGCAGCACCAGCAAGTTCCCCCGGTGGGCCATCGCCTACAAATACCCGCCGGAGGAAAAGCCCACCACCCTGCTGGAGGTGGACGTGACGGTGGGCCGCACCGGCGTGCTCACCCCCACGGCGGTGTTCGAGCCGGTGCAGCTGGCGGGCACCACCGTGAGCCGGGCCATCCTCCACAACCAGGACTTCATCGACCAGATGGGCATCCGGCTGGGAGACACTATTCTGGTGCGCAAGGCGGGGGACATCATCCCGGAGGTGGTGTCGGTGGTGCGCCACGCCCGCCCGGACGAAGCGCCTTTCCGCCTGCCGGACACCTGCCCCAGTTGCGGCGCGCCGGCGGTGCGGCTGGAGGGGGAGGCCGCCCTGCGGTGCGTCAACCCGGAGTGCCCCGCCCAGACGCTGCGGAACATCATCCACTTTGCCAGCCGCGCCGCCATGGACATCGACGGCCTGGGCAAGGCGGTGGCCGCCCAGCTGGTGGAAAAGGGCTATGTGAAAAGCGCCGCAGACATCTACGACCTCACGGTGGAGCAGCTGCTCACCCTGGACAAGTTCAAGCAAAAGAGCGCCGACAACCTCTGGAACGCCATCCAGGCCAGCAAGTCCAACAACCTGGACAAGCTGCTGTTCGGTTTGGGCATCCGCAACATCGGCGACAAGGCGGCGGCCCTTTTGGCGGAGCACTTCGGCTCCATGGAGGCGCTGGCCGCCGCGGACGAGGAGGCCATCAGCGCCATCGACGGCTTCGGCGGGATCATGGCCCAGAGCGTCGTCGCCTTTTTTGCCCGCCAGGGCACCGCCGACCTGCTCGCCCGGCTGCGGGCGGCGGGGGTGAACATGACCTGGCAGGGGGAGGAAAAGACCGACAAGCTGGCGGGAATGACCATCGTGGTCACCGGCACGCTGGCCACCCTCTCCCGGGCCGAGGCGGAGGCGCTGATCGTCAAAAACGGCGGCAAGGCCAGCGGCTCGGTGTCCAAAAAGACCGCCTACGTGCTGGCGGGGGAAGCCGCCGGCTCCAAGCTCACCAAGGCGCAGCAGCTGGGGGTGCCTGTGCTCACCGAACAGGAATTCCTCGCCATGCTTCAATAGATCCGACCCATCGGCCGGGGCGTCTCAAAAAAGCGGCGCCCCGGCATCGCGCGGGCCGGCTTGCCACAGGGCAGGCCGGCCCGCTTTTTGTGTTCTATGGCGGCTTTGCCTTTCATACCATAGAAAGCAAAGGGACGGTGAAAGAAAATGGACGAGTTCTACACGGCCATCCGGCGGCTGCCGGGCTTTGTGCGGCGGGGGCTGGAAGAGCTGCCCCCAAGCGTGGGGCGCACCATTCACGAGGTGCATCTCCGCAGCGGACGCCCGGTGGTGCTCAGCTGTGCCGACGGCCAGTTCTGCCTGCCGGGGGCGGGTATGGCGCAAAGCGGCCCGCCGCTGACTCACCAGCAGCTCCAGGAGTGCTTTTACGCATTGTGCGAGCGGTCGGTACACAGCTACGAGCAGCAGCTGGCTCAGGGCTTTTTCACCCTGCCGGGCGGACATCGGGTGGGGGTGGCCGGCCTTTTTCACACCCGGGACCAGGCACTTTTAGGGGTACAGACGGTGACCTCGCTGAACATCCGGGTGGCCCGCACCGCCACCCCTGACCTGCCCGCCGAACTGCGGGACCACATCCTTGGCCGGTTCCGGGGCCTGGCCATCGTGGGGCCGCCGGGCAGCGGAAAGACGACCCTTTTGCGCTCGGTGTCCGCCCTGCTCAGCCGGGCGGGGAAAAAGGTGTCGGTGGTGGACGAGCGCATGGAGATCTGGCCCTGCGACGCGGCCGGCTTCGCCGCGCCGGTGCCGCTGAACTGCGACGTGGTCAGCGGCTGCTCCAAGCGGGAGGGCATCCGCATGGCCCTGCGCTGCCTGGGGCCACAGGTGATCCTCTGCGATGAGCTGGGAGACGAGAAAGACTACGAAGCGGTGGCCGCCGGCGGAAAGGGCGGGGTGAGCTTCGTCTGCACCATCCACGGGGAGGAGGTCTCGGCGGCCTGCCGGCGGTTCGGCGTCGGCGAGGAGCGGCTGGCGGACAACTTCTCCTGCCTGGCTCTGCTGCAGGGAGCGGCCCATCCCGGCGCGGTGGGGCAGGTGAGGTGGCTGTGAGCGTCGGGCTTCGGCTGCTGGGCGCGGGGCTGCTGCTGCTCACGGGCTGGGGCGCCGGCCGCTGGCTCACCGGCAAAAAGCGCGCCCGCCTGCGGGCGCTGGAGGAGCTGCTGGCGCTGATGGGCACGGTGCGGAATGAGATCGTCTACCGGGCGGCGCCCCTGTCGGATATCCTGGACGGGCTGCGGCAAAGCGGGGCTTTGGGGGAGCTGGCGCTGGAAAGCTGCCAGCGGCTGGACAGGCTGCCCCGGCCCGCCGCCCTCACAGCCTCCGACTGGGAGCAGCTCGGGCCATTTTTCGGGGGGCTGGGCTGTGCCGCCGGCGCGGAGAGCGTGCGCCGCTGCCTGTATTACGAGCAGCGGTGCGCCGCCCTGCAGGACGCCGCCCGTCGGGACTATGAGCAAGCAAAACAGCTTTACAGCAAAGCGGGCCTTTGCAGCGGCGCGCTGGCGGCGCTGCTGCTGTTTTAGCGGGAAAGGAAGAAACAATGGATATCGACCTTGTGTTCAAGATCGCCGCCATCGGCATCATCGTGGCGGTACTCAACCAGCTGCTCATCCGCTCCGGCCGGGAGGACCAGGCCATGATGACCACCCTGGCCGGGCTGATCGTGGTGCTCTCGATGCTGGTGCGGCAGATCAGCGACCTGTTTGTCAGCATCAAGGCGCTGTTCAACCTGTAAGATGGAGATCTTTCGGATCGCGGCCTTTGCACTGGTGGCGGCGGTGCTCACCGGCCTGGTGCGTCAATATCTGCCCTCCTACGCCGCTCTGTGCGTCACTGCCGCCTCGGTGGTGCTGCTGGGCTACCTGATAAGCCTGCTCACACCGGTGATCCAGTGGTTCACCGCCGCCGCCGGCTATCTGGACGGCGAGAGCCTTACCGCCGTGCTCAAGGCGGCGGGCATCGCGCTGGTGGCACAGAATATGCAGGATGTCTGCAAGGACGCGGGGCTGGAGACCCTGGCGGGCAAGGTGGAGCTGGCGGCGCGGGGGCTGATCCTGGTCTCGGCCCTGCCGCTGTTTGAACGGATCATGGGGGCGCTCATCGCGTTTTTGCAATGAAACGGTTTATTTTGTGTTTTTGCCTGCTGCTGGCGGTGGTCGCCGCGCCGGCTTTTGCCGAACAGCAGCTTCCCGGCGAGGTGCAGCGGCTGCTGGACGAGCCGGGCGTCAGCGCGGAGGAGTTCCAGAGCTTTTCCCTGGAGGACCTGTTGGAGTCCGCCAGACAGGCGGTGCTGGAGGAAGTGCGCCAGCCTGTTCGCCTGCTGGCGCGGCTGATGGGCACGGTGCTGCTGGGGGCGGCGGCGCTGGCGCTGGCCCCGGGCGGGGACTGGGCCTCGCCGCTGGAGAGCGTCTGCGTGCTGGGCATCTTCGCCGTCTGCCTTTCGCCGGCGCTGGAGCTGGTGGGGGCGGTGGGGGAGAGCATCCTGGGCTGGCAGACCTATCTTGTCAGCTTTGTCCCGGCCTTTTCCGGGGTGCTGGTCAGCTGCGGCCAGCCCACCCAGGCCCTGGTGTACAGCGGGATGTTCCTGACCATGGCCAACTTCAGCGCCCAGGTCATCGGCGTCGTCGCCCTGCCGGTGCTTCAGGTGTACATCGCTTTGAACGCCGCGGGCAGCCTGTGCGGGGTGGGCGGCGTGTCCGACGGGTGCGAACTGCTGGCAAAGGCGGTCAAGTGGCTGCTGGGGCTGGCCTCGGTGCTCTTCGGGGCGGTGCTGACGCTTCAAAGCGTGCTTGCCCAGAACGCCGACACCCTGGCGCTTCGCACCGGCAAGTTTCTGCTGAGCAGCAGCATCCCGGTGGTGGGCGGCGTGGCCTCCGACGCCATGGGCAGCGTGCTCAGCGGGCTGCGGGTGCTCAAGGGGTCGCTGGGCTTTGCGGCAATCGCGGTGCTGGTGGTGGGCTTTGTGCCCATCCTGCTCCGCAGCCTCTTCTACGCCCTTGCCTGCCAGCTGGGCGGCGCGGCGGCCAAGGCCTTTGGCCTCAAGCGGGCGGGGGACGCTCTGGCGGGCATGAGCCGGGCCTTTGGGCTGTGCGTGTCCTTTCTGGTGTTCTTTTTCATGCTGGTGGTATTGGCCACCGCGCTGATGATCGTCACGGGAAGCGGGGGATAGGGATGAAGCTCTGGGCACTGAACGTCTGCGTGGCCTGCATCCTGGCGGGGGCGCTGGAACTTTTTTTGCCCCGCCAGGGCAGCTACAAAAGCATAAAAACCGTGCTGGCGCTGTATATTTTAGTGTCGGTGGTCAGCCCGGCGGCGGGCGCGGACTGGCGGGGCCTGGCCGCCCTGTCCATCCAGAGCAGCGCCCGGCCGGCGGACTATTCCGTCTATGCCGAGGCATACGCCTGGGAGCAGCTGGAGGACCAGCTGGAGCAGGCCCTTGCACGGCAGGGCATCACGGCCACGGTGCGGTGTACCGGCGGCGAGGCGCCCTGCGTGACAGTGTACAGCGACCAGCCCGAGCGGGCGCTGGAGCGGGCGCTGGACGCGCTGGGGGATACCCAGGGGTTGACTGTTACGGCGAAGTCAACAGATGAGGGATGAAGCATGAAACAAGCGTGGTTGGAACGGCTGCTGGCGAGGAAAAAAGATCTGCGGGGCAGCCTGCTCTTTTTTGCCGGCGTGCTGGGGGTGTTCCTGCTCATCGCCGGGGGCTCGTTCTTCGGCGGCGAAAAACAGGAGGAGGCCGGGGCTCAGCAGTTGCCCGCGGACGAGCGCAGCCGCCAGTATGTGGAGCAGTTGGAGGCCACCCTCACCGAGCTCATCGGCAGCATCGAGGGGGCGGGCCGCACCAGGGTGGCCGTCACCCTGGACGCCGGCGCGGAGACGGTGTACGCCCTGGACGAAAACGACGGCGGCGAAAACGGGCAGCGCCAGCTGTCCCACATCCTGGTGGACACCGGGCAGGGGCAGGAGGGGCTGGTGGAGATGACCTGGGAACCGGTGATCCGCGGCATCGCGGTGGTTTGCGAGGGGGCGGATGACATCACGGTGAACGCCCAGATCACCCAGGCGGTGTCGGTGCTCACCGGGGTGTCCACCAACCGGATCAGCATAGCAAAAATGAGTTAGTTGGAGGTATCGTCATGCGAAGCAAGAAGATAAACCAGAAGATGACCCTGCTCACCCTGGTGGTGGCGCTGGGGGTGGCGGTGTATCTGAACTGGGAGTACGCCAAGAGCACCGACCTGGCCCTGGACGCCGCCGCGGCCAACGCCCAGGTGGCCGCGAGCACCGACGCGGAGCCCGGCGTGATCACCGACGCGCTGGCGGTGGACGGCGAGGTGGCCACCGGCGACAAGAACTACGGCGAGGCCCAGCTGGTCAGCGTGGGCGAGGCCACCGGCGACGAATTTTTTGAACAGGCGCGGCTCACCCGCACCAAGGCCCGGGACGAGGCGCTGGACACCCTGCAAAAAAGCCTGAAGAGCGCCAAACTCACCGACGAGGAGAAAGAGAGCCTCACCGCCCAGCTCACCGCCGCCATCGACAACATCGCCACCGAGAGCGACATCGAGAACCTTGTAAAGGCAAAGGGCTTTGTGGACTGCGTGGCCTTTATCGACGGGGATCAGGTGGATGTGACCGTGATGACCACCAGCGACGGCCTTACCAAAGAGGAGGTGGCCCAGATCCGGGACGTGGTGCTGAGCAAGTGCCAGGTCACCGCCCAGGATATCACCATCGTGGAGGTAAAATAACAGTTGTAGAATGGTGCGGAAGATGGTATAATATCTTAGAAAGTTCCCATGCCGCAGCATGGACGTCAAATTGCAAGTTTGGGAGGGCCGGGTATGGACGTTTCAAATACCTGCGTTGTGAATGGCAGCCTGCAGATCTCTACCGAAGTGATCGCCAAGATCGCCCGCATGGCGGCGCTGGAGATCGACGGTGTCAAGGAGGTCAGCCCCGCCGTAAGCGGTGTCAAGGGCCTGCTTTCCAGATCCAAAAACGTGGCTGTCAGCCTCAGCGACGACGTGGCCGAGCTCACGCTGCAGATCGTGGTGTTCTACGGCACCAGGATCCCCACCGTCTGCGAAAAGGTGCAGCAGAACGTGAAGAACGCCGTGCAGAACATGACCAGCATCACCGTTTCCAGGGTGAACGTGGTGGTGGCCGGTGTGCAGGTGCGGCCGGAGCCCCCCGAGGAGCAATGAACCGATCATGATTGAAAGCAAGGGCCCTCCCGCGCCATGCAGGGGGGCCGCTCGCTGTGAAAGGAACATCTATGGAAAAGTTATCCCGCCGCGCCGGACGCGAAAACGCCTTTTTGGCCGCTTTTGCAGCCACCTTTGACGATATGCCGCTGGAGGAGGTCATCCAGCGCGCTAACGAGGTGGGGGAGTACCCTCTGGACGAGTTTGCCCAGGCCCTGCTCGCCGCCTACTATGACAACAGCGCCCAGATCAACGACCTGATCCGCGCCAACCTGAAAGGCTGGACGCTGGAGCGCATCTCCCGGGTGGACCTCACCGTGCTTCGCCTGGCCATCGCCGAGGCGCTGTACGGCCCGGAAAAGCTGCCGGGCGTGGCCATCAACGAGGCGGTAGAGCTGGCCAAGAAATACGGTGACGAGAGCGACTACCAGTTCGTCAACGGCCTGCTGGGCAGTGTGGTGCGTCAGATGGGGGCCGGGGAGACTCTGCCCGCCGGGGAGCAGCCATGCTGACCCTGGGCTTCGATACCAGCAACTACGCAACCTCTTTGGCGGTGTATGACACCTGCTCCAAAGAGGTTGTTTGCGCTAAAAAGAAGTTTTTGCCGGTGAAGCCCGGCCAGCTGGGCCTGCGCCAGAGCGACGCGGTGTTCCACCACACGGCGGCGCTGCCTGCCCTGCTGGAGGAGCTGGCCGCCGAGGCGGATCTCGCCGCCGTGGAAGCGGTGGGCGTCTCCGCCCGGCCCCGCCCGGCGGAGGGCTCCTATATGCCCTGTTTCCTCACCGGCGTGCTGGCGGCAAGGGCCTTTTGCGCCGGTCGGGGGCTGCCTTTGGTGGAGACCACCCACCAGCAGGGCCACATCGCCGCGGCATTGCTTGCAACGGGGGACGCCAGCCTGTTTGAGCGCCCGGTGCTGGTGTTCCATATCTCCGGCGGCACCACCGACCTGCTTTTGTGCCAGGGCGCCGACCGGGTGGAGCGCATCGGTACCAGCAGCGACCTCTACGCCGGCCAGGCGGTGGACCGGGTGGGGGTGCGCCTGGGCTTTGCTTTTCCCGCCGGCGCCAAAGTGAGCGAACTTGCCGCCCGCTGCGATGAGCCGGTGCGGCCCCGCTCCAGCGTAAAGGGGCTCACCTGCAGCCTGTCCGGGTTGGAGAACCAGTGTTTGCGCCTGCTGGAAGAGGGGAAAAGCCCGGAATACGTCTGCCGCTACTGCCTGCTCTGCGTTGCCGACACGGCGCGGAAGATGGTGTGCCGTGCCCTTGAACAGCACCCCGGCCTGCCGGTGGTGTTCGCGGGGGGCGTGATGAGCAGCGAGGTCATCCAGGCCTGGCTGGGCCAGCGGTTGCCCCGGGCACATTTCGTGCCCGGGCAGTTTTCCAGCGACAATGCCATCGGGGTGGCGGTGCTGGCGGGGAGGGTGCAAAATGGCTGACGTGATCGGTGTTTGGGCGCTGAACCGGTATGTGAAATCCCTGCTGGACAGCGACAGCGTGCTGGCCGGCATCGCCCTGCGGGGGGAGGTCACCGGCTTCGTGGCACACGCCAAGAGCGGCCACTGGTATTTCAACCTGCGGGACGAAAAGGCCAGCGTCAAGGCGGTGATGTTCCGCCAGGAGAACCGGCGGCTGGGCTTTGTGCCCCAGGAGGGGATGCGGGTGATCGTCCGCTGTCGGGTAAGCCTGTACGAGGCCACCGGCTCCTTTCAGGTGTATGTGTCCGACCTGTTCCCGGACGGCGTGGGCGCGGCCCGGCTGGCCTATGAACAGCTGAAAGCAAAGCTGGAAGCGGAGGGCCTGTTCCGCCCGGAGCACAAGCAGCCGCTGCCGGCCTACCCGGGCTGCATCGGCGTGGTGACCAGCCCCACCGGGGCGGCTTTGCAGGACATCCGCAACGTGCTGGGCCGCCGCTGGCCGCTGGCAAGGCTGCTGCTGGCGCCGGTGAACGTCCAGGGCCTGGACGCCGCCGCCGGCATCCGCGACGCCATCTGCGCGCTGGACGCGTCCGGCAGGGCGGACGTGATCATCGTGACCCGGGGCGGCGGCTCCCGGGAGGACCTGTGGGTCTTCAACGACGAGGGCATCGCCCGGGCCGCCTACGCCTGCAAAACGCCGCTGATCAGCGCGGTGGGCCACGAGATCGATGTGTCCATCCTGGACTATGTGGCGGATCTGCGCGCCCCCACCCCCAGCGCGGCGGCGGAGCTGGCAACACCGGACCGGTGGGTCGAGCAACAAAAAATATGCAGTCTGCTGTCAAATATTCATGAAAATATACATCTTAAGTGGAATTTGTGCTATAATGGATTTGCTGCCGCCAGCGGTCGTCTCCGGGCGGTGAGCGGGGAGTCCCTCTGCGCCCCCCGGCAGCAGCGACTGGCCGGCCTGGTGGCCGCGGTGCGCAACGCCGGCGCGGCCCGTCTGCGGGACCGGGGCCGGGAACTGGCCGCCACCGCTGCGCTGGCCCATTCCCTGAGCCCCTACGCGGTGTTGGCCCGGGGCTACGCCATCGTCCGCAGCGAAGCGGGCGCCTGCCTGCCGGTGGCGGGGCTCGCCCCGGGGCAGCCGGTGCTTTTGCAGGGCGCCGGCGCCGACGCCCGCTGCCGGGTGGAAAAGATCATCCCGCACAAGGAGGATACCCATGAAGCGACCCAAGAGCTTTGAAGAGGGCATCGAGCGCCTCCAGGGGCTGCTGGACAAGCTGTCTGACCAGGACACTCCGCTGGAGGAAGCCATTCGCCTTTACACCGAGGCCGCCGCGCTGGCGGAGTTCTGCACCGACGCGCTGCAAAACGCCCGGCTTGAGATGGAGACCATCGACGCCCGGCTGGCGCAGCTGGACAAACCACAGGAAGAGGGCGGGACACAATGGACCTGAACCGGGAGTACAACGAATATCTTACCTGTTTCGAGGCGGAACTGGCCCGCTGCTGCGAGGCGTATCTGCCAACGCAGAGCGTCGTCTGTCAGGCGGCCCGGTACAGCCTGCTGGCTGGCGGCAAGCGGGTGCGTGCGGTGCTGTGCATGGCCGCCTGTGAGCTGCTGGGCGGCAGGCGGGAGCAGGCCGTCCGCTTTGCCTGCGCGGTGGAGATGCTCCACTGCTATTCTCTGATCCACGACGACCTGCCCTGCATGGACAACGACGATTTCCGGCGGGGCAAGCCCTCCTGCCACAAGGCCTTTGACGAGGCCACCGCCCTGCTGGCGGGGGATGTGCTTCTCACCGAGGCGTTCGAGGCCGCCGCCGGCGCGCCGGTGTCCGCCGAGGCGCGGGCAAAGGCGGTGGCGGCGCTGTCCCATGGAGCGGGCAGCGCCGGCATGGTGCTGGGCCAGGAGCTGGACCTTGCCGCCGAGGCGGCGGCGGTGGACGAGGCGGCCTTGCGCCGGGTGCACCGCCACAAGACCGGCGCGCTGATCAACGCGGCGGTGCAGATGGGCGCGGCCGCGGCCGGCGCCAGCGAAGAGGACTGCCGGCAGCTGGAGCGCTTCGCTTTCGACCTGGGCCTTGTGTTCCAGATCGTGGACGACGTGCTGGATGTGACCTCCACCGCCGAGGAGCTTGGCAAGCCCATCGGCAGCGACGCGGAAAACGAAAAGACCACCTTTGTGACCCTGTACGGAGCGTCCGGGGCCATGGAGCTGGCGCGGCGGCTCAACGGGGAGGCCTGCGAACAGCTGAACGCGGCGTACGGTGCAAACAGCGCATTTCTTACCGCGCTGGCCCGGCAGCTGCTGGAACGGAGGAACTGAAAGGGAGTATCGCTTGTGGAACTGTTCAAGACCATCTACGGTTTCAACTATCTTTTGTCCATCTCGCTCACCGGATGGCTGGTGGCGCAGGTGCTCAAGACCATATTGAACGGCATCCTGCTGGGCAAGTTCGATGTGGAGCGGATGTGGGGCTCCGGCGGTATGCCCAGCTCCCACTCCGCCACCGTCTGCTCGCTGGTGATGGCGGCGGCGCGGCTTTACGGGCCGGATTCTCCCATCTTCGCGCTGGCGTTCATCATGGCCATCATCGTGATGTATGACGCCATGGGCGTGCGCCGGGAGACCGGCGAACAGGCGAAGATCCTCAACCGCATGATCACCGACTGGATGGAGTCGGAAAGCGCTTACAGCCCCATCCTGGGCGACAAAAAGCTCAAGGAGATGGTGGGCCACACCCCTTTCGAAGTGCTGGGCGGCGCCGTTGTGGGCGTGGCCATCGGCTGGGTGATCCCCATTGTTTGACAAAGAAAGGACGGGGCCTATGAACTACCCGTTGCTGGAGCGGGTCAACAGCCCGAAACAGCTCAAGACGCTCGCTGCCGAGCAGCTGGAGCCCTTGTGCGCCGAGATTCGGCAGTTCCTCATCGAAAACGTCTCCAGGACCGGGGGGCATCTGTCCTCCAATCTGGGCACCATCGAACTCACCGTCGCGCTGCACCGGGCGTTCACCACCCCACGGGACAAGATCGTTTTTGACGTGGGCCATCAGTGCTATACCCACAAACTGCTCACCGGCCGGCGGGCGGGCTTTGAAAAACTTCGTCAGCTGGACGGCCTGTCCGGCTTTCCCAGCCCTGCCGAGAGCTGCCACGACGCGTTCGTCTCCGGCCACGGCAACACCGCCATCTCGGTGGCCATCGGCATCGCCCAGGCAAAAAAGATCAAGGGCGAGCCGGGCAAGGTCATCGCGCTGGTGGGGGACGGCGCCTTTACCGGCGGCATGGTCTACGAGGGGATGAACAACATCGACACCCTCAACAACCTGATCGTGATCCTCAACGACAACAAGATGTCCATCTCCAAAAATGTGGGCTCCCTGGCCCGCTATCTCACCCAGCTCCGCACCAACCCGGAGTATTCCAAGGCCAAGGCAAATCTGGAAAACGTGCTGGGCTCCATCCCCGCGGTGGGCGCGCCCATGGTGCGGGGGCTGCAGGCGGGCAAGGCTATCCTGCGGCGGGGCATATACCACTCCACCATGTTCGAGGAGATGGGCTTTCAGTATCTGGGCCCGGTGGACGGCCACGATGTGCAGCGGCTGTGCGAGCTGTTCTCCAATTTGCAGACCCAGTACGCGCCGGTGTTCGTCCATGCGATCACTGTAAAGGGAAAAGGCTTTAAACCCGCCGAGGAGAACCCGGGCGAGTTCCACGGGGTATCTTCCTTTGATCCCGCCCATATCACCGACCCGGACGTGGCGCCGGACGCCTCTTTCTCCACCCAGTTCGGCAACGACCTGGTGGAACTGGCCAAGACACGTCCGCACCTTTGTGCCATCACGGCGGCGATGAAATACGGCACCGGTCTGCAATTCTTCTACCGCCGTTTCCCCCAGCGGTTCTTCGACGTGGGCATGGCGGAGCAGCACGCGGTGACCTTTGCCGCCGGCCTTGCCAGCCAGGGGATGCTGCCGGTGGTGGCCATCTACTCCACTTTTTTGCAGCGGGCCTACGACCAGTTGATCCACGACGTGAAGCTGATGAACAACAACGTCCTGCTGGCCATCGACCGGGCGGGGCTGGTGCCCGGAGACGGCGAGACCCACCAGGGCGTCTATGACGCGGCTTTCCTGAGCCAGATCGGTATCCCGGTGTTTTCTCCCTGCAACTACGCGGAGCTGGACCACTGGCTGCCCCGGCTGGTGGACGAGATGCAGGGCCCCCGGGCCATCCGATATCCCCGGGGCGGCCAGGGCGAGGCGCTGGCCGCGCTGGGCTGCACCGGCGAGCCCTACGACCTGTGCGCGGGCGATGGAAGCGCCCCGGTGGCCCTTGTCTGCTACGGCAGCATGGCCGAGGAGGCGCTGGCCGCCGCCCGGCTGCTGGGCCGGCAGGTCCACGGGGCGGACGTGTACAAGCTGGTCCAGCTTTATCCGCTGCCGGAGGGGCTGGCCGAGCGGCTCGCCGGATACAAGACTGTTCTCTTTGTGGAGGACGGCATCGCCGCCGGCGGCGTCGGCGAACATCTTGCCCGCCAGCTGACGACGCAGAACTACCAGGGTCGTTATATCCACAAG
The DNA here is from genome assembly GCA_019117205.1 of Candidatus Allofournierella merdigallinarum. Classification (GTDB taxonomy): domain Bacteria; phylum Bacillota; class Clostridia; order Oscillospirales; family Ruminococcaceae; genus Allofournierella_A; species Allofournierella_A merdigallinarum. The sequence goes on along the minus strand of DXAC01000016.1, from coordinate 12,324 downwards.
GCCATTCTGGCCGGCCAGAAGTTGCCCCACGCCACCGTGCCCCAGATCCGCGGGGCGCTGGGTTTGGACGCCGAAAGCCTGGCCGCGGCCATCTGCGAGGGGTAATTCCTTTGAAAATTCGTTTGGATCAATATCTGTGTCAGCACGGCCTCGTCCAAAGCCGGGAGCGGGCCAAGGCCCTGATCATGGCGGGCGTGGTCTTTGTGGACCAGCAAAAGGCGGACAAGGCCGGCCAGATGATCGCCGAGGACGCGGCGGTGGAGGTGCGGGGCCACGATATCGGCTATGTGAGCCGGGGCGGGCTGAAGCTGGAAAAGGCCATGTCGGCCTTTCCGCTCACCCCCCGCGGCAAGGTGTGCATGGACATCGGCGCCTCCACCGGCGGCTTCACCGACTGTATGCTGCAAAACGGCGCGGTGAAAGTGTACGCGGTGGATGTGGGCTACGGCCAGCTGGCCTGGAAGCTCCGCACCGATCCCCGCGTGGTGAACATGGAGCGCACCAACATCCGCAATGTGACCCCCGACCAGCTGGCGGAGCCGGTGGAGTTCTTCAGTGTGGATGTGTCGTTCATCTCTCTCAAGCACATTTTCCCGGTGGCCCGGGCGGTGACCGCCGCGCAGGCGGCCGGCGTCTGCCTGGTGAAGCCCCAGTTTGAGGCGGGCCGGGAAAAGGTGGGCAAAAAGGGCGTGGTGCGGGAGGCCGAGACCCATCGGGAGGTCATCCTCCAGGCCGCCGGATACGCCCAGGCCAACGGCTTTGCGGCCCGCGGGCTGGAATATTCCCCCATCAAAGGGCCCGAGGGCAACATCGAATTTCTGCTGTTCGTGGAGAAGTGCGACGCCCCCGACCCGCTGGACCCGGCACTGGCGGACGCGGTGGTGCGCGCCGCCCACCAGGCGCTGGACCAAACATAAAGGAGTGTCGTTGATGACCGTCTGCCTGACCAGCTTCCGCGCCGAACCGCGGGTGGAACAGACCGTCCTGCGGGCCGCCGCCATCTTGCGGGCGGCAGGCGCGCAGGTGATCCTTGCCGCCGGCGCGGTCCGCGCCGACAACGGGCCGGAGACCCTGCCGGAGGAGCAGGCCTTCGCCGCCGCCGACCTGGTGGTGACGGTGGGGGGCGACGGCACCATTCTGCACACCGCCAAAAAGTGCTCCCGCAAAGGCACCCCTGTGCTGGGGATCAACCTGGGACGCACCGGCTTTTTGGCCACCTGCGAGCCGGAAGAGCTTGAGTGGAAGCTGGAAAAGCTGGCAAAAGGGGAGTACGGCATCGAGGAGCGGGCGCTGCTCCAGGCCAGCTGCACCGGTGTGGAGGAGCCCTTGGTGGCCCTGAACGACCTGGTGATCTACGGCGGCCACCGCCGCCAGGCCATCGACCTGGACGTGCTGTGCGACGGCCGCCCGGTGAGCAACTGCCGAGGCGACGGGCTCATCCTGGCAACCCCCACCGGATCCACCGCTTATTCATTATCCGCCGGCGGGCCGGTGCTGGATGCCCGCATCCGGGGCCTGGTGCTCACCAGCATCTGCGCCCACAGCCTGCAGCGGCCGGCCATCGTCTTCGCGGCCGACCGGAAGATCACCGTGCGTCCCGGGCGGCAGCAGCGGGGCCTTGTGCTCATCAGTGTGGACGGCGAGCGGGAGATCCCGCTGCCCCAGGCGGGGGAGCTGCAGGTCGGCCTTTCCGAAAAAAGTGTAAAGCTGGTCACCTTTTATGATACCGACCAGTTTGACGCCATAGATAAAAAATTACGAGGCAGGTGAATCGCCATGAAAAACGAGCGACACGCGAAAATTCTTGAGCTGATCCAGAGATATCCCATCGACCGCCAGGAGGACCTGCTGGCCCACCTGAACGAAGAGGGCTTCTCTGTGACCCAGGCCACCGTATCCCGGGATATCCGTCAGCTGCACCTGGTCAAGGCAGCGGTGGGCGGCGGGCGCTACCGGTATGTGTCCGGGGTGGCCACCGGCGGGCCGCGCCATTCCCAGAGCCGGTTCGAGACCATCTTCCGGGAGTCGGTGCTGAAAGTGGACTGGGCCGGCCACACCGTGCTGGTGAAATGTTATTCCGGCATGGCCAACGCCGCCTGCGAGATGTTCGACTCCATGCAGTGGGATTTCGACGTGGTGGGCACCCTGTCCGGCGATGACACTTTCATCGCGCTGATGCGCACCGAGGAGGATGCCCGCGCCATCTGTGGCGAGCTGCAGCAGTACGTGTCCCGTCACTGAGCGCCCGTACAGACCGAACACAGGATAGGGGGGCCAAGGGGCTTTGCTGAAAGATCTGAAAATCGAAAATGTGGCGGTCATCGAAAAGGCCGAAGCGGAGTTCTCACCGGGGCTGAACGTGCTCACCGGTGAGACCGGCGCGGGCAAAAGCATCCTGATCGACTCCATCAACGCCATTCTGGGCAACCGGACCAGCCGGGACCTGGTGCGTACCGGCGCGGCGAAAGCCTGCATCCGGGCCACCTTTTCCGACCTGCCGGACCCGGTGCGGGCTCAGCTCGCCGAGGCCGGCTACGAGGCGGGGGACGAGCTGCTGCTTTACCGGGAGATCAGCGCCGAGGGCAAGAGCAACTGCCGCATCAACGGGATGCCCGCCACCGCGGCCATGCTGCGGGACATCTCGGCGGGGCTCATCAATATCCACGGCCAGCACGACAACCAGAACCTGACCAACCCGGCGCGGCATCTTGCCCTGCTGGACCTCTACGCCCAAAACGAGGGGCTGTACGGCGAGTACCGCGCCCTCTACCGGCAGCTCATCGCGGTGAAGCGCCAGGCGGACGCTTTGCAGATGGACGAAAACGAAAAACAGCGCAGGATGGAGCTTCTCCGCTTCCAGATGGAGGAGATCGAGTCGGCGGCGCCCCGGCCGGAAGAGGAGGAGGAGCTTGCCGCCCGCCGGCAGGTGCTCAGCCACGCCCAGGCGATTCTGGAGCAGGTGAGCGCGGCCCAGGCGGCGCTTGCCGGCGGGGATGACTTTAACGGCGCTGCCGACCTGCTGGGGGGCGCCTCCAGCCAGCTGGAGGGCGCGGCGGAGCTGGACGAGACCCTGCGCCCGGCCAGTGAAAAGCTCGCCGAGCTGTACTACACCGCCCGGGAGCTGGCCACCGACCTGGCCGACCGGCTGGAGGGCTACGGTCTGGACCCCCAGGAGCTGGACCGGGTGGAGCAGCGGCTGGACGAGCTCTACCGGCTCAAGCACAAATACGGCGGCAGCGTGGACAAGGTGCTGGAATATGCCGCCTCCGCCCGCGCCGAACTGGAGGGCATCGAGCAGGCGGACGAGACGCTGGCGCGGCTCAACGCCGAGAAACAGGCCCTCTACCGCAAGGCAAGGGAAAAGGCGGAGGCCCTGACCCAGTCGCGCCTTGGGGCATTCGCGGCGCTGGAACAGCAGCTGGTGGAGGCCTGTACCTTTTTGAACATGCCCGGCGTGCGCTTTACGCTGCAGCACAGCCGTGGGCCGCTGGCGGGCTCCGGTCAGGACACCCTGGAGTTTTACATCTCCCCAAACCCGGGTGAAGCGCCCAAGCCGCTGGCAAAGATCGCCAGCGGCGGGGAACTGAGCCGCATCATGCTGGCGCTGAAAAGCGCCCTGGCGGAGAAAGACTCCATCGGCACCGTGATCTACGACGAGATCGACACCGGCGTGTCCGGCTCGGCGGCGGGACGCATCGGCCAGAAACTGAAGCAGACCTCCCGGGGCCGGCAGGTGATCTGCATCACCCACACCGCCCAGATCGCCGCCCAGGCGGACCGTCACCTGCTCATCCGCAAGAACGTGGAGGAAGAGCGCACCTACACCCGGCTGTATCCGCTGGACGGCGAGGGTCGTGTGGAGGAGCTGGCCCGCATCATCTCCGGCGACCAGATCACCCCCATCGCGCTGGCCAACGCCCGGGAGATGCTGGGGCTGTGACCCCTTGACAACCGGATTTTTGGGTGTATACTGAATTCAAATGCGAGGATGGGAACCAGTACCCGCCGTCAACGCGGCGCAGAGAAGCCCTGGTTTGGTGCAAAGGGCAGCGCGTGCGGTGGGGAATACATCCCGGAGCAGCGGGCTGAACGGCGGATGACCGCCCAGTAGGCTTTGCCGTGGGCGCACGTTACAGCGCCAGGGTGTGTATGCACCCGCCGAGGCCGCTTTCCGCGAGGGAGGCGGCGAACAGAGGTGGTACCGCGAGCTTTCGCCCTCTGCCAATTCATTTTGGCAGGGGGCTTTTTTCGCCCTTTGCCCGATCACAAGGAGGAAATGACAAGAATGACCATCTACGACGAGCTGGTGGCCCGGGGCCTGGTGGCCCAGGTCACCGACGAAGAGGAGATCAAGGACCTCATCAACAACGGCAAGGCTACCTTTTACATCGGCTTTGACCCCACCGCGGACTCGCTGCATGTGGGTCATTTCATGGCGCTGATGCTCATGCGGCGGCTGCAAAAGGCGGGCAACCGGCCCATCGCCCTGATCGGCGGCGGCACCGGTATGGTGGGCGACCCCAGCGGCCGCACCGATATGCGCAGCATGATGACGGTGGAGACCATCGCCCACAACTGCGAGTGCTTTAAAAAGCAGATGAGCAAGTTCATCGACTTCTCCGAGGGCAAGGCCCTGATGCTCAACAACGCCGACTGGCTGATGGACCTGAACTACATCGAGCTGCTGCGGGAGGTGGGCGCCTGCTTCTCGGTGAACAATATGCTCCGGGCCGAGTGCTACAAGCAGAGGATGGAAAAGGGCCTGTCTTTCCTGGAGTTCAACTACATGATCATGCAGTCCTACGATTTCTATCACATGTTCCAGACCGTGGGCTGCAACCTCCAGTGCGGCGGCGACGACCAGTGGTCCAACATGCTGGGCGGCACCGAGCTGATCCGCCGCAAGCTGGGCAAGGACGCCTACGCCATGACCATCACCCTGCTGACCGACTCCCAGGGCAAGAAGATGGGCAAGACCGCCGGCAACGCCGTCTGGCTGGACCCCAACAAGACCAGCCCCTTCGAGTTCTACCAGTACTGGCGCAACGTCGACGACGCCGACGTCATGAAGTGCATTCGGATGCTGACCTTCCTGCCGCTGGAGCAGATCGACGAGATGGCCTCCTGGAAGGACCAGAAGCTGAACGAGGCCAAGGAGATCCTGGCTTACGAGCTGACCAGCATGGTCCATGGCAAGGAGGAGGCCGAAAAGGCCCAGAACACCGCCCGCGCTCTCTTTGGCGGCGCAGCCGACACCGAGCATATGCCCACCACCACCCTGACCGAGGCCGACCTGACCGACGGCGGCATCGGCATTCTGACCCTGATGGTCAAGGCCGGGCTGGCCGCCTCCAACGGCGAGGCCCGCCGCCTGGTCACCCAGGGCGGCGTCCTGGTCAACGGCGAGAAGGTGGCCGCTCCCACCGCCAGCTTTACCAAGGATCAGCTGGCCGAGGGCATCGTCATCAAGAAGGGCAAGAAGGTCTACCACAAGGTGACCCTGTAAAACAGACAAAAACGCGGCGCTCCCCGCACCGGAATCATCCGGCAGGGGAGCGCCGCTTTGTTTGCCCGGACAGGCCGCGGGGGCGGAGCCCCGAAAAGCTCCGCCCCCACAAGTGCAAGATCCCTACACCACAAGGAAACCTTATTTTACCAGAACGACGTCCTGGCCCTCGGTGACTTTGCCGGTGGCGATGGGCTCGACACTGGTAAAGTCATCGGTATTGGTGACCACGACAGGGGTGGTCAGCTTGTAGCCCGCGGCAGAGATGGCGGCCATGTCAAACTTGAGCAGCAGCTGGCCCTTCTTGACCTTGTCGCCCACCTTGACCTTGGGATCATAGCCCTTGCCCTTGAGCTCGACGGTGTCCATGCCGACGTGGATCAGCACTTCCAGGCCGTTGTCGCCCATGATGCCCACAGCGTGGCTGGTCTCGGCCACCTGCTCGATGGTGCCGTCAAAGGGGGCCACCACTTCACCCTTGGAGGGCTCGATGGCGCAGCCCTTGCCCAGCGCTTCGCTGGAGAAAACGGGGTCGTCGATCTCGCTCAGAATGCGGATCTCGCCCTCGACGGGCGCATAGACGATCTTATCGCCGGCAGGCGCGGCGGGTTTGGCAGCGGGCGCGGGGGCCGGCTCTTCCTTTTTGTGGAACAGGTTGGAAAAGAATCCCATAGTGCTTTTGTCTCTCCTTATCATGCCAAATTTGCCGTTCTCCCGCAGGGGCGCGCCCCGCAGGCTGTGACGAACAGCTTACTCCTATGCCATTCTACCACAATTTCCACTGATTTACAGCAGAAAAAATACAGTTGCTTTATATTTCGTGAATCAGTATAAAATGACACGGCGTTTCTTGTGCAAATTGACCCGGTTTACAGCTCGTAAGCCCGGCGCAGGGCGTCGTAGGCGGCGTCCTCGTTCTCGCTGCGGACCAAAAGGGAGATGTCCAGGTCGCTGGTGGTGATGAGATGGACCTCGATGCCGGCCGAAGCCAGGGCGGACAGAGCCCGGGCCGCCACGCCGCAGCTTGCCACCATCTCCTCGCCGAAGAGGTTCAGCTTGGAGTAGCCCACGCTGATCAGCGGGGCGGCTTTGGCGTCGGGGTCCAGCTTGGCCGCCGAGAGGGCCTTCATGACCAGGGGCAGGTCGCCGCTGGAAGCGGTGAAGCTGAAATCCAGCCGGGTGCCGTGGGGGGCGCTCTGGCTGATCATGTCCACCACGACGCCGGTGTCGGCAAAGATCTGCAGATAGCGCGCCAGGCTGCCGGCGCTGAAAGCCGCGTCCTGCACGCTGATCATCATGACGCCGGGCTCGGCGCTGATTTTCGATACTCCGTACATAATCGTGCTCCCTTCCGCCCTGCATGGCAGGGCTTTTTCAGGTTAAGTCCAGAAACGCCGCGTCGATGTACGTTTGGGCGGCGGCGCGGATGAAATCGTGGCTGAAGCTGCCGTATTCGGCCCGCACGCCGTGGGCGTCGGCCAGCGCGGGGGTATAATCCCGATAGAGATAGGCCCGCACCTCGGTCTTGCCCGGACCGTAATGGGTGACGGTGGGGTGCAGCCGGGGGGAGAGGATCTCCAGCCGGACGGTCCCGCCGGGATCGGTGGTCTTTTGCAGCCGCAGGGTCAGGACGGCGCCGACCAGCTGGTCGGGCTTGCTCTGGGTGCTGAGAAAATTGCCGAGGGAATAGGCGACGAACGCCTGCCGCCCGTCGGCTGCCGTCAGCCATTCGGCGTTCTGCAGTACATGGGGATGGGTCCCGACGATGACGTCGGCGCCCCAGTCGGCCAGCCTCTGCGCCAGAGCGCGCTGACCGTCGGTGACGGTGTGGCTGTCCTCCACCCCCCAGTGGGCCCCCACCACCACAAAGTCGGCCAGGGCAGCCGCCCGCTTCACCTGCCGCTCGATCAGGTCGGTCTGGCTGGTGGTGATGACGCCGGCTTCCATTCCGCTGCTGCGGGGGATGCCATTGGTGTGCTCGGTGTAGGACAGATAGGCGATGGTGATGCCGTTCACCGTCTGGAGGGGGATGGGGTCCTCTTCGCTCCGCCACAGCCCGGTGATGACCACATCCTCCGGCATGGACGCCCAGAACCGGAGGGTGGCGGCGATGCCTTCCGCGCCCTTGTCATAGGTGTGGTTGTTGGCCAGGCTGAAGACCCGGAACCCCGCCCGGTAGAGGGCGCGGGCGCAGTCGCCCGGGGTCGAAAAGCAGGGGTAGGTGGAAGGGGCCAGCTCGTCGGTGCAGAGGGTCTCCTGGTTGATCCAGTTGACGTCAAAGCCGCGGTAGAAGGGGACCAGCTTCTCGTAGCAGGAGTCGAAGCTGTAGGCCGCGCCGCCGACGGCGCGGGCGGCGGCCTGCTGATAAATTTTGGCGTGGATGAGGTTGTCGCCGGTGGCGGAAAAGTCCACCGTCTCGACCACCGGCTGCGGTTCGGGCAAGGGCTCCGGCTGGGCCTGCAGGCTGGAAGCGGGCGGCCCGTCCGGCTGTGCCGAGACGGCTTCGCCGCCGGGGCGGAAACCGCCCAGCCCGACACAGAGGGCCAGTGCCGCCGCCAGGGCGGCTGCGGCGGCCCAGAGGGGCAGAGGGGCCCGCGGCGCGGGGGTGGGATGGGTCATCGGTCCCTCCTTTCAGAAGAGGGGAGCGGCTCAGCGCTCGGCGATGAGGTCGCTCATGTTGTACAGGCCCGGCTCCCTGCCGGCGAGGTAGAGGGCGGCGTTGATGGCCCCGTTGGCAAAGACGCTGCGGGAATAGGCGGTGTGCTTGAGGGTGATCACCTCATCCGGCCCGCAGAAGAGCACCTCGTGGTCGCCCACGATGCTGCCGCCGCGGACCGAACTGATCCCGAGCTCCATCGGGTCCCGCTTTTCCCGCACCGAGGCGCGGTCGTAGACATAGTGGTAGGCGCCGCCGGCCTGCTCGTTGACGGCGTCGGCCAGCATCAGGGCGGTGCCGCTGGGGGCGTCCACCTTGTTGTGGTGGTGCTGCTCGACGATCTCGACGTCATAGGCGGTGCCGAGGATGGCCGAGGCGCGCTTGCACAGCTCGATCAGCAGGTTGATGCCGAGAGACATATTGGCGCTCTTAAAGACCGGCACGCTGCGGGAGAGCTGGACGATCTTGAGGTTGAGCTCATCCGACATACCGGTGGTGCACAGGACGATGGGGGTCTTGTGGGCCTCGCAGTAGGGCAGGATCTTCTCGACCGCGGCGGGGGAGCTGAAGTCGATGATGACGTCCCCCCGGCCGGCCAGCTCGTTGGGGTCGGCGTAGACGGGGATGCCGTTCTGCTCGCCGGACTGCAGGTCGATGCCGGCGATCACCCGGCAGTCGCTGCGCTGGGCGATCAGGTCGCAGAGGACGTGGCCCATCCGGCCGCCGATGCCCTGGATGACAAGTTCGGTCATGGTTTTTGCTTCCTTTCCGTTTGCGGCGGGGCTGGCCCGCGCGCCGTTATGCCAGCAGGCCGCAGCTGCGCAGGGTCTGCTCGATCTTGACTTTCTGTGCCTCGCCCGGCTCGACGAGGGGCAGGCGGCATTTGCCGGCGTCCCAGCCCAGCAGGTTCATGGCGTATTTGACCGGGATGGGATTGACGTCGCAGAACATGGCGTCGCACAGGGGCAGCATTTCCAGCTGCAGGCGGCGGGCGGTCTCGACGTCGCCGTCAAACCAGGCCTTGCAGCAGTCGTGCACCAGGGTGGGGGCGATGTTGGAGACCACGCTGATGACCCCCTTGCCGCCGAGGGACAGAAGGGGCACCACCTGGTCGTCGTTGCCCGAGTAGATGTTCAGCGCGTCGCCGCAGGCCGCCGCGATCTGGGCTACCTGGGCGATGTTGCCCGAGGCCTCCTTGATGCCGTTGACGAGGGGATGCTCGCTCAGCTTTTTGGCCGTCTCGGGCTTGATGTTGACGCCGGTGCGGGACGGCACATTGTAGAGGATGACCGGGATGCCGCCCGCCTCGGCCATGGCGGTAAAGTGGGCGATGAGCCCCGCCTGGCTGGTCTTGTTGTAATAGGGGGTGACCATCAGCAGGGCGTCGGCGCCGCAGTTGGCCGCGCCGGCGGCCAGGGCGCAGCCGTGGGCCGTATCGTTGGAGCCGGCGCCCGCCACCACCGGCACCCGGTGGGCGACGGTGTCGACGGTGAACTTGATGGCCGACAGCTGCTCGGCGTCGGTCATGGTGGAGCACTCGCCGGTGGTGCCGCAGATGATAATGGCGTCGGTGCCGCGGGCGATCTGATCCTCCAGAATCTGCCCCAGCACATCAAAGTTGATGCTGCCGTTGTCGTGCATCGGGGTGATGACGGCCACGCCCGCGCCGGTAAAAACAGGCTGTTTCATCATAACTAGGCTCTCCTTTGCTGTGAAATGGGTGAGCGCGCGTTTGCGCGGATCAGTCCAGGTAGCCCTTGGCAGCCAGCAGCTCGGCCAGCAGAACGCCGCCGCCGGCAGCGCCCCGCAGGGTGTTGTGGCTCATGCAGGCGAACTTGTAGTCGAAGAGGGTGTCCTCCCGCAGGCGGCCGATGCAGACGGCCATGCCGTGCTCGGTGTCGCGGTCGAGTTTGGGCTGGGGACGGTCGTTCTCCTCAAAATAGTGGAGGAACTGTTTGGGGGCGCTGGGCAGGCCGAGCTCCTGCGCGGGGCCGCGGAAATTCTTCCAGGCGTCGAGGATCTGCTCTCTGGTGGGCTTTTTGGCAAAGCTGACAAAGACGGCGGCGGTGTGGCCGTCCGACACCGGCACCCGGAAGCACTGGGCGGTGATGACCGGCTTTTCGGCGTTGACGATCCGGTCGCCCTCGATGCGGCCCCACAGCTTGAGGGGCTCCTGCTCGCTCTTTTCCTCCTCGCCGCCGATGTAGGGGATGACGTTGTCGACGATCTCGGGCATCCGGTCAAAGGTCTTGCCTGCGCCCGAAATGGCCTGATAGGTGCAGACCAGGGCCTTTTCGACCCCGAACTCCTTCATCAGGGGGTGGAAGGCGGGGACGTAGCTCTGCAGGCTGCAGTTCGACTTGACGGCGATGAAGCCCCGTTTGGTGCCGAGGCGGCGGCGCTGGGCCGGGATGATCTCGATGTGCTCGGCGTTGATCTCGGGCACCACCATCGGCACGTCGGGGGTGCCGCGGTGGGCGCTGTTGTTGGAGACCACCGGGCACTCGGCTTTGGCGTAGGCCTCTTCCAGGGCCTTGATCTCGCTCTTGGGCATATTGACGGCGCAGAAGATAAAGTCGACCTGGGCGGCGATCTTTTCCACCTCGGCGGCGTCCTGCACCACCATCTGCTTGACGCTCTCGGGCATCGGGACGGGCATGGCCCAGCGGCTGCCCACCGCGTCGGCATAGGTCTTGCCCGCGCTGCGGCCCGAGGCCGCCAGGACGGTCAATTTGAACCAGGGATGGTTTTCCAGCAGGGTGACAAAACGCTGTCCGACCATGCCGGTGGCGCCCACGACGCCCACCTTGTAATACTGCTTATTCATTTCCAGCACCTTTCCTTTCGGACCGGGGGCCGGCTGTGCCGAAAGGACGGCTTGCAAACCGGGCGGTCTTGTTCTATAATAAGGACCAGTTGATAAAACTTATGATATCATTGATACGGCACCCGTGTCAACCCACTGGAAAGGCGAATGCAACCCATGTTGAAAAAAGATTTTTGGTATGAACTGCCCAAAGAGCTGATCGCGCAGGAACCGGTCAGCCCCCGCGACGCGGCGCGGCTGATGGTGCTGCACCGCGGCAGCGACAAAATCGAACACCGCATCTTCCGCGACCTGACAGACTATCTTATGCCGGGGGACCTGCTGGTCGTGAACAATTCCAAGGTATTGCCGGCCCGCATCGTCGGCGTCAAGCAGCCGACCGGCGCGGTCTGCGAACTGCTGCTTCTGCGGCAGGTGAAGGGGGACCAGTGGGAATGCCTGGCCAAGCCCGGCAAGCGGATGCACCCGGGCAACGTCGTCACCTTCGGCGACGGCACTCTGACCGCCACCGTCGACGAGACGATGGAGGACGGCAACAAGCTGGTCACCTTCCGCTACGACACCGAGACCCTCTATGAAAAGCTGGACGCCTTCGGCAAGATGCCGCTGCCCCCCTACATCACCAAGCAATTGGAGGACCAGAGCCAGTACCAGACCGTCTACGCCAAGGAGCTGGGCAGCGCCGCCGCCCCGACGGCGGGGCTCCACTTCACCCCCGAGCTGATGGACACCATCCGGGCCAAAGGGGTGGGGATCGCCGAGGTGACGCTGCACGTCGGTCTCGGCACCTTCCGCCCGGTGCAGGAGGACGAGATCACCGACCACAAGATGCACAGCGAGTGGTACTCGGTCAGCGAGGAGACCGCCCGGCAGATCCGCGAGGCCAAGGCCGGCGGCCACCGGGTGATCGCCGTCGGCACCACCAGCTGCCGCACCCTCGAGGCGGTGGCCGCCAGGTACGGCGAGATCCGGCCTTGCAGCGGCAACACCAGCATCTTCCTCTATCCCGGCGTGCCCTTCCGCTGCATCGACGGACTGATCACCAACTTCCACCTGCCCGAGAGCACCCTCATCATGCTGGTGTCGGCCTTCTACGGCTACGACAAGACCATGGCGGCCTATAAGGCCGCGGTGGAGGAGCGGTACCGCTTCTTCTCGTTCGGGGATGCGATGCTGATTCTGTGACGCAAAACCGCCCGGCTCCTTTCTGAAGTGACCCCAAAAAGTTAGACAATATTTTGGAATAAAAATAGTTCAAGCAGCCGAAAGGGCTTGTTGTCTGTGAATTGCAGGCGGCAGGCCCTTTAGCTTTGCCTTAATACGCCGGTTGTTGTA